>JAJZTS010000035.1:17361-21637 GCA_021848725.1 Pseudomonadota bacterium
GAAGCGGCTCATGCGCTGGAACAGGCACAGAAGGCACAGAAGACATTGGCGCAATAATCTAGGCCGTCATTCCCGCATAAGCGGGAATCTATACAGCGATGGAAAAGCTACCCTGCGTCTACCTGCTGGCAAGCCAGCCGAAGGGGACGTTATATGTGGGTGTAACGAGCGATTTGGTGAAAAGGGTCTACGAACACAAGCAGAAATTGGTCGATGGTTTTACCAAACGATACGGTGTCGATAAATTGGTCTGGTACGAGCGACATGAAACGATGGGTTCGGCGATCTGCCGGGAGAAGCAGATCAAGAAATGGAACCGGGCCTGGAAGATCGAATTGATTGAACAGACAAACAAGGCGTGGCGAGATTTATATGAAGAGATTCTTTGAAAACACATGGATTCCCGCTTGCGCGGGAATGACGGTAAGAGAGGAAACCCCATGATCCCAGAACTCGGCCATTTCGCGCTGATCGTCGCTTTGTTGTTGGCCTTGGTCCAGGGCATCCTGCCTATCGTCGGCGCCCATCGCGGCAATGCCGCGCTTATGGCGGTTGCCCGGCCGGCGGCCCAAGGCCAATTTGTTTTCGTCGCCTTGGCTTTCGGGTGCCTGGCCTACGCATTCTTGACCAACGATTTTTCGGTCGAAAACGTCGCGCGCAACTCGTTCTCGCAATTGCCGAAGATCTATCGCTTCACCGCCACTTGGGGGTCGCATGAAGGTTCCTTGTTGCTTTGGGCCTTGATCCTCGGCGTGTGGACCACGGCGGTGACGGTGTTCTCGAAGCACCTGCCGGACGACATGGCCGCCCGCGTGATCGGTGTGATGGGCCTGATCAGCAGCGGCTTCCTCGCCTTCCTGTTGGCCACGTCCAATCCCTTCCTGCGTTTGGTGCCGGCGGCGGTCGAGGGCAACGACATGAACCCGCTGCTGCAGGACCCGGGCATGGTGGTGCATCCGCCCATGTTGTACATGGGTTATGTCGGCTTTTCGGTCGCCTTCGCCTTCGCCATCGCCGCGCTGCTGTCGGGCAAACTCGACGCCGCCTGGGCGCGTTGGTCGCGGCCGTGGACCACCGTGGCCTGGACCTTTCTTACCGTCGGCATCGCGCTGGGCAGCTGGTGGGCCTATTACGAATTGGGCTGGGGCGGCTGGTGGTTCTGGGACCCGACCGAGAATGCCTCGTTCATGCCGTGGCTGGCCGGCACGGCCTTGATTCATTCGCTGGCGGTCACCGAAAAGCGTGGCGCGTTCAAGAGCTGGACCGTGCTGCTTGCGATCGCGGCGTTCTCGCTCTCTTTGCTCGGTACCTTCTTGGTCCGCTCCGGTGTGTTGTCCTCGGTCCATGCCTTCGCCACCGACCCGGCGCGCGGTGTGTTCATCCTCGGCTTCCTCGGCGTCGTCATCGGCGGCTCGCTCTTGCTTTATGCCTGGCGTGCGCCGCGCTTGATGGCCGGCGGTCCGTTCACTTGGTTCTCGCGCGAGTCGCTGCTGCTCGCCAACAACGTGTTGTTGATCGCGGCCATGGGTTCGGTGCTGCTCGGCACCTTGTATCCCTTGTTCATCGATGCGTTGAACATGGGCAAGATCTCGGTCGGCCCGCCTTACTTCAATGCGGTGTTCGTGCCCTTGATCACACCGGCCTTGTTCCTGGTCGGTATCGGCCCGCTGGCCCGCTGGAAGCAGGCCAGCCTGCCCGAGTTGGCGCAGCGCCTGAAGTGGGCCTTCGTCGTCGCGCTGGCAACGGCCGCGTTGCTGCCGCTGACCTTGACGGGCTTCAGCTTCACGGCCAGCCTGGGCCTGTTCCTGGTCTTGTGGATCGTGTTCACCGTGGCCATCGGCTTCGCCGATCGTGTGCGACATGGCGAGGGTCGCCTGGGCGCACGGCTCAAGGCCCTGCCGCGTGCATTCTGGGGCATGCAGCTGGCCCACTTCGGCTTGGCCGTGGCCGTGTGTGGCGCCACCGTGGTGTCGCATTTCCAGGCCGATCGCGACGTACGCATGAACATCGGCGACTACGTCGAACTGGCCGGCTATCGTTTCACCTTCCAGGGTGCCACCCAGGTGCCCGGTCCGAACTACCAGGCCATGCGCGGCCGGGTCGAGGTCAGCCGCGGTGGCCAGAAGCAATTCGTGCTTGAACCGGAAAAGCGCAGCTACAACGCCTCCGGTATGCCGATGACCGAGGCGGCCATCCACTACAACCTGCTGCGCGACGTCTACGTCTCGCTCGGCGAACCCTTGGCCAATGGCGCCTGGAGCCTGCGGGTCTACTACAAACCCTTCGTCGATTGGCTGTGGCTCGGCGGTTTGTTCCTGGCGCTCGGTGGCGTGCTGGCCGCGTCCGATCGGCGCTATCGCATTGCGCTGAAAAAGGCGGCGCCGCCGGCCGCAGCGACCGCCGCTGAAGGAGCCAAGGCATGAAACGTTTCATCCCGTTCATCGTCTTCACGGTACTGGCTACGTTTTTCTATGTCGGTCTGTCGCGCAATCCGCGCGAGGTGCCGTCGCCCTTCATCGGCAAGCCGGCCCCGGCCTTCGCCCAGCCGCAACTGTTCGAGCCGGCCAAGACCTTCTCGCCGAGGGACATGCAGGGCCAAGTCTGGCTATTCAATGTCTGGGCCTCGTGGTGCGTGTCCTGCCGCGACGAGCACCCCTATCTGGTCGAGTTGGCGAAGGCCAAGCGCTTGCCCATCGTCGGCCTCAATTACAAGGACAAGCCGGAGGAGGCCAAGGCCTGGCTGGCGCAACTGGGCAATCCCTACAGTCTGGCAGTGGTCGACCCCGAAGGACGGGTCGGCATCGACTATGGCGTCTACGGTGTACCCGAGACCTATCTGATCGACCGCGCCGGGGTCATTCGCTACAAGCAGACCGGGCCAGTGACGCCGCAGGTGTGGCAAGAGAAATTCGAGCCTTTGCTGAAGGAGTTGGGGGTATGACCTTGCGCTTCATGACAGCCCTTTTCTGTGGCTTTCTCTCGCTACCGGTATTCGCGGCAGAGGCCTTGCCCAATGCCGAAGACCCGGCGATCGAGCAGCGTATGAACAAGCTGGCCGAGGATCTGCGCTGTCTGGTTTGCCAGAACGAATCGCTGGCCGGCTCGCGCGCCGATCTGGCGGCCGACTTGCGCCGCGAGATTCGCGAGCAGATGCATGCGGGCAAGAGCGACAAGGAGGTGGTGGCCTACCTGACCAACCGCTATGGCGACTTCGTGCTGTACAAACCGCCGTTCAAACCGGTGACCTTCCTGCTGTGGCTGGGTCCGGTGCTGTTCCTCGCCACCGGCGGCATCATTTGGTTCTTCACCTTGCGCCGCCGGCGCAACCTGGCAACACCGCAAATCAGCGAAGCCGCCCGCCAACAGGCCGCCAAGCTCTTGGCCGAAGAAGAGGATAAACAATGAGCATGCATTGGACTGTCGGCGCATTTTGGGCGCTGGCTTTCGTGTTGGCGGCCGGTGCCGCCGTGCTGGTGATGCGGCCGCTATTGCGCGGCCGTGGTCAGGGCGATGCGACCGAGCGCAAGCGGATCAATATCGCGGTCTATCGCGATCAACTGCACGAACTCGAGGCCGATTTCCGTAACGGTCTGGTCGGCGACGAGCAGTACGCCAGCACCAAGGCCGAGCTGGAAGTGCGCCTGGTCGAAGATGCCTTGCAGGAAACGGCCGCGCCCGCACCGGTCACGGCCGGCCGCTCGCGTTGGCTGGCCTATGGCTTGGGCCTGGCTATCCCGCTGGTCGCCTTCGGCTTGTATTTCGCCTTGGGCAACCCGCTGGCGATCCAGATCGCGGCCGAAGGGCCCGAGGGCCCGGCCAGTATCGAGGCCATGGTCCATGCCGCCGAGCAGAAGCTCAAGGCCAACCCGAACGATGCGCGCGGCTGGTTCATGCTGGCCCGCACCTATGGCGCCCTGGGCCGCTGGCCGGAAGCGCAGCAGGCCTATCTCAAGGCCAGCGCGCTGGCACCGGGCGAGGCGGCCGTCTGGTCCGGCCTGGCCGAGGCCGGTGCGATGCTGCAACAGCGCTCGCTGGACGGCGAGCCGATGCGCTTGGTGGCCAAGGCCCTGCAGCTCGACCCGAACGACCCCAAGGCGCACGAGTTGTCCGGCATCCAGGCCTTCCAGCAGAAGGACTATGCCAAGGCCGTGCAGCATTGGCGCACCTTGCTCGGCATGGCGCCGCCGAATTCGGACTACGTCGCCGAGTTGCGCCGCGCGATTCAAGAGGCGCGGCAATTGGCCGAGAAGGCCGGCAAGCCGATCGACCTCGGGCC
>JAJZTS010000036.1 GCA_021848725.1 Pseudomonadota bacterium
ACCTGCTGGTGATCAACAAGATCGACCTGGCGCCCATGGTCGGCGCCTCGCTCGAGGTGATGGACCGCGACGCCAAAAAGATGCGCGGCGAGCGGCCGTTCGTGTTTTCCAATCTGAAGACGGGCCAGGGTCTGGCCGAGATCATCGGCTTTATCGAAACGGCGGGGATGCTAATAAGTGAGTCGGTAGCGTTCGAGCCACAGAACGGTGTTGCCTGATTAAGGTGTCCGATATAGCCGGGTCAGTTCAGCCTCGCCCCTTTGATTTCTGCCGCTCATCGGCCACGCCAGCTGGCATGCCTGCCGCGACTTGGTGCTGGCCGGCGAGTAAGGTGGCGCCTATATTAGCGGCATCGATTGGAGGAGCAGACATGAACAAGCTGATTGCCGTAATGGTTTTTGCCGGCCTGGCGCTGCCGGTTTACGCCCTCGATTTAGGCGGCCTACAGGATCAGTTGAAAGGGGTGCTCAACAGGGGCGGCAGCGCCCCCGCCGCGTCGCCGACCCAGTCCGGCGTCAATAGCCTGACCGCGGCGGAATTGAACGGCGGGCTGAAGGAGGCCCTCACCAAGGGCGCAGAAGCTGCCGTGGCCCAGCTTGGCAAGGAAAACGGCTTCTGGGGTGACGCCAAGCAGCGCATCTCCCTGCCCGACAATCTGCAAAAGGCCAGCCAGCTCATGAAAAGCTTTGGCATGGGCAGCCAGGTGGAGGCCCTTGAGCTCGGCATGAACCGGGCTGCCGAGGCCGCGGTGCCGCAAGCGAAGACCCTGCTGGTCAGCACCATCCGCGACATGACCCTGGAAGATGCCAAGGGCATCCTCACCGGCGGCGAAACAGCCGCCACCGATTTTTTCCGCCGCAAGACCGAGGCCGCCTTGTCGGCCAAGTTTCTGCCCATCGTGAAAAAAACCACCGACAAGGTGGGCCTGGCACAGACCTACAACACCTATGCCGGTACGGCCGCCCGCTTCGGCGCCATCAAAGCCGACCAGGCCTCAATCGAAAACTACGTCACCCAACAGAGTTTGGATCGGCTCTACAAGGTCATCGGCGAGCAGGAAAAGGCGTTTCGCGCCAACCCGCTGCAGTCCGGCAGCAAGCTGATCGGCAAAGTCTTCGGTTCGCTCCAGGGCAAGTAGTCCCGTTACCTTTTATCGGGAGCTGGTCTTGGTGCCGGTCGGCGGGTAAGGTGGTTTGAGTCGGGCACGGATCACCGGTTTGCGCTAACGTCCGAAAGTAATAACGCGAGCCTGAACTGACCTTGTTTATCTTATTACTAGGCCAAAATTAATCCAGCCGCCTTGTCCGGCTCGACATGCTGCATTCAAGGGCCGGGAGAGATGACTGCCGTTCCAACCCCGCCTGCAGCGGCCACATTGGCTTTTATTACTCCGAGCCGAAACTCTCCGGGCCGAAGCTTCTGTTGCGTTCGATATCAAGAGCGGCGATCAAGCGAGACATCGCGGACATGTGGTCGGCCCGGTCGGTCCGATGCGGCCGCCAGTAGTGGGTATGCGCCAGCCAGCCGCCCCAGGTGGCGGTCCTTACGGGGATGTCGACGATACCCGGCCCCAGGTAGTCGGCGATGGGGCCGCCGATGAAATCACCCTTGAGGACGAACCGCGCGGGGAAATACAGGTTCGTCCAGTTCGTTACAGCGAAAGGCGCGGCATGATGCAGTACATGTGCCGTTCTCTGCGCATTGTTCTCAATTGTGTAGTAGTTCCTGAATGAAAAGGTTTTGTCTTTTTCCAATTGCGGCGGCGATGTGGGTAGCTCGCGCTGCTTTTTTTTACGGTCGAATTCATTCTTGTTCCTGGCCAGCAGCAACAGGCTGTGAGCCAGTGGGCTGCCAAGCGTGATGAAGTCGGTAACAAGCCACGGCAGGCCATTTTTTCTTTGTTCCAGCCATAGGTGCCGCGATGCGGCCACCCAATCCTTCCTTGCCCCTTCCAGGGCATTCTTGTCGGAAGAGTTGGCTTCCCAAAGCCGCCTTGCCGCCGTTTCGGCATGTTGCAGCGCATCACGCGTCGGCTGTGCCGGCCGACTATGTTTACTGTTATAGCGCGGCCAGGCATAGGTCAGGATGTCATAACCGATAATGCTGCCCAGGCTATGGCCGACCATCACGATCCTGTCGTACTTTGGCCCTTCATTGCGGCCGTTATGCAGCTGTTCAATTAAGGCGACCCCGGCCTCGCGCACCGCCTGGCGGGCCTGGATATTGGCCGGGTCCGGGCTCAAATAGATGGCGGCGTCGCCGACATAATTCAGCACCAGGCCCTGTATCGTAAGCAAGGCTAGGGATACTCCAAGAGGAAGGCCCGACCAGTTCGCTAGCCACGTCGGCATGGCTACAACGTTGGGGAATAGCCACGGCACGATATCCAGAGCAAGAAGCCCAAGCGCGGCCACAACAACTAGCCAGCTGAAAATCCATATTGCACGGAGTGACGGGGGCACATCCGAAGGCCGCCGTGTAAGCAGCAGCCTCAGCCAGGAAAAAATCCTTTGCCAGGTAGCCGTTGGCACGAGATGTTGCCAATAGAGCTCGAAGTAGTCGGTTCGCGGCCGGCTATTCGTGCTTTGCAGCCGGCGCAGCTCGAAGGTGCCGGATATGTGTTCGGGCTTGCTGTAGTACTTAGGCACTTCGTCGTGCGCGGGGTCGACATTCAATACCGCATCCACGAATGGCCGCAGCGTATCCATCGGCCGCTGATTGCCAATGCCGTGAATAACGACCACCGCCTGGCGCTTGATGCTGGACCCCGGCTTGCCCTCCATGGGAGGACTGGATGCTTGAATGTTCACGTTGCCCCACATTGTATTTATTTGCTCGTTATCGCCGGTGAAAGGAATGGGCCACCCGGCCGCCAATACCAATCTAGGCCAGTTATGAGATATGCACAAATAGCCAAGACCCTTGGCGTATTTTATGGGCGGCAAGTACGAGCTGAGCGGGCGTTTGCCAAAACAGGAATGGCCACGACTACCGGCGGAGCGAAAACCAAATCCATAAACGTGGGGCAAAATGCGGTGCGGGGCTGGATAAGCAAATCGAGTCTGAACCGACTCTTTAACGACCCGCCGCTCGTCAGGCCCCGAGAAGGCGACGCGCCAAGAGGGATTGCATATCGCGTCTGCCATCGGCGATCAGGTAGATAAACACCTTGCGGCCGATCACCCGATAGATCACGCGATAAGGCTTGAAGGCAGTCTGCCGATATTCCCGAATGCCGAGGGCAATGAGTTCCTTGGGGTAAGCACCGCGCTCGGGAAATGTCGCCAAGCTCTCTACAACCTCCAGCAAGCGATCCAGAACGCGGTCGGCATTGGCCTTGCAATCGCACTGCGCGATGTAATCGTAGATTGACTCAAAGTCCTGCTCGGTGCCCTGGGTGAGCAGCGCTGCGTACTTTCGACCAGCCATTACTTGGCGGCCTGTTTGGCCCGCAACCTTGCGACAACTGCGCCCACGGGTTTCGCCTTGCCCGCCTCGATCTCGGCATTGCCCAAGGCGAGGATTTTCAGTAGCGCCAGGGTTTCCTGCGTCTCCTCATACGAGGCCACGTCCTGGATGACCGCCTTGGCTTCCCCGTTTTGGGTGATGACGAGCGGTTCGCGCCCATCGGTCAACTGGGTCAAAACTTCGGCGGCGTTCGCCTTGAGGTAGCTGATGGGTTTGACCTGAGTGGAGTAGCGCATTGCAAAATCCTCGAAGCGAGATGAGACCGAATATAGTCTCTTTAAGGGCCTCTCGCAATCGCTCTTGTTTCACGTCCTCGTTTTCAGTGAGCAAATTCGGCAGGCGGTCGAGGTCAGGCAGATTTTTAAAAAATCGAGTCTGACCCCATTTATCTTCCTTTGATCCGAGCCTGGCCCCTTTGATTCTGGGCCCCTTTGATTCTGAGGTGGTTTTGGTGGTCAATTCAGTCTGGCACCTTTAATTTTCGCCCGATGAAGCGGGGTAATATTTGGGACCATTCATTTTTCCATATTGACCACCATGTCTGAACTCGCCGAGCATTTAGATGCTTTCTTAGCTACTACATCTGAAATGCTTTCAGCGGACGGGGCATTTGATGCAACGGATATGCTGCGAACAGCCGAAGCACAGATTGAACAAACCGGATATGACAATTGGAATGGTGGCACGACTGTTTGGACCCTTTTCCTAAGAATTCCTGCGCGTGAATTTGCGAAACTAGGTTCAAAACGTGAAGCCATAGAAGCACAAATTGATGGCAGGCTTAAGCCTGTGGTTGAGCAATATTCCAGCGATTGGATTAGCACCAAAATCGTACCCAGGGTGGAAGCCAAGGAAAATTGGCGAGAGCCGGGTGTCGATATTTCGCGACAGACGCGTCAAGAGATTATCGACACATTGCGTATTGAAAAAATATGGTGGGCGGGGCAGCTAGATGAGGTCGAATTTCTACAGCGCTTGTATGACCTCGACAATCTACCGTCCGGCGATAGTCGATTTAAGAATGCGTCTGGGGATATTTGGCAACATCGAGTGAATAACCCTGATGACTGGCCAGACGATTGGATATTCAGCGACCAACGCTTCCGTCTGCAAGATGGACCGACTGATGCTTTTCTCCGTTTTCTCTGCGAAATAGTGCATCCGGTAGTCAGGCCGGATAGAGATGAGGCACTACGCTTAGTAAGCATTTTCAACGAAAAGCTACAGTTACAGGGTTGGAGGCTGATAGAGACAGAGCCTATTGCGGGCCGACCCCGGTTTGTTCCTATACAGGTCAAGCTGAGTGCTGGGCGGACGGTTAGCCGTGCCAGAACCGTTGCGGATGCTCTGGATGCTGGTTGGATGCAAAAAGAAATTGAGCGATTAGAAAGGGCTGTCGATGTCGACCCGGCTTTGGCGATTGGTACTGCCAAGGAGCTAGTGGAAACTTGCTGTAAAACTATTTTGACGAAACTCGGTGTTGAGTTTTCGAAAAGTGCAGACATCAATGATCTGACAAAGGCTTTGTCAAAGGAACTCAAGCTTGTGCCAGAAGGCATACCGAACGAAGCACGCGGTGTGGAAAACGTACGCCTCATCCTGCGAAATCTCTCAGCATTACCCGGATATTTGACTGAGCTTCGAGGGCTTTATGGCACAGGGCATGGCAGAGATGGGAATCATCGCGGCCTACAACCGCGGCATGCTCGGCTTGCAGTTGGTGCTGCTGTTGTATTTATTGATTTTGTAACAGAGACTTACCGGCAGAGGGTTGGTAAAGTTGGAGAATGATGGGCATTTAGGAAAGTGGCCATACTGCGTTGACCATGGATGGACTGCACGAACTGCTGCATCGCCAAACCAGCCTAGCCGAAGCTGGGCGGGACGGCTTTTTCGATATAAGCAACGGCTATTGCTCGCCGGGTTTCTGGACGGCCTTTGTGGCGCGGGCGCGTGCTCGCCACCTACATTTGGCCGACCTCGCCATCCCGGACGAAACGCTTGGTTATGCCAAGGCCATCGCTATCGAGCGCGCGCTCGACGAGGCCGATACATACCCCCACGAGCGGCGTCACGCAGGCAATAACTACAGCCCCCTCGTTTTGCTGGAGAGCCAGGAACAAACCGACGCAGCTGTGAGCGAGATCAATAGTTGCATTCGAGGGTTGTTCAGTGAGCCGAAATACCGAGAATTCTCGGCGAGCATGTGCGAACTGGTGGGCGATCTACTGGACAACGTTTGGGCTCATGGCAAGGACACCGGCTTTTCCATGGCGCAGAAGTGGAGCAACCAGCACGGCGGCTTCTTGTTCGAGTTCGCCGTGGCGGATTGCGGGCTTGGATTTCTGCGGGAGTTGAAGCGCGCCGGTATCCGTGACATCGAGACCCATCAAGAGGCGATTGCCTGGTGTATCCAGAAGGGGAACTCCAGCAAGAAACGCGTGGTCGATGAATGGGCACAACGCCTGCCGACTGACATGATGGGTAACCCCATGGCCGGCATTGGTCGGGTGGTGGAGTCGGACAACCATCACATGGGCCTGGGGCTGGCTAAGTTAGTGGAAGGCGTGGAGCGGTTTTGTGGACGGCTCTGGCTGGTGAGCGGAGATTCCATGCTTTGCATCCAGCCGAATGGCAGCCGCAGCTATGAAACCGCCCCGATTCCATGGCAAGGCGTGGCACTTGCCTGCCGTTTCGACTCGGCACGTGTGGCAGGCCCCCAACAGGCGCCCACCGCTGACGAATTCGAGACTATACTGGGCGAACTACTGCGAGGTTCATGATGAACGAAACCTTTCTCACCATTGCCGACACCGATCTAGGCTCGCGCCATGCCGCCGCAAAAGTTCGCGCGCAGGCGGAGACGCGCGCACTCGCGGGTGAGAAGGTCGTTCTCGATTTAGGCGCGGTTCTGTCTATTTCGGAATCTTATGCCGACGAGCTGTTCGGTGTGCTTGCCGCCCGCCACGGGCTTGAATGGTTCGCCGAGCACATCGGCTTTCGTGCCGTTGATCCGGCCGTTTTCCGTGTGATCGTTACCGCTATCCGCTACCGCCTGGAATCCGAATCGCCGGAGAACCCCGACGTGGCCCTGCTCGCCGCTCGCAAGGCCTTGCAGGAGCGGCAGCGATCCGCCGCTTAAGCCACTGGTTTAGTCTGTCCGCAGCCCAGTTTACGGGCATGGCAAATCAACTCACCTAGCCTTGCCGCTCTGACCTTAAGGCCTGCGTGATGCCTGAAATCCGCGCATCACCCGGCCACGCCTCTAACGCCACCGACAACTTCCGCCGCCAGTTCGGGTGCTCGTCCACGGTGCCGGGCAGGTTGGCTTGCTCTAACTCGCCCAGCATATCTTCGGCCTGCACGATGAAGAGCTGGGCCGGGCTGCGGGCGAGGCGGCGGTGGATGGCCTGGATGATCTCGGGTGTGAGTTGCGGCACTTCGTTCGGGTTGGCGTTGACGCCCTCGGGCAGCAGGCCGTCGCGTTCCAGGGCTTGCAGCAGGCGCCAGCGGTCGGACTCGCGGCCGGCGATCTGCGCTTGGCGCAGGTGATCGCTGGGGTAGAGCTGCAGTTGCTCGCGCAGTTTGATGTCCTCGCCTTGCCAGAAGCCCTTGAGCGTGGCCAGGTCGTGGGTGCTGGCCGCGACCAGGCTTTGCGCGGGGAAGTTGCCGGGGGCGCGGAAGGCGCCGTCCGGCTCGCGCTCGAAGTAGAACAGCCGGTAGGACAGCACGCCGTAGTCATACAGTTTGTGCCGCACTTGGTCGGGCACGGTGCCGAGGTCTTCGCCGACGATCAGGCATTGGTTGCGCTGGCTCTCCAGCGCCAGGATGCCGAGCAGGTCGGCAAACGGGTAGCTGAGGTAAGCGCCCTGGTCGCCCTGTAGGCCGGGCGGCACCCAGTACAGGCGCATCAGGCCCATGACGTGGTCCAGGCGCAGGGCGCCGGCGTGGCGCATGTTGGCGCGCAGCGCGGCGATGAACGGCGCGTAGCCGGCGTCTCTTAAGCGATGCGGCAGCCAGGGCGGCAGGCCCCAGTCCTGGCCGCGTGGGTTGAAGTCGTCCGGCGGGCAGCCGGTGCGCGCCTCCAGGGCGAACAGCTCGCGGTGCGCCCAGGTCTCGGCCCCGCCCTTGTCGACGCCGACCGCCAGGTCTTGATACAGGCCGATGCCCAGGCCCAGTTGCTCGGCCTTTGTGCGCAATTGCGCGAGCTGGTCTTCGGCCAGCCATTGCAGGTATTCGAAGTATTCGATGCGCTCGCTGTGCTCGGCAGCGAAGGCCTGCACCATGGCGGATTGCGGGTCGCGCCAGGCTGCGGGCCAGACCGGCCAGCCCCACAGCGCGCCGTCGTGCGCGTGTAGGTGGGCCTGTAGCGCTTGATACAGCGCGAAGCGGCGCAGGTCTTCGCCGGCCTGTTGTTGGAAGGCGCGGAAGGCTTTTGCCCGCGCCGTGTCTTGCGCGAGATGGGCGGCGCGGAAGTGATGATAGAGCCGCGGCAGGATGCGGCCCTTGGCCTCGGCCACGCCGGCGTAGTCCACCAGTTCGGCATCGCGCAGTTTGTTCAGATCGGCCTGAAAGCTTTCCGCTGCCATGACGGCGCGCGCCTCGGCGCAGTCGGCGAACTCGGGCACGGCCTCGACATCGAGGTAGAGCGTGTTGACGAACTGCCGGCTGGACGGGCTGTAGGGGCTGATGTGCAGCGGGTTGTGCGGGTACAGCGCGTGCAGCGGGTTAAGCCCGATCAGCGCGGCGCCGGCCTGCGCGGCCCAGTCGAGCAATTGGCCCAGGTCGCCGAAGTCGCCCATGCCCCAGTTGCGTTGGCTGCGCACGCCGTAGAGCTGCACCGACAGGCCCCAGGCCCGCCGGCCTTCGGTGACGCAGGCGGGTTGATGGCAATGCGTGGGGTGGACGATGAGCGGCAGACTGAGGGAACGCGGTTGTCCGGCCTTCCCGCGAAAGCGGGAATCCATGATGTTTTGATTTTCCGACCCCTGGATTCCGGGTCTGCGCTCCGCTTCGCCCGGAATGACGGCTTGTTCGGGATATTCCTGCCTTGCGTCGGCCAGGTCGATCTCCAGCCGGTGATAGCCGGTCTCGCCGATCGGCGGCAGGTAGAGCCGGTACTGGCGCCAGGGCTCGGCGTCGATGTCGCGCTGTTCGCCTGGCTCCAGCGAGGCCGGGGTGAACTGGCCGTGCATGCGGTGGCCGTCTTCCTGGGTGAGCCGCCAGGTGCACACCTGTTCGGCCTCGCGCTCGGGCAGGTGCAGGGTGAGTTCGACCGGCGCATGGCTTGGCGCCACCAAGACCGGCGGCAGCCGCCGGCGCCAGGGCGCCTCGAGCCACTGCTGCATCGACTGCGCGCAGTCGGCCTCGCTTCCGCAGGCGATGGCCATGGCGCCGAGCAGGGCGCGGCGGGTGGCGTCCGAGGTCTCGTGCCGATGGCCCCAGATGTCGTGGTAATCGGGCAGGATGCCGACCAACTCGCTGAGTCGCTGCAGATCGGGTCGCTGCGGGTTGGACTGGTCGTCGGCGCTCATGCCGTTCTCCGTGGCTGGGTGAGCAGCGCGAAGGAGCGCGCCATCAAGGGGTAGTTGCACCCGGTGGCAAAGGTATCGTGCAAGGCCAGGCCGTTTGGTCGGGCGGTGTCGAGCACCGCGGTCCAGGCGGCGCCGCTGTGCAGGGCCGGCATGGTGAAGGGCAGCGGCTCGTGATGGGCGTTGAACAGCAGCAGAAAGTCGTCGTCGACGATGCGCTGGCCGCGGCTGTCGACTTCGTCCATGGCCGTGCCGGCCAGATAGACACCGAGGCAGCGGGCATGGTGATGCTGCCATTCGTCGTCGCTCATCTCGTTGCCGTCCGGCTTGAGCCAGACGATGTCCTTGACGCCTTGGCCGTGGATGTCGCGGCCCTGGAAGAAGCGGCGGCGGCGCAGGATCGGGTGCGCCGCGCGCAGCGCCAAGCAGGTGGCGACGAAGTCGAACATGTCGCGGTCCGCCTGGGCCCAATTGAGCCAACTGATGGCGTTGTCCTGGCAATAGGCGTTGTTGTTGCCGCCTTGGCTGCGGCCCAGCTCGTCGCCGGCGGCGAGCATGGGCACGCCCTGGGAGAAGATCAGCGTGGCCAGGAAGTTGCGTTTTTGCCGCAGGCGCAGGGCCTGGATCGCCGGGTCGGCGCTCGGGCCTTCGACCCCGCAGTTCCAGGTGCGGTTGTGCGCTTCGCCGTCGCGGTTGTCCTCGCCGTTGGCCTCGTTGTGCTTGTCGTTGTAGCTGACCAGGTCGCACAGGGTGAAGCCGTCGTGGCAGGTGATGAAGTTGATGCTGGCATAGGGCCGGCGGCCGCTGTGGGCGTAGAGGTCGCTCGAGCCGGTGATGCGAGTGGCGAACTCGCCGATCAGGCCGCCTTCGCCGCGCCAGTAGTCGCGCATGACGTCGCGGTAGCGGCCGTTCCATTCGGTCCAGCCGACCGGGAAGTTGCCGACCTGGTAGCCGCCTTCGCCCAGGTCCCACGGCTCGGCGATCAGCTTGACCTGCGACAGCACCGGGTCTTGGTGGATGATGTCGAAGAAGGCGCCGAGCTTGTCGACTTCGTGCAGTTCGCGCGCCAGGGCCGAGGCGAGGTCGAAGCGGAAGCCGTCGACGTGCATCTCCTGCACCCAGTAGCGCAGGCTGTCCATGATCAGTTGCAGCACACGCGGGTGCATCATGTTCAGCGTGTTGCCGCAGCCGGTGTAGTCCCTGTAGAAGCGGCGGTCGCCCGCCAGCCGGTAATAGGCGGCGTTGTCGATGCCGCGGAAGGACAGGGTCGGCCCCAGGTGGTTGCCCTCGGCGGTGTGGTTGTAGACCACGTCGAGGATGACCTCGATGCCGTGCGCGTGCAGCGCCTTGACCATGGTCTTGAATTCGTGGATGTCGCCGTAGGCCGAGTAGCGCAAGTCGGGCGCGAAATAGCCGATGGAGTTGTAGCCCCAGTAGTTGCGCAGGCCCTTCTCGACCAGGAAGCGGTCGTCGACGAAGGCGTGCACCGGCATCAGCTCCACGGCGGTGATGCCCAGGCGTTTGAAGTGTTCGATCACCGGTTCGCTGGCCAGCGCGGCATAGCTGCCGCGCAAGTGGGCGGGGATGCCGGGGTGCTGCTGGGTGAAGCCTTTGACGTGCAGTTCGTAGATCACCGTCTCGTGCCACGGCGTTTTCGGCGGCCGGTCGTCGCCCCAGGTGAAGGCCGGATCGATCACCTGGCATTTGGGCATGCCGGGGGCGGAGTCGCGCCGGTCCAGGCTGAGGTCTTCGCGCCGGCTGTCGGCCTTGTAGCCGAAGTGGGCGTCCGACCATTTGAGCGGGCCGACGATGGCCTTGGCGTAAGGGTCGAGCAACAGCTTGTGCGGGTTGAAACGGTGGCCGTCTTCCGGCCGGTAGGGGCCGTGCACCCGATAGCCGTAGAGTTGGCCGGGCCGGATGTCGGGCAGATAGCCGTGCCAGACCCGGTCGGTCTGCTCGGGCAGGGCGATGCATTCGATCTCGCGCCGGCCCTTGGGGTCGAACAGGCACAGTTCCACTTTCTCGGCGTGTTCCGAGAACAGGGCGAAGTTGACGCCGGCGCCATCCCAGGTGGCGCCGAGCGGGTACGGTTGGCCGGGCCAGACGGTGTGCGGCACTAGGTCTCCTCGTTGAATGACAGGTCAGGCTTCGACTGTGCGGCGGTGGGCGGTCGCGGCGCGCATAAGCATGCGCCTGAAATATGGCCGATTCGAGACAGCGTCGCCTGCTGTTATCCTATCGCCATTCCACCCGATGTGAAGCAGATTGTGAGCAACCGCGATTGGATCGAGCGTAGCCGAGCGGCCCTTTGGCACCCGTGCACCCAAATGAAGCATCTCGAGGCCACGCCGCCGTTGCCGATCGCGCGGGGCGAAGGGCCGTGGTTGATCGATTACGAAGGCCGGCGCTATCTCGATGCAATTTCGTCCTGGTGGGTGAATCTGTTCGGCCATTGCCACCCGCGGATCAACGCCGCGCTGCGCGATCAGCTCGACCGGCTGGAGCATGTGATCCTGGCCGGCTGCACCCATGCGCCGGTGGTCGAGCTGTCCGAGCGCCTGGCCCGGCTGACCGGCCTGGGCCACGCCTTCTACGGCTCGGACGGCGCCTCGGCGACCGAGATCGCCTTGAAGATGAGCTTCCATTTCTGGCGCAATTCGGGCCAGCCGCAGAAGACCGGTTTCATCAGCGTGCAGCATGGCTATCACGGCGAGACCTTGGGCGCGCTGTCGGTGACCGATGTCGCCTTGTTCAAGGACACCTATGCCCCGCTGTTGCGCCACACGCATCAGGTGCAGTCGCCGGATTGGCGCCTGGCCGAGCCGGGCGAGTCGGCCGAGGCCTATGCCTTGCGCGCGGCGGCCGACCTGGAGCGGTATTTGGAACAGCACGCCGACACCACGGCCGCGCTGATCGTCGAGCCCTTGGTTCAGGGCGCGGCCGGCATGGCGATGCATCATCCGGCCTATCTGCAAAAGGCGCGCGCGCTGTGCGACCGCTTCGGCATTCACTTGATCGCCGACGAGATCGCGGTCGGCTTCGGCCGCACCGGCACCTTGTTCGCCTGCGAGCAGGCCGGCATCCGGCCCGATCTGCTGTGTTTGTCCAAGGGCATCACTGGCGGCTACCTGCCGCTGTCCGCCGTGCTGTGCAGCGAGGCGATCTATGCCGCCTTTTACGACGACCACACCGCGCGCGGTTTTTTGCACTCGCATTCCTATACCGGCAATGCCCTGGCCTGCCGGGCCGCCTTGGCGGTGCTCGATCTGTTCGAGGGCGGCAAGGTGATCGCGGCCAACCGCGACAAGGCCGCGCACTTGACCGCGATGCTGGCCGAGGTGGCCGACCACCCGCGGGTGACGCACTTTCGCCATCTGGGCATGATCTGGGCCTTCGACGTGAAAGACGCCAAGCCCGGCTTTTCCCGAACCTGGCACGAGCGGGCCTTGGCCGAGGGGGTGTTCATGCGGCCGATCGGCAACAGCGTCTACTTCATGCCGCCCTATGTGATCGGCGAGGCGGAGAAGCACCTGATCGTGCGGGTGAGCCGCAAATTGCTAGCCATGCCGGATTGAGCGGCCCGCTCGGCCTGCGGCAATTTGTCGCAAGCCGTCAACGACGCCGGGCGGGATGGCGTTAATTACCCATATGGAATAGTCCAAACGCACGATCCCCAGGCTATTTCCAGCGGTGTAGGCTTTGTATAACATTGTCCCGCCACCTGTACCCGGTGCATTTCGCTGTGTGTTACCACTAGGAGAATCGAATGAAACTGATCGTTACCGCTGCCGCCCTGGCCCTGGCCTTCAGCGCCGGCACCGCCTCTGCCAGCCAAGCCCTGGCGCAGAAATACAGCTGCCTGAGCTGCCACCAGGTCGACAAGAAGGTCGTCGGCCCGGCCTTCGTCGATGTGGCCAAGAAGTTCAAGGGCAACGCCAAGGCTCAAGACGCGGTCGTCGGCGTGATCAAGAACGGTAGCAAGGGCGCCTGGGGTGCCGTGCCGATGCCGCCCGCTCCGCAAGTGCCGGATGCCGACGCGCATGCGATCGCCAAGTGGATCCTATCGCTGTAAGCGGTGCGCGATCCCAGAAAAGGCCGGCTCGTCCGGCCTTTTTTATTGCCGCTCGGACTGGATCGGCTGTCTCGGCTGTGGGTGCTTTGTGGTATAAATCGCACCGTTGAAAACCAGACAGGATGGGCCTAGGGCATGCGTTTCACCATCGTTTCCGCTTTACTGGTCACCCTTGTCGCCGTCGCTGGTTGCGGCCAGAAATCCGAAACCGCCGGCGATGTCGTCAAGATCGGTTCGGTCGCGCCGCTGACCGGGCCGCAGGCGCATCTGGGCAAGGACAACGAGAACGGCGCCCGCCTCGCGATCGAGGAGTTGAATGCCAAAGGCCTGAACCTCGGCGGCAAACCGGTCAAGCTGGAGCTGATCGGCGAGGACGACCAAGCCGACCCCAAGACCGGCACCGTGGTCGCGCAGAAACTGGTCGATACCGGCGTCGCCGGCGTGGTCGGCCATCTGAACTCCGGCACCAGCATTCCCGCTTCCAAGCTCTACGCCGACGCCGGCATCCCGCAGGTGTCGCCCTCGGCCACCGCCATCGCCTACACCGCGCAAGGCTACAAGACCGCGTTCCGGGTGATGACCAACGACGAGCAGCAGGGCAAGGTGCTCGGCCAGTTCGCGGTGAAATCGATGGGCGCGAAGAAGATCGCGATCATCGACGACCGCACCGCCTACGGCCAGGGCCTGGCCGACGAGTTCGAAAAGGCGGCGAAGGCCGCCGGCGGCGAGATCGTCGCGCGCGAATTCACCAACGACCGCGCCACCGACTTCACTGCGATCCTGACCTCGATCAAGGGCAAGAGCCCCGACGTGCTGTTCTTCGGCGGCATGGACCCGCAGGGTGGGCCGATGGCGCAGCAGATGAAGCGCCTGGGCCTGGCCGCCAAGCTGCTCGGCGGCGACGGCATTCAGAACGTGAACTTCCTCAAGCTGGCCGGCGCCGAGGCCGAGGGCGCGGTGGCCTCGCTGCCCGGCCTGCCGCTCGACCAGATGCCCGGCGGCGCTGCGTTCAAGCAGAAGTTCGAGGCCAAGTACGGCCCGATTCAAGTTTATGCGCCCTATGCCTACGACGCCGCCTATGTCCTGGTCGACGCGATGCGGCGGGCAAACTCGGCCGACCCGGCCAAGGTGGTGGCCGAATTGCCGAAGACCGATCTGCAGGGGGTGACCGGCCATATCCGCTTCGACAAGAAGGGCGACATCACTGGCGGCTCGGTTACGCTGTACCAGGTGAAGAACGGCACCTGGGCCGTGCTTGAAACGGTCAAGAGCGCAGAGTGATGCGACGCGAAATGAAAAACGGGGGCGGCGACGCCCCCGTTTTCTTTAGCTGATGGACATCTTCGTCCAGCAACTCATCAACGGCCTGGTGCTCGGCAGCATCTACGCCCTGGTCGCGCTCGGCTACACCATGGTCTACGGCATCTTGGAGCTGATCAACTTCGCCCACGGCGAGGTGACCATGATCGGCGCCATGGTCGCGCTGGCGGTGATCGGCGCCTTGATGGGCGTGGCGCCCGATCTGCCCGGCATCGTCATCGTGCTCGGCGGCGTGCTGGTCGCGGTGCCGGTCTGCATGCTGCTCGGCTTCGGCATCGAACGCCTGGCCTATCGGCCGCTGCGCAACGCGCCGCGCCTGGCGCCGCTGATCACCGCCATCGGCCTGTCCATCGTGCTGCAGAACGTCGCCATGCTGATCTGGGGCCGGCAATACATCGCGTTTCCACCCTTGCTGCCCCAGGGCAGCCACGAGGTGCTCGGCGCCCATATCAGCACGCTGCAGTTGTTCATCGTCGCCTTGTCCGTCTTGGTCATGCTGGGCCTGTGGTTCGTGGTGCAGAAGACCCGCCTGGGCCGTGCCATGCGCGCGACCGCGCAATCGCGCGAGGTGGCGGCGCTGATGGGGGTGAACGTGAACAGCGTGATCGCCACGACCTTCGTTATCGGCTCGGCCCTGGCCGCGCTGGCCGGAGTGATGGTCAGCGCCTATTACGGCCTGGCCCATTACTACATGGGCTTCTTGCTCGGCTTGAAGGCCTTCTCCGCCGCGGTGCTCGGCGGCATCGGCAACATCGCCGGCGCCATGCTCGGCGGCTTGTTGCTCGGCGTGATCGAGGCGCTGGGTGCCGGCTATATCGGCGACCTGACCGGCGGTTTTCTCGGCAGCAACTACCAGGACGTGTTCGCCTTCTTCATCTTGATCCTGGTCCTGGTGTTCCGGCCGTCGGGCCTGTTGGGCGAGCGGGTGGCGAGCCGTGCGTAAAACCATCTCGCGCAGCGAAACAGTATCCCCCTCCCCCGCAAGCGGGGGAGGGCTAGGGGAGAGGGCAAACGATCATGCGGATCGTTGATTTCCTGCGTGCCCGGCCGCGGCTGGCGCTGCTCTTGTTGGCCATTCTGCTCGCCGTACTGCCCTTCCTGGTCGGCGCCGGCCTGGGCAAGAGTTGGGTGCGGGTGCTCGATTTCGCGCTGCTCTATGTGATGCTGGCGCTGGGCCTGAACATCGTGGTCGGCTATGCCGGCCTGCTCGACCTCGGCTATGTCGCCTTCTACGCGCTCGGCGCCTATCTCTACGCCTGGCTGGCCAGCCCGCACTTCGGCCTGCATCTGCCGTTTTGGGCGGTGCTGCCGCTGGGCGCGCTGCTGGCCGGCGTGTTCGGCGTGCTGCTCGGCGCGCCGACCTTGAGGCTACGCGGCGACTACCTCGCCATCGTCACCCTGGGTTTCGGCGAGATCATCCGCATCTTCATGAACAACCTGGACGCGCCGATCAACATCACCAACGGGCCGCAGGGCATGAACCTGATCGACCCGATCGCCTTCGGCGGCTTTGCCCTGAGCAAGACGCATAAATTCTTCGGCATCGGCGTCAGCAATGCGCATCTGTATTACTACCTGTTCCTCGCCTTCGTGCTCGCGCTCATATTTGTCGCCATGCGTTTGCAAGACTCGCGTATCGGCCGGGCCTGGGCGGCGATCCGCGAGGACGAGGTGGCGGCGTCGGCGATGGGCATCGACACCCGCAACGTCAAGCTGCTCGCCTTCGCCATGGGCGCCACCTTCGGCGGCTTGGCCGGCGGCCTGTTTTCGGCCTTTCAGGGCTTCATCAGCCCGGAGAGCTTCGGCCTGATGGAGTCGATCATGATCCTGTGCATGATCGTGTTGGGTGGCATGGGCCATATCCCCGGCGTGATCCTCGGCGCGGTGCTGCTGACCGTATTGCCCGAGGCGCTGCGCTATGTCGGCGATTGGCAGCGCGCGCTTATCGGCCGCGTCGCGGTCGACCCGGCCGACTTGCGCATGCTGCTGTTCGGCTGCGCCTTGATTTTGATGATGCTGTTCCGGCCCGAAGGGTTATGGCCGTCGCGCCAGCGCAAGCGTGAGCTGCATGCCGCAGACGAGGTCGCCGAGCAGGAGTCGGCCAGTGTTTACGATGCGCGAGGCTGAGGCGATGACGCTGCTCGATGTCGAGCGCGTCGGCAAACGCTTCGGCGGCCTGGCCGCGCTGGACGATGTTTCGCTCAGCGTGCGGCCGGGCGAGATCTACGGCCTGATCGGCCCCAACGGCGCCGGCAAGACCACGCTGTTCAATTGCATGACCGGGCTCTATCGCGTGAGCGAGGGCACAGTGCGGCTGGACGGCCGCGTCGTGCACAATCGCCCCCCGCACGAGGTGGTGCGCCAGGGCTTCGCCCGCACCTTCCAGAACATCCGGCTGTTTCCCAACATGACCGCGCTGGAGAACGTGATGGTCGGCCGCCACGTGCGCACGCGCGCTGGGGTGTTGGGCGCGGTGCTGCGCGGCGCGCGTACGCGCGACGAAGAGGCGGCCATTCGCGCGCGGGCGCACGAGTTGCTGCAGTTCGTCGGCCTGGAACGCAAGGCCCGCGTCTTGGCCGGCCATCTGGCCTACGGCGAGCAGCGCCGGCTGGAGATCGCCCGCGCCTTGGCCACCGAGCCGAAGCTGCTGGCGCTGGACGAGCCGGTGGCCGGCATGAACCCGAGCGAGCGCCGGCAGATGGCCGAGTTCTTCCTCAAGCTGCGCGACAGCGGCGTCACCCTGCTGCTGATCGAACACGACGTGAAGCTGGTCATGGGCGTGTGCGACCGCGTGGCCGTGCTCGATTACGGCAAGAAGATCGCCGAAGGCGCGCCGGACGCGGTGCAGCGCGACCCGGCGGTGATCGCCGCTTATCTCGGCGTGGGGGCGGCATGAGCCTGCTCGAGGTCAAGGACCTGAAGATCCATTACGGCGGCATCCAGGCCGTGCGCGGCATCGACCTCAAGGTCGAGGAGGGCGAGCTGGTCTGCCTGATCGGCGCCAACGGCGCCGGCAAGTCGAGCACGCTCAAGGGTATCGTCGGCCTGCTGCCGCACGGCGGCCAGGTGCATTACGCCGGCGCCAGCCTCAAGGGCCGGCCGACCCACGCCATCGCCGCCGCCGGCCTGGCCTTGGTACCGGAGGGGCGCGGCATCTTCGCCCGGCTGACGGTGGCGGAAAACCTGGCGATGGGCGCTTACCTGCGGCGCGACGCCGCCGCCGTGCGTGGCGACGGCGAACGCATCTATGAGACCTTCCCGCGCCTGGCCGAACGCCGCGGCCAACTGGCCGGCCTGCTCTCGGGCGGCGAGCAACAGATGCTGGCCATCGGCCGCGCCTTGATGGGCCGGCCGCGCCTGCTCTTGCTGGACGAACCGAGCATGGGCCTGGCCCCGCTGATGGTGCAGAAGATCTACGAAACGATTCAAGCGGTCGCGCGCGAGGGCATGACCATCCTCTTGGTCGAGCAAAACGCGCACCTGGCCTTGCAAGTCAGCAGTCGCGGCTACGTGATGGAAAGCGGCGCGATCACCCTGGCCGGCCCGAGCGCCGAGCTGGCGGCCGATCCGCAGGTCAGAGCGGCGTATCTGGGCGAATAGCCGAAGCCAGTCGGCCCATTCGTTCCTGCTTAATTGAGTGTCATCGGCGATTCGATCACCGGCCCGATCGGCGAGCCGGTTTGCGAGTTGAGCAAGGCGATGCGCCAGGTGTAGCGCCCGCTGAGCACGCCGGCCAATGGGATGGCCGGGAAGAGGCCGCCACTGCCGAACAGGAAGCCATTCAGTGGGCCATTGGCGGCGTAGCCCTTGGCGATGGGTAGATAACCCTTGTCGGCGACCGAAGCCCAGGTGCCATCTGGGTTTAACGAGAACTCGCCGAGCGGCGTGGCCAATGCCACATAGATATCGGCGGTGCCGGCGGTGGGGGGCAACTGAAAGCTCAATTGCAAGGCATCGCTGCTCGCATAGCCTTGCTTGTCGGGCCGCAGATCGGGCAGCAAGGCCAACAGCGCCGCGCCCATGTCGAGCAGGCCGAAGCCATAGCCGGCCGTCGCCAGCGGGTGGGTCGCGCCTTTGAGCAAGGCGCTGATTTGACTTCGGCCGATCCGGCCATCCACTTGCAGCATTGCCGCTGCCGCCGCCGCTACCATAGGTGCGGAATAGGAAGTACCCTTGCTGCGCTCTCCGAAGCCTCCTCCCAGCAAGGTGCTGTATAGCCCGATGGCCGGCGCGGCAAGAGAGACCTCGGGCCCGCGGTTCGAGGTTTCCCACAATGAATCGTCCTGGTACGTTCCGGCCACCGTGATCACGCCCGGGTAGGTGCCCGGAAATGTTACGGGGCCACCCTCGTTACCAGCCGAGGCTACAACAATCACCCCTGCATCGAGTGCACGCTGAAGCGCATCGGCCACTGTTTGCGTTTCGCCGTCAATCTCAAGGCTTAGGTTGATGACGCGCGTGCCATGCGCCACGGCATAGTCGATGGCCTGCGCCACGGCGGAAGAGGCGAAGGTGCCTGAGCCACCGACATTGATCTTGATCGGTAGGATGCGCGCGCCGTAGGCCAGGCCGCAGCCCGCCGCGGCATTGTTGCAAGCCGCGGCGGCGATACCGGCAACGAACGTGCCATGGCCGTAGACATCCTGCGGGTTGCTGTTGCCGTCGCCGAAATTATAGCCATCGTTGCGTAAGTTTTGTTGCAGGTCGGGGTGAGCGAGATCGACGCCGCTGTCGATCACGGCCACGGTGATTCCCGCCCCAGTCGACACCGCCCAGCCCTGCCGAGCGCCCACCTTGTCCAGCCACCACTGGTCGGCATAACCGGGGTCAGCCGGGGCAGGCGCGACGGTTGGCTTGTCGTCGAAACTGCCGTGGTAATTCGGCTCCGCATACTCGACCGCCGGGTCGGCCCGAGTCTCATCCAGCCGCTGGCGCAGTCGCTGCCAAGGATCACCAGTTCCCGCAGTTGCGAACTGCCCGCCTGCTGCTTGCAATACAAACACGCCATGGCCGATGGCACGGCCGCCAGGGGTGCCGGCGAATGATTGCCCTTTGTACTTCACCAATATCTCTGCCGGAACGATGCCGGTGCCGGCCCAGGCCGGAAGCGCCAGCAAGGCGGCAAAGGTGACGATGACAAGACAAGCAATACGGCGGAGTAGCATGGACATTCCTTGCAATCCCCTCAATGGGCGCGCCGATATCACGCAATGCGCCCTTGTTCTCCCTCTACTTATGCCGCTGGATTAAGCGGTGCTCACGGAATATGCTGTACGGCAAAGCAATGATAAAGCCACGGGAGCTGATATGCATTTCACACGTGTACTAGCATTTTCGCTGCCAGCCACGCTGTTTTCGTTCTACGCCTACAGCGAGAGTGCCCCACTGTATAAAGACAGGGTGCTTACCATCCCCAGCGTGAGCACTTCAGAGCAGGTCGGCCAATATCAAGACCTGATCTTCAATTACACACCGCAAGGCACATGGCAGTTGTCCGACTTGAAATCGATAGGGACGCGCATCGGAACGGCTGCCGTTAATTTAACCTGGATAACCAAGGTTGACGTAATAAAAACTGACGGGTTTCCAGTGCAGGTGTTCTTGCGTGTGAACGGCACATACGAGTCATGCAACAGTGGGAAATTCGGGCAAATCAATCAGCGCATGGTCGACAATCGGTTCGATATCGCTATCACTTACAATTCCACGGTGTCATCAGTACCTGTTGCCTGCTTACCATCCCTCTTGAATTTTATTAAAACCATTCCATTGTCCGTTTACGGCTTGAATGCAGGCACTTATACATACAACGTCAATGGTACGACGGGCACGTTCACGTTGGCTGCCGACAACAAATATTCGGGCGATATCCAGGATGCTACTGGCATACCGTTAACGACCCCTTAGAACCGATAAATTCGTTTTTCTGTAACCGCCAGATCGAGCGGCACATCCCACGGGTCGTGCGGCACGTGGGCTACGTGCTGGCAGTCGAAGGCGACGCCGACCAACTTGGGCCGGCGCCATTGCCGGCGGCGGTGCAAATAAGACAGGCTGGTGTCGTAGAAGCCGCCACCCATGCCGAGGCGATAACCGGCGTCGTCGAAGCCGAGTAGCGGCACAAAGATCAAATCGAGCTGCTGCGCGCGCAGGCGTTTGTTGCGGCGGTCGTCGTATTCCGGGATGCCGAAACGGTTGAGCCGCCAGTGGCGGGCATGGTTGCCTAGGCGGGTGAACCACATGCGTTTCAATGAGCGCAGCGGCAGCTTGGGCAGGTAGCAGGGCGCGCCGACGGCCAACGCGCGATTCATCAGCGGCAGGATGTCGAGCTCGCCCTTGCTCGGGATGTAGAAGCCGATGCGCCGGTCGTGGCGCAGCAGGTGCAGGCGCGCTACAAGCCGGCTGATTTTCAACGCGGCCTGGCGTCGTGCGCGCGGGCCGATGGCGCCGCGGGCGCGGCGTAGCTGACTGCGAAGGGATTTTTTGTCGGGTGCGTTCATGTTGGGGGGATTCCCCGCTCGCGCCGTCTAGTGCGCAATCTCGAACCCAGGGGTTCGAGGTTGGCCGCAGCGCATCCGCATCAGGTACATGGGCAATGCCACGCGCGCACCGCAGACTTCATGCCGCAGCCAGTGCATACGCATCGGTTCAGAGATACGCGCACCTTCGCGAACGCAGCAGGGAATCAGAACAGATTATCTTGCGCGGCCAGCGCACGATCAAGCAGGCCGTGCAGGCGGTCGATGCGC
>JAJZTS010000099.1 GCA_021848725.1 Pseudomonadota bacterium
CGGTTGCAAGCCCAAATCGCCGAACGCACAGCCGATGCGACGGAGCGGGCCGAGGCGCTGGCCCGCCTCGATGCAGGCATCACCCGTGCCGGCCATTTGATCGAACAACTGCTCGCACTCGCACGCCTGGAGCCGGAAAGCCAGGGCAAGCGTTCGCAGGCCATCGCCTTGGACGAATTGGCCCGGCAAGTGGTAGCCGATCATTCGAGCCAGGCCGAAGCCAAAGGTATCGACCTCGGCCTGCTGCGCGCCGAGCCGGCCACCATCGACGGCAACCCCACCACAGTACGCACCTTGCTCGACAACCTGGTCGACAACGCCATCCGCTATACGCCACCAGCCGGCGGCCGAGTGGATGTCAGCGTGGAAACGCATGCCCGCGAGGTGCGGCTCATCGTGGCCGACAATGGCCCAGGCATCCCGCGCGCAGAGCGCGACAAGGTATTCGAACGCTTCTATCGCCTGGCCGGGGCCGACACCCCGGGGAGCGGCCTCGGCCTGTCCATCGTCCAGCGCGCTGCAGAACAACACGATGCCCGCGTCAGTCTGGACGACATCCCCGGCGGCGGCCTGAAGGTCACGGTCGCCTTTCCGTCGGCCCAGCAGGCCGACTAGCCCCGACCCATCGCCCGCGCCAGGGCGTCGGCCATCGCACCGCCGGCCTTGGTCTGTTCTTTCGGCTTGGCTTGAGGCCGGCCGCGTTGCGGCGGCGACGGCGTCGCGCGCTCGGTCGACCGCTTGTCCAGCGCATCGCCCATGCGCATGGTCAGCGCGATGCGCTTGCGGGCGATGTCGACCTCGACCACTTTGACCCGCACCACGTCGCCGGCCTTCACCACCTCGCGCGGGTCCTTGACGAACTTGTCGGCCAGGGCCGAGACGTGGACCAGACCGTCTTGATGCACGCCGACGTCGACAAAGGCACCGAAGTTGGTGACGTTGGTCACCACCCCCTCCAACTGCATGCCAGGCTGCAAGTCCTTCAGGTCTTCGACGCCTTCCTTGAAGCTGGCGGTCTTGAACTCGGGGCGAGGATCGCGGCCCGGCTTCTCCAGTTCCTTCAGGATATCGCGCACCGTGGGCAGGCCGAACTGCTCATCGGTATAGCGCGCCGGGTCGAGCCGCTTCAGGGTCGCGGCATCGCCGATCACTTCCTGCACGCCCTTCTGCACATCGGCCAGGATGCGCTCGACCAATGGGTAGGACTCCGGGTGCACCGCCGAGGCGTCGAGCGGGTTGTCGCCATTGGCAATGCGCAGGAAACCGGCGGCCTGCTCGAAGGTCTTCGGCCCCAGGCGCGGCACGCCCTTCAGCGCCTCGCGGTTGGGGAAGGGGCCGTTGGCGTCGCGATGGGCCACGATATTGGCGGCCAGGCTGGCGTTGAGGCCGGAGACTTGGGCCAGCAGCGGCACCGAGGCGGTATTCACGTCGACCCCGACCGCGTTCACGCAGTCCTCGACCACGGCATCGAGCGACTGCGCCAGCTTCACTTGCGACACATCGTGCTGGTACTGGCCGACACCGATGGCCTTGGGCTCGATCTTGACCAGCTCGGCCAGCGGATCCTGCAGCCGGCGGGCGATGGATACGGCACCACGCAGGCTGACGTCCAGTTGCGGGAATTCCTTGGCGGCGAACTCCGAAGCGGAATAGACCGAGGCGCCGGCCTCGCTCACCACGATCTTGGTCAGCTGCAACTCCGGCTGTTGCTTGATCAGGTCGGCCGCCAGCTTGTCGGTCTCGCGCGAGGCGGTGCCGTTGCCGATGCTGATCAGCTCGGCGCCGTGCTTCTTGGCCAGCATGGCCAGGGCATGCAGCGAGCCGGCCCAGTCGCGGCGCGGCTCGTGCGGATAGATCGTCGCGGTGTCGAGCAACTTGCCGGTGCGGTCGACCACGGCCACCTTCACCCCGGTGCGAATGCCCGGATCGAGGCCGATCACCGCACGCGGCCCGGCCGGCGCGGCGAGCAACAGGTCCTTCAGGTTCTGGGCGAAGACACGGATCGCCTCGGCCTCGGCCCGTTCGAACAACTGGTTCATCAACTCCAGTTCCAGGTGCAGGCCCAGCTTCACCCGCCAAGCCCAGCGCACGGTGTCGAGCAGCCAGCGGTCGGCCGGGCGTTCGGCATTGCGGATGTGGAAATGGCTGGCCACCATGCCCTCGCAGCTGTTCGGCACCGTCACGCCGGGCTCGGCCGCCAATTCCTCGGGCAGCTTGAGTTCCACCCGCAGCACGCCCTCGTTGCGGCCGCGAAATAGGGCCAAGGCGCGGTGCGACGGGATCTGCTTCCAGGCCTCGTCGTACTCGAAATAGTCGCGAAACTTGGACCCCTCCTCCGCCTTGCCCTCGACCAATTTCGACACCAGGACGCCATGCTCGGCCAGGTGCTGGCGCAGCCGGCCCAGAAGATCGGCGTCCTCGCCGAAACGCTCCATCAAAATCTGGCGGGCGCCGTCGAGCGCGGCCTTGACGTCGGCCACGCCCTTGTCGGCGTCGAGGTATTTCTCGGCCTCCGCCTCGGGGCTCAAGCTCGGGTCGGCCAGCAAGGCATCGGCCAAAGGTTCCAGCCCGGCCTCCTTGGCGATCTGGGCCTTGGTCCGGCGCTTGGGCTTGTAGGGCAAATACAGGTCTTCCAGCCGTTGCTTGGTCTCGGCCTGCATGACATCCCCCCGCAGTTCCGCTGTGAGCTTGCCCTGTTCCTCGATACTGGCGATTACCGCCGCGCGACGCTCCTCCAGTTCGCGCAGATAACCCAGGCGCTCGGCCAGATTGCGCAGTTGAGTATCGTCCAGGCCACCGGTCGCCTCCTTGCGGTAACGGGCGATGAAAGGCACGGTGGCGCCTTCGTCGAGCAAGGCGACGGCGGCGGCAACCTGCTTGTCGGCAACGCTGAGTTCTTGGGCAATGCGGGACTCGATGGGAGGCAACATAGTCTTCTTTATCGGGACGGTATTTCAGAAAGGCCGGCAGGATGGCCGGAAACGCCCATCATGACAAGGCTTGACAGTAAGCCCTGGCGGCTGACGTGGACATGGCACCGGCCATGCCGAAACCATTCAACTACTCATTGGCGCATCGCGACCATACCCCATGCCGAAATCGTAGCCTTTTTGAGCGCAACTGCTGATAGCATAGGCAAAAAAACCGGCTCATCCCGCTCAAGAATCGTGTCTTTCCATCGCCTGAATCTCCTCATTCTGATCCTCAGCATCGTCGCCATGGCGATGGGCCTGGCGGTGATGGCCGTATGGGAAATGCAGCACGGCGATTGGTTACAGCCCGGCCAGGGCAAAATGCCGATGCAGTTCAATACGGCGCTGTTGGTGTTCCTGACTGGCAGCGGCATGCTATTGAGCCGGCGCGGTTGGCGGCTGGCGGCATCGCTCCTTGGCCTGATTATTGCTGCCTTCGCGGGCCTCACCTTGACCGAACACGGCGCAGGCATCGATTTCGAGATCGATAACCTGTTCTACCAATTGCCCATCGCCGCCGGACAGACCGGCCGTATCGCACCGAGTGCCGCGCTGGCCTTCAGCTTCATCGGTTGCGCCCTGTTGCTGGCCAATCTCCGCTTGGCCCATAGCCGTTATGGCAAAGCCGGTGTCGTTGTTTTCGGCACCCTCACCGTTTTCATCGGCCTGAACGGCTTGATCGGGTATCTGACTGGCACTGAAACCCTACAAGCCTGGACCGGTTTCACCGATATGTCGGCACTGACCGCAATCGCCTGCATCGTCATTGGCCTCGATCTCGTGCTGTTCGCGCTGGCCGACAGCAATTTCGATTTATTGCTTGCACTGCGCCTGGCCAGTTTGGCGACGGCACTTGCCATCGCCATCATCACGCTACTGACTTGGGACATCATGCGGCGCAACGAGGAACACAATCATCAAGCGCATATCGACCAGATCACCCAAGCCATTGCCCAAGCCATCGATACCGATCTGCATCGTAAGCAACAGCTATTGGATAGTATGGCGCAGCGTTGGCAGCATGCCGGCGGCATTCCGCAGCCGCTGTGGGAGGCAGATGCCTCGGTTCA
>JAJZTS010000100.1 GCA_021848725.1 Pseudomonadota bacterium
CGTTCTACCCGGGTTGCTCCTCGCAGAAGGGCGCCTCGGCCTCCAACTACCTGACCTCGGTCGAGTCCATGTGCAAGACGCTGGACATCAAGATGACCGAGATCCCCGACTGGAACTGCTGCGGTGCTTCGGTCAGCTATGCCGAAGCCGGCGAACTGCCGCGTCACGTGATGAATGCGCGCAATTTCGCGCTGGCCGAGCAGAACCTGCCGGGCCAGGACATCGTCGCCACCTGTGCCGCCTGCTGGCTGGGCGCGCGCGAGTCGAAGGAGCGCCTGGAGCATTCCAACGTGCTGATGGCCGACACCCAGGAGGCCTTGAAAGAGGCCGGCCTCAACATCAAGGTCATCCCCGAGGTGCGGCACATGGTCGAGGTGCTGATCGAGGACCTCGGCTACGACGAGCTGAAGAAGCCGGTGAAGAAGCCGCTGGACGGCATGAAGTTCGCCGGCTACGTCGGCTGCCAGACCAACCGGCCGTTCGGCATCCACGGCGAATCGTTCGAGAATCCGATGTACCTCGACAAGCTGGTCGAGAGCGTCGGCGCCGAGGCGACCAAGTTCGACCAGAAGGTGACCTGCTGCGGCGGCGCCCTGGCCTTCTCTGAGCCGGACAAGGCCCAGGCCCAGATCAAGGACATCATCGAGGCGGCCTACGATTCCGGCGCCGAGATGCTGGTCACGCCGTGTCCGCTATGCCAGGCCAACACCGAGGTCTACCAGGGCCAGATCAACAAGAAGTACGGCACCAAGTTCAACATGCCGGTGCTCTACTACAGCCAGTTGATGACCCTGGCCTACGGTGGCTCGGCCAAAGAGGCCGGTCTCGACGGCAACGTCATCCGCGCCCGCAAGCTGGAGGAGTTCGCCAGCAAATAAGCCGGCCGGCTGTGGCATACTGACAGGGGCCTCGCGCCCCTGTTTGCTTTTGTAGTTATGGAGTTGAGCAACGAACCATGAAGCGACCCAAGACCGTCGACGAGTATGTCGATTTGGTGCACCAGGCGGTGTATGAGATCGACGAATTCCGTACCAGCATGGACTACGAGCCAGAGAATGCCGAGATGTTCGGCCCTTTCATCGAGCAGCTCGATAGCATGGTCCGTAAGATTTACGACGACATGATCGGCGGCAATTACCAATGGGGCATGGGCGAAGATATGCCCTATATGCCCTTGGTGGTGAAGTTCGGCCGGTTGATTCCATTCCAGCGTTTGCTGATCACCATCAACGAAACTCATAAGAACGGACTCGACATTGGGTAAGCTGCTCTTCTGGTTGTTGGTCGGCGTTGTCTTCGTCGCTTGGTTCAAGGCATCGAAGCGGAAACGTCAGGTTCCGCCACCTTCTACGCCGGGTGTGGAGGACATGGTGCGTTGCCAGGTCTGCGGCGTGAATTTGCCCCGCTCCGAGGCGATCATGAGCCGTGGCCGCTTCTATTGCTGCCCGGAGCATCGCGAGCAAGACCGCGGCTAGCGTGGCCATAGCGGTCAATCTGCCTGAAAGCTTCTGGCGCTCGCTGCGCCACCTCAATCAGTACCGCCTGTTTCTTGCGTTCAGCGTCACCATCGGTGCCTGGGCCTTTCCGCAGTATGCGCCGATCGACGAGGATGATCTTCAACTCTTCCTCGCGAGCGGCGTGCTATATGGCACCGTCGCGATTTTGTTGGCTGGCATGGAGCGGGCGCGGCAATTCGATTTTGAGCGTCAGCTCATTGCTCAGGTCGGCGTGGATATCGTCGCGATCAGTTGGTTGATGCATTTGAGCGGCGGCATCCTCGGGGGCTTGGGCCTATTGTTAATCGTCCCCGTCGCGGCATCGGGGATGTTGCCGGCAATGCGGGCGATTCTGGTTGCTGCCGCGGTCGCAACGCTGCTGCTGCTGCTTGAGCAACTATGGCGGTCCCTGGGCGTGGGTTCCGTGCTCGGCAGCTTTGTGCGCACGAGTTTGTTGTCGGTCGGTCTGTTTGCCGTTGCGGTGTTCTCCCATGTTCTGGCTCGCGGTGCCCGAACGGCCGCCGAGCTGGCCGGGGAAAAGGGCCGCCAGGTCGAACATCTGGCCCGGATCAATGCCCGGGTGATTCAAGAGCTGCCTTTTGGCGTGTTGGTGGTCGATAGCCGCGGCGCGGTATTGTTGGCCAACTCCCAAGCCGAAGAGCAGTTGCGCGGTAATTTTCATGTGGACTGTACCTTAGGGCACTGCTCGCCCTATCTGGCCGAGCTGTGGGCAAGCTGGCGCCGTGAGGGCAAGGCCCAAACCTACCCGTTCCAGGTCGCACAGACCCGTCTGCGTGCGCGCTTTATCGAATTGGAACCGGAGCGGCAAGCTGGGGCGATTGTCGTAATCGAAGATGTCACCGAGCTGGAGGCGGAGGCCCAGCGCATGAAACTGGCAGCCTTGGGCAGGCTCACGGCAAATCTGGCACACGAGATTCGCAATCCCTTGTCGGCGGTCAATCATGCCGCCCAACTGCTGAAGGAAGGGCAGGGGCCCGAGGTGCAGGTGCGGCTGTGCAAGATCATTGAAGACAATGCCCAACGCTTGAGTTGGTTGGTCGATGACGTGTTGAGCCTGAATCGGCGCGATCGTCTCGATCAGGAGACGCTAAACGTGGCCGATAGCCTCGCCGCCTTCGTCGAGGAATTTCAGCGTAACGAACAGGTGCCGGAAGGGGCGATCCAGCTCGAGATCGAGGTCGGTGCCGAGGTCGGCTTCGATCGCATGCATCTCCAGCAGATTTTATGGAATCTTTGCCGCAACGCTTGGCATTATTGCGGCAAGGGGCCGGCCAGCATCCGAATCACGGCGCGAGCCGCGGCGGCAAAGGTGGATATCGACATCTTCAACGACGGGCCGCCGGTCGATGCCGGGTTGCGAGAGCATTTGTTCGAACCTTTTTACACGACCAATCAGCAGGGTAGCGGCCTGGGCCTGTACATCTCCCGCGAGCTGGCTGAGGCTAACCGGGCCCGTTTGCACTATGTCGAACACCCCGGCGGTGCCTTGTTTCGTCTAAGCTGCCAACTGTCCCCCCATTGAGACTGGCGATATGACCATCCCGACCGTATTGATTGTCGACGACGAGCCCGATTTGCTCGATCTGGTCGAGCTGACCTTGGCGAATATGGGGTTGAACGCCGAGCGGGCCAAGGATGTGGCGGCAGCGAAGGCGCAGATTGCGCGCAAGCATTTCGATCTGTGCCTGACCGATATGCGCTTGCCCGATGGCGATGGCCTGGAAATCGTGCGCCATGTCGCCGAACTGAGCCCGAGCACGCCGGTGGCCGTGATCACGGCGCATGGCTCGGCCGACAATGCGGTAGCCGCGCTCAAGGCCGGCGCCTATGACTATGTCTCCAAGCCGGTGAGTCTGGAGCAATTACGCGCCCTGGTGCGCACGGCGTTGAAAACACCCGATGTCGAAGGCGCGGCGGAGCAGCAAAAAAATCTGGTCGGCGACTCACCGGCCATGCATCAGGTTCGTGCGCTGATCGAGAAGGTCGCGCGCAGTCAGGCCCCGGTTTTTATCCTTGGTGAGACCGGTACGGGCAAGGAGGTTGCAGCACGCCTCATTCATGCCGACAGCCATCGGGCCGGCAAGCCCTTCATCGCGGTGAACTGTGGCGCCATTCCAGACAACCTGATGGAAAGCGAATTCTTTGGTTACCGCAAGGGCGCCTTTACCGGGGCCGATACCGACCGTGACGGTTTTTTTCATGCGGCCGACGGCGGTACCCTGTTTCTCGATGAGGTGGTCGATCTGCCGATGGCGATGCAGGTGAAACTGCTGCGGGTGATCCAGGAAAAACGTGTGCGCCGCATCGGTAGCGCCCAGGAGGAGCCGATCGATGTCCGCTTGCTCAGTGCCTCGCATCAGGACTTGGCCCGGGCCGTCGAGGCGGGACGGTTCCGGCATGACTTGTTCTATCGGCTCGATGTGATTGAACTGAGGATGCCGCCCCTGCGCGAGCGGCGCGAAGACATCCCGGCGTTGGTCGAGCACATCATCGGCCGCTATGGGCTTGGGCGGGA
>JAJZTS010000101.1 GCA_021848725.1 Pseudomonadota bacterium
AGGCCGGCGGCTTCGGCATCGAGCAGCCAGCGGGTAAGGCGTGACAGCTTGGCCTCGATGCCATTGCCGGGGGTGTCGGCCAGATCGAGCCAAAGCCCGCGGCTGACCGGGGTGGAGAATTGCTTGGTGGCGGGCGGCAGTTCGCGCGCCAAGGTCTGCCAAGCGATGCGTTTCGGGGAATCGCCCGGCCGGTATTCGCGCAGGCCGTCGAATTCTTCGTCGCCGGGGCGGCTGGCGCGGCCGGCCTGGTCGGCGGCATCGCCCGCGGGGAAGGGTTGGCTGTCAGGAGCGGGGCGCGGATAGACCAGTACCCCCCAATCCAATTCCAACACGGTCCAGCAGCGGAACAGGCCGAGCGGGTAGGTGGTGGACAGCGCGAAGCGGCCGGGTCGGTGAAAGCCACGTTTAGTTTGGGCCAGGGTCAGGGCCAATTCCGCGTTGCCGTGCGCGGGTACATCGGCGGAGGCCGTTTGGGCATCGGCGTGTTCGATACGTACCCGGTAGCGCGTGTGGCCCGATGGGTTGTCGAGATGCAGCATAAAGCGGGCGGCATGACCGGCGAACACCGGTACGACCTGGCCGGCGCGCAAGATGAGGCCATTCAGATTGCGGTGAGTGTGGATCAAGCCGACCAGACCGATGCCGCCGAGCAGAAAGGTGAACAGATAGGCGAGGCTCAGGGTGTAGTTCATCGCGCCGATCAGCAGCGCGATGAGCAGGGTGCCGAACACCAGGCCTTCGCGTGTGGGCAGGATGTAGAGCCGGCGACTGTCGAGGCGAATCTCGCCGCCCTCGCGCCGCATCGTGCGCCAAGGCAGGTAGGCAAAGCGGAGGGCGGGCAGGCGCAGCGCCATGGCTAGGGAATGGCAATTTCCAGCAGCAGTCGCGCGGCCCAATCCGGCTCGCCGGCATCGACGCCGGAGGCCGGGTGTAGGCGGTGACCGACTACGGCCGGCAGCACGGTCTGAACGTCTTCGGGCTGCACGAAGTCGCGGCCGGACAGATAGGCCCAGGCCTGGGCGGCATGCAGCAGGGCCAAGCCGGCACGCGGCGACAGGCCGCTGGCGAAGCGGGCATCGCGCCGGGTGGTGTCGATCAAGCTTTGCAGGTAGTCGAGCAGCGCGTCGGCGACGTGTACGCGGCGCACGGCCTGCTGCATCGCCATGAAGCTTTCCGGGTTGAGCATGGCCTGGAGGTTGTTCAGCAGGTCGCGCCGGTTCTCGCCTTTGAGCAGGGCGCGCTCGGCATCGTGGTCAGGATAGCCCAGGCGAATGCGCATCAAGAAGCGGTCGAGCTGCGATTCCGGCAGCGGAAAGACGCCGGCCTGTTCGATCGGGTTTTGCGTGGCGATGACGAAGAAGGGCTTGGGCAACTCGCGGGTTTCGCCTTCGACGGTGACCTGGCCCTCTTCCATCGCCTCCAGCAGTGCGCTTTGCGACTTGGGGCTGGCGCGGTTGATCTCGTCGGCCAGGATCACCTGGGCGAAGACGGGGCCGGGGTGGAAGGTGAATTGGCCGCTGGCGCGGTCGTAAATCGCGGCGCCGACGATGTCGGCCGGCAACAGATCGCTGGTGAACTGGATGCGATGAAATTGCAGGCCCAGCGTGGCGGCCAAGGCATGGGCCAGCGTGGTCTTGCCGACCCCGGGGGCATCCTCGATCAGCAGATGGCCGCGCGCCAACAAGCAAGCGAGGCATAGCCCGATTTGGTGCGGCTTGCCGAGCACGATGCGGTTGATCTGGTCGGTCGCCTGTTGCAATTCAGCGTTCATTGTCTGCGATCCATTCGTCTGGCCCCTTCGATATGCGATGTCGAGGCGGTGGGGCATTGTATCCAGGGCGCACCCCAATATGGTTCATTGGTCACGTGCGCTGCACCAAAAGAGGTCTAGGCAAGCGGCTAGGGTTGTTGATTCTCGGGGCGCTTGATCATTTTAGGCGCTTTGTCGGCCTGGCATGAAATCTGCGTAGCTTGGCTTGAAGTCGAAAACACTTGATACGGAAAGAACAAAAAACTGATGGTAGCGAGCGATACGAAAGAATGCACGATGGCTTTTCGCAACCAAAAACTCGATCTCGGCCGCATGCTGGAAACCCTGGTGAACAACCTGGACGGCGTGGTGTTGCGTTGCCGGATGGACGAGCACTGGACCGTGCTGTTCATCAGTTGCAGCTGTCTGCGTCTGACCGGCTATGCGGCTGAGGACTTGGTTGGGAACACACGGATTTCCTACGAAAAGCTGACCCATCCCGAAGACCGGGAGTGCGTCAGGCAAAAAATCCTGTCTGCCGCGCAGACGGACGGTTATTACCGTCTCGAATATCGCATCCGGCGCGCCGACGGTGAGATTCGCTGGGTGCATGAGCGCGGCAGGGTGGTGGCGGCGGAGGACGGCGAAAACGTGCTGGAGGCCTTCGTCGAGGATATTAGCGATCAGGTCGATGCGAGAAACAGCTTGGCCTTGGCCGAGATGCGCTACCGCAGCATCTTCGAGAACAGCAGCGATGGCATCTTCCAGACCACGGCCGAGGGGTGTTATCTCGATGCCAATCCGGCCTTGGCGACAATTTACGGTTATGCCTCGCCGGCCGAACTGGTGGCCGGGCTCAAGGATATCGGCAGCCAGCTCTATGTCGACCCTGCGCAACGCGGGCGGTTCAAACGCGTGATGGCCGAGCGCGGCACGGTGCAGGATTTCGAATCGGAGATCAGGCGGCGCGACGGCGAGGTGATCTGGATTACCGAGAACGCCCACTCGGTATTTGGACCGGACGGCACCTTTCTCTACTACGAGGGCACGGTACGCGATATCACCGAACGCAAACGTTATCAGCAGCAATTGGAGTTCCATGCCAACCACGATCAATTGACCGGTCTGCCCAATCGCAATTTGCTGAACGACCGTCTGCTGCAAGCGATTCATTACGCCCACCGCAACAGCTATTTCAGCGTGGTGGCGTTCATCGACCTCGACAACTTCAAGTTCATCAACGACAGCATGGGCCATCGCGCCGGCGATGTCTTGCTGATCGAAATCGCTAAACGGCTGCAATCTTGCCTGCGCGAAACCGATACGGTGGCCCGCTATGGCGGCGACGAGTTCGTGTTGATCCTGAACGATTATTATCAGGTCAGCCAGATCGTCGGCGTGTTGGAGCGGGTGCTGGAAGAGATCGGCCGGCCGGTCATCGTGCTCGGCCAGGAGCTGTATGTCACTTGCAGCATCGGCATCAGCCAATACCCGACCGACGGCGAAGACCCGCAGAGCCTGCTACAGCATGCCGATGCCGCGATGTATCTGGCCAAGGAGCGCGGCAAGAACAACTTCCAGTTCTATACCAATCGCCTCAACGCGCTGGCGACGCAGCGGGTGAAGCTGGAGAGCAGCCTGCGCCGCGCCCTGGACAGCCGAGAGATCCAGGTCTATTTCCAGCCCAAGGTCGACCAGGCCGGCACTTGTGTCGGTGTCGAGGCGCTGGCGCGTTGGCACAGCAAGGAGTTCGGTTGGGTCGCACCCAGCCAGTTCATCGGCATCGCCGAGGACAGCGCCTTGATCGAACCGTTGACCGAATACATCCTGCGCGAGGCCTGCCGGAAGATCGCGCATTTGGTGGAGAAGGGCGGCGAGATCGGCGTGGCGGTCAATCTGTCCGCCCGCGCCTTCCACCAGAAAGATTTGAGCCGGATGATAGCCCGGGTGTTGGCCGAAACGCGATTGCCCGCGCATCTATTGGAGTTGGAGGTCACCGAGAGTGCGATGGTCGGCGACATCGAGAAGTGCATCGCGACCTTGCACGAACTCAAGGCCATCGGTCTGCGCATCGCGATCGACGACTTCGGCACTGGTTATTCGTCGCTGAGTTACCTGCAGCGGTTCCCGATCGATACGCTGAAGATCGACCGCTCCTTCGTCAGTACTATGCGGCTCGATCCGAAGGACTCGCCGATCGCGCAGGCCATCGTCTCCCTGGGCCAAAGCCTGCAACTGACCGTGGTGGCCGAGGGGG
>JAJZTS010000006.1 GCA_021848725.1 Pseudomonadota bacterium
ACGGTACCGGCATTTTGATCTCCGATAGTGTGGCCAAGGCCATCGGCGACAAGTTGATGTTGCGCCACGTGGACACGGTGCGGGTCAAGGGCAAGCATCTGGGCGTGCCGATCTACACGCCGTGCGACGATGTGCGGCTCAAGGCCATGAGCGAATCGGCCCTGGCCGCTTACCGCGAGGGCGACTGGGAGGCATGCCAAGGCCGCTGGCAGGCGGTGGTCGAGGCCTACCCCGACGACCCGGTGGCCCATGCCTTTCTCGCCCGCTTGCAAAACATGCGTGAGGCGGGCTGGCCCAGTGCTTGGGATGGCGTTACTACACTAGAAAGTAAATGATTAAAGCGCTTGACTGTCGATGCTAGTTAAGCCAAGTGGGGTTGGGTAACAAAGGGAGGGAAGCCCCCCCTTTTTATTTTTTATGGCTCATGCACAATTCTGGCTCGATTAACCGAGTTGAATAATGGAACAGTTACCAAGACTGTCTGTGAAATAGACAACGCCATTTATTACATCCAATCGAGGGCCCTGGACGCCAATAGATGTAGTTCCAATAAATCCGGTTATCAGATAAGGGGTGCCAAGTACGGTCGCTACAATTCCATTGCTCTGTGGTTGAAGCGTGGCGTTCGGATCAATTGCATGTAACGCCGCACTTAGATCAGAAAAAAACTGGATTGCGTTATTTAGTACAAGATTAATGGTCGTCACAGCATAATTAATTCCGCCAACGTCCAATGCATGTGCATTATTGCCAAGCAGAGGAATGGTCAGCATCAACGACGTACGCAATATTTTTTGTAGTTTCATATAGAGCTCCCTTAATTAAGGTAATTAGGCTGAAAATTTAATTGTCGCTGCCGGCAAGATCAATTCTGCACTGCAGACAGCAGCAATTTTTATAGCACATTTTTAAAATGTGCGAGATTTTTTGAAAATGAATAAGCGCGCATAGAAATGAAAGAGAGGGTTGAACTTGGGAAGCTTTTTGTAGGAAATAAATTTGTTTTGCTTGGGCTAAGATGATTTCTATGTCACCTATATAATCAAAATAGCCTAATAGGAGTGGGCGGTGACAACATATGTAATCTACTTATCTAGGCTTGTTTCTATCGCTTCGTTGATATTAGCGAGTGCTTTCGCTGCAGCAGGTAATATTTTCTTTGGCACCTCCGGCGGCGGCTTTGGCGCCGTCGGCAGTTTCAGCATCACCGGCAGCGCGACCGGCTCGCCGGACAAGCTGACGCTCAAGGCCAAGGTGCAGGTGGCTCCAGAAGATATTGGCAAGCAGGGTGCGATCTACGTCATTGCTGCGATGCCGGGCATGGTCTTTTTCCGGCAGCCCGACGGTGCTTGGGGCTATTGGGTCGCTGGCGTCTTCCCGGCCAACTTCCAAGGGACGCTGGGCAGCCATGACATCAACGTCGTTGAAAACTTCAATTTGAGCCTGTTGCCTGGGCTCGATTTCTATGTCGGTTATGGGACAAACCAGGCCGATATGCTGCTCAATCAAAAATACAGCAAGCTGTCTACGAATACCCAGCCGATTGTCTTGGATGGCGTTTGGGGAATGGTGTCGAGCACCGGCACCTTTTTCGACCTACCGCCGCAATACATGGCGTTCGATGGGACCGATACGATGGCGGTCGTGAACAACAATGGCTGCGCGTTCGCGGCAAACTATGTCGCCAGCGGTAATGTCTTGTCGGTCACGGTTTTGTACAACAATGACAGCACGGCTTGCGGGCCGGACGATGCGCCCGGGGCGATGCATCGATTCGAATTCGCGCTCGGCCAGACCAATCTGAGCCTGAAGGCCGGCGATGGCTCCACGGCCTTGTTTCAGAAGATTGTCATTCCATGATCGGCGCCTTCCTGATGCAAGGGCCTGGGTGGACAAGGCCGGCTTGGCTGGCGTATTTTTCAGAGCACGGGCGCCATCGGCGCGAGCAAGCATGAGGGCGTGATGAAGACCGATAGCCAGTATTTCAAATTCGTCTCCGGCCTGTTGAAGCTGATGGTGGACAAGGGCGGCTCCGACTTGTTCGTCACCGTCGGCGCACCGCCGTCGATCAAGCTGCATGGCGAGATGACGCCGGTGAACAACACGCCGGTCACCCGCGAGCAGGCCGAGGAACTGGTTGCCTCGGTGATGAACGACAAGCAGCGCCAGGAATTCCAGGAAACGCACGAATGCAACTGGGCGATCAGCCTGGAGGGCATCGGCCGGTTCCGGATGAACGCCTATGTCCAGCGCGGCATGCCGGGCATGGTCTGCCGCACCATCAACACCACGATCCCGAGCTTCGACAGCCTGGGCCTGCCGCCGGTGCTGAAGGACGTGATGATGGAAAAGCGCGGCCTGGTCTTGATGGTGGGCGGCACCGGCTCGGGCAAGTCGACCAGCCTGGCGGCGATGCTCGACCACCGCAACATCAACTCCAAGGGCCACATCATCTCGGTCGAGGACCCGATCGAATTCGTTCACCCGCACAAGGGTTGCCTGGTCATGCAGCGCGAGGTCGGGGTCGATACCGAGAGCTGGTTCGCCGCGCTGAAGAACACCCTGCGCCAGGCGCCGGACGTGATCCTGATCGGCGAGATCCGCGACCGCGACACCATGGACTATGCGATCGCCTTCGCCGAAACCGGTCACCTGTGCCTGGCCACCCTGCACGCCAACAACTCGAACCAAGCGCTCGACCGGATCATCAACTTCTTCCCGCCCGACCGGCGCGACCAGTTGCTGATGGACCTGTCGCTCAACCTCAAGGCCTTGGTCTCGCAGCGGCTGATCCCGAAGAAGGGCGGCGGCCGGGTGCCGGCGGTGGAGATCTTGATCAACTCGCCCTTGATCTCCGACCTGATCCTCAAGGGCGAGGTGCACGACATCAAGCCGATCATGGCCAAGTCGCGCGACCACGGCATGCAGACCTTCGACCAGGCCCTGTTCGACCTGGCCATGGCCGGCCAGATCGAGCGCGAGACCGCATTGCGCTATGCCGATTCGTACAACGAGCTGCGCCTGATGTTCAAGCTGCACGGCGGTGGCGACGGCGACGAGGACGACAAGACCAAAGATCTGTCCATCGTTTAAGCGGATAACCCTGGGCGGGCTGAGGTTGACCCCTTCCAGGCCGGCGCGCAGAATAGCCGGCCCCATACCCCGCCTATCACGGAGATTGCAAAGTGGACGAGGCTGAACTGACCAAAGAGCAGCAGATTTTGCGCGCGATGCGCAAGACGCTGGGCTCCATCGTGAAGGATACGGCGCCGCGCGACGGCATGGACAGCCCCCTGTCCTCGGCGACGGTGGAGAACATCCGCATGTGTTTTAGCTTGATCGCGGCGCGCGAGGCCGAATTGGCCGAGGCCCTCGGCTTGTCGCGCAATGAGCGGCCGTTCTATTCCGACGAGGAGCAGGACGCCAAGGTGCTGCAATTCGCACCAACCGGCAACAAACCGAACTGATGGCCGAGTCCATCGCCAGCTTGGTATCGGATGCCGCTGGTCAGGTGGTCAAGACCAATTATGTCGTAATCTATGCCCCCCAAGTGCGTAACCGTAAGCGCTTTCCGGAAGGCGTGGTGACCGTATATGAATCGGAGGCCGCCGCCCTGGCGGCCGCCAAGCCCGAGGCGGGCTACCATGCGGCCATCGCCTCCGGCCCTTCCCGCTCTTCCGAAGGGTTCCGCCTGTTTTATCTCGTACGTTGGCTCAACTGAGCCAGTCCTAGCCAGGCAGGCCGAAGCGCTCCAACCAGAGCAGACCCATCACCGTCTTGCCTTCGCAGATGCGGCCATCGCGTACCATTTCCAGCGCTTCGCTCATCGGTAGCCTGAGGATTTCCAAGAACTCGTCGTGGTCGGGATTGTCGCCGACGTGTTTAAGGCCGGTCGCCCGATAGAACACCAGCCGTTCGTCCGAATAGCCGATGCAGGGATAGAACGTTGCCATGTAATGCCAAGCCTCGGCGGCATAACCGGTCTCTTCCAACAGTTCGCGTTGGGCGCAGTCCAGCTCGCTCTCGTTCGGGTCGAATTTGCCGGCCGGCAGTTCCAGGAAGTCGCGACGTAGGGGATAGCGGTGCTGGCGTTCCAGCAGGATGTCGCCATTGTCGAACACCGGCACGATCACGGCGGCACCGGGGTGGATCAGGTATTCCCGGCTGGATTCCTTGCCGTTGGGCAGTTGCACCCGGTCGAGTTTGGCATGTAGCAACCGGCCTTGATAGACGGTCTCGGAATGCAAGGTGTGTTCGGTCAAATCGGCCTGGGCCATGTCATCGCTCCAAAAGAACAGGCCGCAGCGGCGAGCCGGTGCGGCCTGTGTGGCTGGCAATGCGCGATTATTTCACATGCAGCTCGACGCGGCGGTTCTTGGCGCGGCCCTCGCGCGTGGCATTGCTGAAGGCCGGCTTGGTTTCGCCGTAGCCCCGGCTGGCCAGCCGTTCGGCGGCAATGCCGTGGGCAACGAAGAAATCGTAGACCGATTTGGCGCGCCGCTCGGACAGGCCTTGGTTGTAGGCCTCGGTGCCGATGTTGCAGGTGTGGCCGACGACGTCGACGTTGATGTCAGTGCGGCGCTTGAGCGCGGCGACGGCATCGTTCAGGATTGCAATGGCATCGGGGCGCAATTTGGCCGAATCGAACTCAAAGTTGACGCCGTGCAGGATGACAATCACGTCACCCGGTTTGGCCGTGTCCAGCGCGTTGGTCGGTTGGGCCTTGGCCGGTTCTGCCGCGGGGGCAGGGGCGGCGGCCGGGGTTGCAGCGGGGGCAGGGGCGGCGGCGGGCTGCGGTTTAGGCTCGGCCTTTTGGCCCAGGGCGATCTGCAGACCGACGTTGACCAGCCAGTCGCCGAAGCCGCCGCCATTGACGCCGGTCAGATTATTGTCGTTCCACCGGTAGCGGGCATCGGCGCGCAGGGACAGGCTGTCGTTCAATTGCTTGAGGAAGCCTAAGCCAAGATTGGCCATGAGGCTGTTGTCGGAATCGCCCGGAATCTTGCTACGCAGGTAGCCCAGGCCCATCACCGCATACGGCGCAAAGTCGGCATCGCGCTTGAAGAAACGCAGGGCATCCAGGCCTAGACTGTATTGGTCGTAACTGCCGCCGGCATTGCGGTCCATCGTGTTGTAGCGGGCGCCGAGCTCAAGGTTCCAGTTTTCGTCGAGCACCTTGCCGGCGCCCAGGCCCAGGCCCCAGCCGTTGTCGGCCTTGCGATCGCCGTCCGGTGAGATATAGCCGATGGAGGGCACTAAATAATATTGATCATCGCCGGCGTGGGCCAACACGCTGGCGCTGAGGCCTAAGGCGGCCAGTAGCGTTAAGGGTTTCATACGCATCGCGTTTCTCCTGAGAAAGGTATAGGCAATATAGCCTTATTTTTTGAGGGCATCGCGAATTTCGCGCAGCAACAGGATGTCTTCCGGGGGCGGCGGCGGGGTTGCCGGTGCCGCCGGTTCTTCGCGTTTGAGCCGGTTGATGGCCTTGATGGCGACGAAGATGGCCAAGGCGACGATGGTGAAGTCGACCAGGGTATTGATGAAGGCGCCATACTTGATCAGCGGGGCACCGGCCTTTTCCGCCAATTCCAGGGTGTCGTAGGTCTTGTCGCCCAGGTTGATATAGAGCTGCTTGAAATCGACTTCGCCCAGCAGCTTGCCCAAGGGCGGCATGATGATGTCCTTGACCAGGGAATCGACGATCTTGCCGAAGGCACCGCCGATGATGACGCCGACCGCGAGGTCGATCACATTGCCGCGCATGGCGAATGCCTTGAATTCTTGGACGAATGACATCGGGGGCTCCTCCTGATTCATCATTGGGTGGTCTGATTCTGCCACCGCGGCCTGGGGCGGGCTAGCGTCGGCGGAAACGGTAGTAGAGAAAGGGCTGGCGGGTACCGCTCGGGGTCAGGTGCTGTTCGGCGCTGGTTTCGATCAGCCGGAATTTTGCGCCCAGGGTCTCGGCCAGCGCTTCGGCGCTGTAGCGCACCACCGGCAGGTTACTGCAGCGGTCGGGGCCGTCGGGCGCGAAGGCGGCGAGGATGGCTTGGCCTTGCGGGGCGAGATAGCGGTCGAGCTGGTTGACATAGGCGGCCCGGTCGGCCGCCTCGGTGAGGAAATGGAATACGGCACGGTCGTGCCAGATGTCCACCTCATGCGTCAGCGTGAAATCGGTGGCATCGGCCTCGACCCATTCGATCTTGCCGGCTTGCGGGCCGAGCCGGGCCTGAACGTATTTCAGGGCCGGGGCGGAGATGTCGAGTACGCTGAGCTGGCGATAGCCGCGCTCGAGCAAGGCATCGACCAGGCGGGAAGCACCGCCGCCGACATCGAGGATGCGGGCGTCGAGCCCCAGGCCGGTTGCCTCGATCAGCGCAAGGGAGCGTTCGGGGATGGCCTGATACCAGCCGACCTCCTCGGGCCGCCTATCGTGGTAAACCTTGTCCCAGTGTGCCTTGCGTGCGGGTTCCATGCCGAATCAGTCGCCGCTCTTGCCGCGGATATTGATACCGGCTTGGCCGGCGAATTCCAGCATGCGGTTGATCGAACGCACCGCCTTGGCGCCGATCTCGGCCGGCACCTGGATCTCGTTGTGGCCGGTGGTCAGCGTTTGTTCCAGCCGGCTCAGCCAGTTCATCGCCATCCACGGGCAATGGGCGCAGGAGATGCAGGTGGCGCCGCGGCCGCCGCTGGGCGCTTCCAAGAGCCGCTTGCCGGGCGCCACTTCGTGCATCTTGTGGAAGATGCCGATGTCGGTGGCGACGATGAAGCTGGGGTTGGGCAACTGCTGCACCGCGCGGATCAGTTGGGTGGTCGAGCCGACCACGTCGGCCAGCGCGATCACCTCGGCCGGCGATTCCGGATGGACCAGGATGGCGGCCTCGGGGTGCTGGGCCTTGAGTTCGCGGATGCCGTCGGCCTTGAACTTCTCGTGCACCACGCAAGAGCCCTGCCACAAGACCATGTCGGCGCCGGTGGTCTTCTGCACGTAGTCGCCGAGATAACGGTCGGGCGCCCAGATGATCTTCTCGCCGCGGTCCTTCAAGTGTTGCACTACCGGCACTGCGATGCTGGAGGTCACCATCCAGTCGGCCCGGGCCTTCACCGCGGCCGAGGTGTTGGCGTAGACCACCACGGTGCGGTCCGGGTGCCGGTCGCAGAAGGCGGCGAATTCGTCGGCCGGGCAGGACAGGTCGAGCGAGCACTCGGCGCGCAGGTCTGGCATCAGCACCCGCTTTTCTGGGTTCAGGATCTTGGCCGTCTCGCCCATGAAACGCACACCGGCGACGATGATGGTCTTGGCCTTGGCGGCGTGGCCGAAGCGGGCCATCTCCAGCGAGTCGGAGACACAACCACCGGTCTCGATCGCCAGGTCCTGCACTTCGCCGGCGGTGTAGTAGTGCGCGACCAGCACCGCGTCCTGTTCCCGCATCAGTTGTTTGATGCGGTCCTTCAGCGCGTCGCGTTGCTCGGGTGTGAGCTGTTCCTCGTCGATCGGCGGGACATCGGTGACGGCGCGCGCGGGCGGCGGAACGAGGGTTTGGCTGGGAGTCATGGCTGTGGGTGGCGAACTGGGTGCTAGGGTTGGAAATAATAGCTTTTTTTGGCCATGGCGCGGGCTGGCATAAAATAACGCTATGCGTCAGCTCATCCTCGACATCCGCCCCGATGCCCCGCCTCGTTTCGATAACTTCCTCGCCGGCCGCAATGCCGAGGCGGTGGCCGCTTTGCGTGCGTTGGCCAGCGGTACGGCCAGCGAGGCCTTGATCTATGTTTGGGGCGAGCCGGGAAGTGGCAAGAGCCACTTGCTGCAGGCCTGCGTAGCGGCTGCGCTGGAACAGGGAAAATCGGCACGCTATGTCGCGCCCGGCGCCAGCTTGCCCGAGGCATTGCCGGTCTTGCTCGCGGTCGATGCCGTCGATGTGCTCTCGCCCGAGGCGCAGGTGGCGCTATTCAACCTGATCAACCGGGCCCGTGAGGGTGAAGGGTGCATCGTGGCCGCCGGCGCGCGGGCACCGGCGCAATTGCCCTTGCGGCCCGATCTGACGACGCGGCTAGGTTGGGGTTTGGTGTTCGCCTTGACCGGCTTGGATCAAGCGGAGCGGACCGCTGCGCTGCAGGCGCGCGCGGCCGCCCGTGGCTTGCAGTTGCCGAGCGAGGTGATGAGCTATCTGTTGACCCATTGCCGGCGTGATCTACCGGGCCTGCTGGCCACGGTCGATGCGCTGGACGAATATTCCCTGAGCCGGAAGCGGCCGGTGACCCTGCCGCTGCTGCGCGAGATGCTGCAGGGCTGATCAGCCCTCGGCCTGGGCTTCCTTGGCGATCTCTTCGTGCACCTTGGCCATGTCCACTTCGCGGGCGCGGCTCAATAGGTCATCGAAGGCACCGGCCGGCAGCGCGCCGGCTTGGGAGTAGATGATGACTTTTTCGCGGAAGATCATCAGGGTCGGGATGGAGCGAATCTGGAAATGAGCGGCCAAGGCTTGCTGTTCTTCGGTGTTGATCTTGGCGAAGGTGATGTCGGCATATTTTTCCGCGGCGGCCTCGAACACCGGAGCAAAGCCGCGGCACGGGCCGCACCAGGGCGCCCAAAAGTCGAGCACGACGAAGTCGTTGGCGAGGATGGTGTCTTCGAAATTTTCTTCGTTCAATTCCAGGACGGCCATGGGATGCTCCGGCGGTTGGCTAATCGGGCCGGCAAACATATCATGATTCATGGGCGCTAACCATGAGCCGTGAGAGGAGAGGGGTTTGAAGAACGTCGAGAATTTCCGCCGCGATGTCGAGGCGATGGTGGACGAGTTGCGGGCAACCCTGTCGGACTTAGGCTCGGGAGGTCCCGATGAGGCGTCGGTCGTGAGCAATGCCCGCGACCGCTTGCGTTATATCTCGGCGCTGACCGAGCAGGCGGCGGGGCGGACCCTGACGGCGGCCGAGGCCGTGGCCGAGCGGATCAAGGCCCAGCGTGCGATGGCAGCAAGCTTGGTGAGCAAGACCCGGTCGGCGGAGATTCGCGCTTTTCTCGAGCGGATGCAGGCGGAGCATGAGGTGACATCGGCCCAATTGACCGAGATCATCCAGGCCCAGGAATTCCAGGACCTGGTCGGCCAGGTGGTCAACAAGCTGATGGTCATGGTGCAGAAGATGGAAGACAACTTGGTGCATCTGCTGATCGATGAGGAGCCCGATCCGCATTTGGCCGGGCCGGCGATGCGCAAAGAAAATCAAGTCAACCAGCAAGATATTGACGACTTGTTCGACTAATGGGGGACGCAGGTCGAACTTTTTCACCTGCAGGCCATCTAGCTAAAGGCTTACAGGAGAAAAAACATGCTTATCAAGCAGGCCCCGGACATCCAGCCCTCGGAAATCACCGCCGAGACCGTATACCGCCAACGGCGTCAGTTCATCCGGGCCGCCGCCGCGCTGGCGGCCTTGGCGCTCACGCCGGCTCGGGCCGCCTTGCCGCCCTATAAGAAGAATGCCTACGGTGGCGGTGAGAGCGCCAATACTTGGGACGAGATCACCCACTACAACAACTTCTACGAGTTCGGTACCGACAAGACCGACCCAGCCAAGTATGCCCATAGCTTGAAGCCAAGGCCCTGGACCTTGGCGATCGAAGGCGCCTGCCGCAAACCGAAGTCCTGGGATATCGATGCCCTCACGCGCGCTTTCCCCTTGGAGGAACGCATCTATCGGCTGCGTTGCGTCGAGGGGTGGTCGATGGTGATCCCCTGGCTCGGTTTCCCGTTGGCCAGTCTGTTGAAGCAGGTAGAGCCGGCAGGCAATGCTAAATACGTCGAATTCATCACCCTGCACGACCCGCAGCAGATGCCGGGCCAACGCCAGGCGATTTTGGATTGGCCTTATCGTGAAGGCCTGCGCCTGGATGAGGCGATGCACCCGCTGACGCTGATGGCGGTGGGGCTCTATGGTCGGGAGTTGCCCAATCAGAACGGTGCGCCCATACGCCTGGTGGTGCCCTGGAAGTACGGCTTCAAGAGCGCCAAGTCCATCGTCAAGATTCGTCTGGTCGAGCAGCCGCCGATCAGTAGCTGGATGAAGGCCGTGCCAAGGGAATATGGCTTTTATTCCAATGTGAATCCCGAGGTCGATCATCCGCGTTGGAGTCAGGCCCGGGAGCGGCGCATCGGCGAGTTTCTCAAGCGGCCCACCCTGATGTTCAACGGTTATGGCGAGCAGGTGGCCCAACTCTATCGCGGCATGGATCTGCGGAAAAACTTTTAGCAGTGCGAATGGCGCTCTACCGGAATCCTAAAGCTTGGTTGTTCCTGCTGTGCTTGTATCCCCTGGTCCGGCTGGCTGCGCTGGCATGGACGGGTGGGCTTGGCGCGAACCCGATCGAATTTATTACCCGTTCGCTCGGTACGTGGACACTGACCGGCTTGCTGATCACGCTCGCGGTGACGCCGGTTCGCAGGTTGAGCGGCTATGGTGGGGTGCTGCGCTATCGACGTATGCTCGGGCTGTTTGCCTTCGTCTACGGTATGCTGCATCTGCTGTCATATCTCTGGCTCGACCAGTTCTTCGATTGGCCAGGTATCTTTAAAGATATCCTAAAACGCCCCTTCATTACTTTCGGCATGGCCGCTTTTATCTTGCTGGTGCCCTTGGCCTTGACCTCGCCCCATGCCGCTATGCGCCGGTTAGGGCGTAATTGGCAACGCGTGCATTGGTTGATCTACCCAGCCGCGATCGGCGCAGTGTTGCACTATGGTTGGCTGGTGAAGAAGGATCTGACTCAGCCGCTGATCTATGCCGGCATTCTGGCGCTGCTGCTCGGCACGCGAATTTTTTGGCGCTACAAAAAGACAAAGGCGGGATAAACCCGCCTTTGTCTTGGGTAACAGCCTGGCTGTTACTTCTTTTTGGCTGCCGGCTTGCGAGCTACCGGCTTACGAGCCACCGGCTTCTTCGCGGCGGTCGTCTTACGAGCCACCGGCTTTTTGGCGGCGGTCGTCTTACGGGCTACCGGCTTCTTCGCGGCGGTCGTCTTACGAGCCACCGGCTTTTTAGCGGCGGTCGTCTTACGGGCTACCGGCTTTTTAGCGACGGCCTTCTTCGCTGCGGGTTTCTTGGCGGCTACTTTCTTGGCCACCGGTTTTTTAGCGACGGTTTTCTTCGCTGCGGGTTTCTTGGCTACCGCTTTTTTGGCGGCGGGTTTTTTCGCGGCCGGTTTTTTAGCGACGGTTTTCTTCGCTGCGGGCTTCTTGGCTACCGCTTTTTTGGCGGCGGGTTTTTTCGCGACGGTTTTCTTCGCTGCGGGCTTCTTGGCTACCGCTTTTTTGGCGGCGGGTTTTTTCGCGGCCGGTTTTTTAGCGACGGTTTTCTTCGCTGCGGGTTTCTTGGCTACCGCTTTTTTGGCGGCGGGTTTTTTCGCGGCCGGTTTTTTGGCGGCGGTGGCACTGCTGGTGCTGCTCATCGCGGTTTCAATCGCGCTGCTGGTCGTTTCGGCAGTCATATCGGACTCCTCTGTGAAGTTAAGATTGCCTGACTCAAATGCCTGTATCCAAGCATTTCCGCGCATTTCCGCGCGATGTGGCAATTCTAGAACTAAAAATTATTTGCGCAGCAAGTGTTTATGTGCGAAGGGTGCAACTATTTTCCGCAGTGTGTTATCACGGCAACAACACTTCGTGCGCGAACAATTCTGCAATCGTTTCGCGTCGACGAATGAGATGCATGCGATCGCCGTCCACCATGACTTCAGCAGCGCGCGCACGCGTGTTGTAGTTGGAACTCATGCTCATGCCATAGGCGCCTGCAGACTGGATTGCGAGCAGATCGCCTTCGTCGATAACCAACTCACGATCGTGTCCGAGGAAGTCGCCACTCTCGCAAACCGGGCCGACGATTTCGTAGCGATGCGTTGAGCCCTGTTTGCTTGTAACCGGCGCGATGTCGTGCCACGCCTCGTAGAGCGCGGGGCGCATCAGGTCGTTCATCGCCGCATCGACGATGGCGAAATCCTTGCCTTCGCCATGCTTGAGGTACTCGACCCGCGTCAACAGCAGGCCGGCATTGCCGACCAGCGAGCGGCCGGGCTCGATGATCAGTTTTTGCGGTCGTCCCTTCAGTTTGCCGAGCAAGGTTTGGGCGTAGTCGACGACGGCGGGCGGCGATTCATCTTGGTAGCGGATGCCGACGCCGCCACCCATGTCGATGTGTTTTAGCTCGATGCCGTCGGCGGCCAGGGCATCGACCAATTGCAGCACCTTGTCGAGCGCTTCGGCGAAGGGGGCGGTTTCAGTCAATTGCGAGCCGATATGGCAATCGATGCCGACCACCTTCAGGTTGGTCATGCCGGCCGCCAAGCGATAGATGCGCAACACTTGGTCGTGGGCAATGCCGAACTTATTGTCTTTGAGCCCGGTCGAGATATAGGGGTGGGTCTTGGCGTCGACGTTAGGGTTGACCCGCAGGCTGACCGGCGCCACCTTGCCCATTTCGTCGGCGACCCGGTTCAGGTGATGCAACTCACTTTCGGACTCGACGTTGAAGCAATGGATGCCGGCCTTGAGCGCGGCGCGCATTTCGTCGGCCGATTTGCCTACACCGGAAAACACGATCTTGTCCGGGTCGCCGCCGGCCGCCAGCACACGGGCCAGCTCGCCGCCGGAAACGATGTCGAAGCCGGCGCCTAGCCGGGCGAACAGATTCAGAATGGCCAGATTGGAATTGGCTTTGACCGCATAGCAGATCAAGTGCTCGCGTTCGGCCAGGGCCTGGTCGTATTGGCGGTAGGTCGAGTCCAGGGCGGCGCGGGAATAGACATAGGCCGGGGTGCCATGGTTGCGGGCGATTTCATCCAGGGCCACGTCCTCGAAAAAGAGGCGGCCATCGCGTCGAGTCAGCAAATTCATTTTTGGCTAGATGTGGTGGATTGAGGCTGGGGTTGATCCGGCAAGTAGAGCGGACCTTTTTTGCCGCAACCGGATAAGGCGATCAACAGGCAGAGCAGGAACACTCGAGACATGGCGGCATCGGTAAAATAGCGGCGACGCTTGAGTTTAGCATGGGGAAAACATGGACGAACGCGAATACCAAACGCTGGCCGATGCGGCGCTGGCAAAACTGGAAGACGGTTTGGAGCGGGTGGCGGCCGAGGTGGAATGTGAACGGGTCGGTGGCGGCATTCTAGAGCTCGAGTTCGAGGACGACTCCAAGATCATCGTCAACAAGCAGGCTGCGGTGCAGGAGATCTGGGTCGCCGCCCGTAGCGGCGGTTTCCACTATCGCTGGGATGGCAGCCGTTGGTTGGATACGCGTACCGGCGAGGAGCTGTTCGCGGCGCTCTCGCGTTTTATCGGCGAGCAGGCGGGCGAGCCGGTCAGCCTGGGCTGACCGCGTTCGCGTTCAGCCCAGCGCCTTGCGCGCCCGGGCGATGGCCGCCTTCACTTGCTCCGGCGCGGTGCCGCCGATGTGCTTGCGGGCGGCGAGCGAGCCTTCCAAGGTAAGCACGGCAAAGACGTCGTCGGCGATCAGGATCGAGAAGGCTTGCAACTCGGTTAGGCTGAGGTCGGCCAGATCGCAGCCTTTGGTCTCGGCCGCGCGTACGGCGCGGGCCACGGCCTCGTGCGCTTCGCGGAAGGGCAGACCCTTCTTCACCAGGTAGTCGGCCAGATCGGTGGCGGTGGCGAAGCCCTCGGCCGCGGCTTGGCGCATGGCCTCCGGTTTGACCTTGATGCCGGGCACCATCTCGGCCAGCAAGGCTAGGGTGTCGATCAGGGTGTCCGCGGCATCGAATAGCGGTTCTTTGTCTTCCTGATTGTCTTTGTTGTAGGCCAGCGGTTGGCCCTTCATCAGCGTGAGCAGCGCAACCAGATGGCCGTTCATGCGGCCGGTCTTGCCGCGCATCAGTTCCGGTACGTCCGGGTTTTTCTTCTGCGGCATGATCGAAGAGCCGGTGCAGAAGCGGTCGGCCAGGTCGATGAAGCCGAAGCGCGGCGTCATCCACAGCACCAGTTCCTCCGAGAAACGGGAGATGTGGGTCATCAGCAGGGCGCCCGCAGCGAGGAATTCGATGGCGAAGTCGCGGTCGGATACGGCATCCAGCGAGTTTTCGCATACCGCCTCGAAGCCCAGTTCCTGCGCGACGAAGTCGCGGTCGATCGGGAAGGTGGTGCCGGCCAGGGCGGCGGCACCCAAGGGCAGGCGATTGACCCGGCGCCGGCAGTCGGTCAAGCGTTCGGTATCGCGCTTGAGCATCTCGAAATAGGCCAGCATGTGATGGCCGAAGGTGACCGGCATTGCCACCTGCAAGTGGGTGAAGCCGGGCATCACGGTGTCGGCGTGCTGTTCGGCCAGGTCGAGCAACGCGGTTTGCGCTAGCCGCAGCAGGGTCAAGATCTGGTCGATGGCGTCGCGCAGATACAAGCGGACGTCGGTGGCGACTTGGTCGTTGCGCGAGCGGCCGGTATGCAGCCGCTTGCCGGCGTCGCCGACACGCTCGGTCAGCGCCCGCTCGATGTTCATGTGCACGTCTTCCAGGTCGAGCGACCACTGGAATTGGCCGGCCTCGATCTCGCGACCAATCTCGCCGAGCCCGCGTTGAATGGCGGCGAGGTCGTCCCGGCTCAGGATGCCGGCCTTGTGCAACATCTTGGCGTGGGCCAAGGAACCTTGGATGTCGAACGGGGCCAGGCGCCAGTCGAAGGGGATGGAAGCGGTATAGCGTTTGACCCGTTCGGATACGGGTTCGGAAAAGCGGCCGGACCAGGTTGAGTTGTTGGCTTGGGCGGTATCGTTGGACATGACGGATTCATCCTATCGGCGACCGGCAGACATATATATATGTCTGCCGGTACAGTTCGCCCGGATTTTACCCTTAACCGGCGAGGCTCAGTTACGGGGACCGGTTTGGCGCACGATGGCCAAGCCGTTTTCGATGGCCTCGTTGAAGTAGTAGCCGTAGAAATCGACCGTGGACAGGCCGACCAGGGGTTTGACCAGGGGCTTGCCGTCCGGGGAGAACACAGCCACGGTCGGTACCAGATAAGTGCCATGCTTGTCCGCGAATGCCTGGTGGCTGATCCGGCGGCCGTCGAAGTCGCGCAACATGCGCTCGCTGCCGATCTCGACCTTGCGCATGACCAGTTTGGTGTCGTATTCCCGGTTGCGGCTGGTCGGGATCATGAACTCGTCGAGCACAACCTTGCAGTAAGGGCAGTAATTGCTGACGAAGGCGATCATCACGATACCATTGAAAGAACGGGCCAGCGCCGCATCCTTCGCCAGGTCTTCGGCATAGGGCACGCCTTCGGCCAGGGCGCCGCTGGCAGCCCATGCTAAAATCGCCAACAGAAGCGTATATAGACGTTTCATGCAAACCCCGAAATTGACCTCGATGGATTCTGACATTGGCCGCTTCCCGGCCAAATAGTTCAAACATGCCGACCCGTATCATCATCGCCACTCGTGAAAGCCAGCTTGCCCTGTGGCAGGCCGAACATATCCGCGCCTGCCTGCGTGCGCGCTACCCCGATCTGCAAGTGGAGCTGCTTGGCATGACCACCCAGGGCGACCAGATTTTGGATTCGCCTTTGTCGCGCATCGGCGGCAAGGGGCTGTTCGTCAAGGAGCTGGAGCAGGCCATGGCCGAGGGGCGCGCCGACCTGGCGGTGCACTCGATGAAGGATGTGCCGATGGTGCTGCCCGAGGGCTTCGCGCTGACTGCGATCACCGAGCGGGAAGACCCGCGCGACGCCTTGATTTCCAACCATTATAAAAACTTGGCCGAGCTGCCGGCCGGGGCGGTGGTCGGCACCTCCAGCCTGCGCCGCCAGGCCCAGATTCGCGCCCGTTTCCCGCAGTTGAAAATCGAGACCCTGCGTGGCAACGTCAACACCCGGCTGCGCAAGTTGGACGAGGGCCAGTACGACGCGATCGTGCTCGCCGCGGCCGGTTTGAAGCGGCTGGAACTGGGCCATCGCATCAGCGGCCTGCTGGCGCCGGAAGACAGCCTGCCTGCGGTTGGGCAGGGCGCCCTGGGTATTGAGATTCGTAGCGACCGCGCCGATCTGGCGCACTTGCTGGCGCCGCTGAACGATGCGAATACCGCGGCCTGTGTGCGCGCCGAGCGCGAGCTGGGCCGTGTGCTGCAAGGTGGCTGCCAAGCGCCGATCGGTGGCTATGCCGAATTGATCGATGGCCGCTTGCGCTTGCGCGGCTTCGTGTCCGACTTGGATGGAGTGCGCTTCTACCGCGCCGAGGCCAGCGGTGATCTGTCCGACCCGGAAGCGCTGGGCCAACGGGTCGCCGAGTCTTTGCTCGAGCAAGGTGCCGACAAGGTCATGGCGGAGCTGCTCGGGCACTGACATGAGCGCGCTCGCCGGTAAGGGCATCTTGGTGACCCGGCCGCGCGAGCAAGCGGAACCGTTGCTCGCGCGGTTGCAGGCGGTGGGGGCGCGTGCCATTGCTTTTCCGGCCATCGAGATTGCGCCGCCGCTCGATCGTGCGCGGCTTGATGGCCTCATCGACCGTTTGGCCGACTTCGATTGGGTTATTTTCATCAGCCCCACCGCCGTTTCCCGCTTCTACGCCGCCTTGGGCGAACGCGCCCTGCCCACCGTGCTGCGCATTGCCGCTGTGGGCGAAGCTTCGGCGCGGGCCTTGCAGCGAAGGGGCGTCGACGGGATTGTTTTTCCCGAGGGCAACGCCGATAGCGAGGCCTTGCTGGCACTGCCGGCCATGCAGGCCGTGCAGGGGCAAAAGATATTGATCGTGCGCGGCGAGGGCGGCCGCGAGGTGCTGGCCGAGACCTTGCGCGCGCGCAGTGCCCAGGTGGAGTATGCTGAATGCTATCGCCGCCTGCGCCCGGCGGCCGATGGGGGGCCGATATTGGCCGAATTTCGGCGCGGCGGGATCGATGCGATCACGGCGACGAGTGGCGAGGGCGTGAGCAATCTGTTTGCGCTGCTAGGCCCCGAGGGCGAAGGTTTTTTGTGTGACACGCCCTGGTTCGTGCCGCACGTTCGCATCGCCGCGGCGGCCCGCGTGCTGGGCGCGCAACGGGTGGCGGTGAGCGCGCCCGGGGATGAGGGTTTACTGACAACGCTGGAGGAATGGTTCGCTCATGGCTAATTCCATGCCCGAGACCGATCGTGCGCCGCGCTCGAGTTGGCAAATGGCAGCCCTGCTGTTGGCGGGGTTGGCGTTGGCCGCTGCCGGCGGCGCGGCCTGGATGTTCCATGTGCGCATGCAGGCGTTGGAGCTGCAATTGGCTAAGCGCATCGGCGAATTCGACGATGCCAATCGCCAGACCCAAGCCGCCAGCAAGCAGGCCGGTGCCACCCTGGAGTCGGTGCTGGCGCGCCTCGCGGTGTTGGAGGCGAAATCGCAGGAGGCACAAAACCAGCAGCTTGCCTTGGCGGCGATGTACCAGGACTTGGCACGTAGCCAAGATGAGCGCGTGCTGGCCGATATTGAGCAAAGCCTGTCGCTGGTGCAGCAGCATTTGCAGTTGGCCGGTAACGTGCGCGCGGCCTTGATCGCATTAGAGGCTGCCGAACAGCGCTTGAGCCGGCAAGGCAAACCGCAGTTCGCTGCATTGCGCCAAGCCTTGGCGCGCGATGTCGAGCGCCTACGCTTGCTGCCCATCGCCGACATCACGGCATTGAATGCACGTCTGGATGCCTTGATCGCGAACGTCGATGCGCTGAGGCCGGAATTCGAATCCGAGCCGCCGAGCAAGAAGGCCGCTCAGCCGGCGACATCCGGGCCGGTCGACACCGCGACTCGTCTGGGCCGCGAGGTGTGGCAAGAGTTCAAGCAATTGGTCCGCATCCGCCGGCTGGACCATCCGGACATGCCGTTGCTGACGCCGGAGCAGGCCTATTTTCTGCGCCAGAACCTGAAGCTGCGCTTGCTTTCTGCGCGGCTGGCCGCGCTGCAAAACGATCAGGCCACATGGAAGGCCGATCTGGATGCCGCCCAGACCTGGGTTGCGCAATACTTCAATCGCAACGATCCCTTGACCCGTGCGACGCTGGATAGCCTCAAGCATTTGGCCGGTGTTTCGGTTTCCATCGAGGCGGCCGACATATCGGCCAGCCTCAAGGCCTTGAATGAGGCGCGCAAGGGCGTGCGCGGCTGATATGCGGAGCGCACTCTGGATCTTGCTGCTGTTCGGGCTGGCTGTCGTCTTTGTGCTGACCGCCCGGATCGATCAGGGTTACGTCTTGATCGTGTATCCACCCTGGCGGGTGGAGCTGTCGTTCATGCTGGCCACGGTGCTGGCGATGCTGTTTTTTTTCATGGCTTACGCCCTGGTCCGCATCGTCCGTGTGGGCTTGCGCCTGCCGGGTGAGGTCAAGGCGTGGCGGGTCGAACGCCACAAGCGTAAGGCGGGCGATGCCTTGAGCCAAGCGACCGCGGCCTTGATCGGCGGCGACGCGGCGGCTGCGCGCAAGCTGGCCGATCAAGTGTTGGCGGGCGAGGCGCCGCCATTGGCCGCATTGCTTGCCGCGCGGGCGGCCTTGGATATGGGCGATCGCGCCGCTGCGCTGGTCTATTTGGCCAAGGCCAAATCGAGCACCGATCGACTGGAACAGGCGCGGGAATGCCTGGCGCGGCAGGCCGGCGAGGCACAATAACCCGGCTTTACACCGCGTGACCGGCCACCCAGCCCGACGACCAAGCCCATTGGAAGTTGTAGCCGCCGAGCCAGCCGGTCACATCGACCACTTCCCCGATGAAATACAAGCCCGGTACCGCCGAGGCCTCCATGGTTTTGGACGACAAGGCGCGGGTGTCGATGCCACCGAGCGTGACCTCGGCCTTGGCATAACCGAGGGTGCCGGACGGCATCAAGGCCCAGCCCTTCAGCGCTTCGGCCGCCGCCTGCAGCTCGCGCTTGGTCAATTGCGCCATGGCCTTGTTGAAACCGAATAGGCTGCACCATTCCTGCGCGAAGCGGCGCGGTAGGGTTTCGGCCAAAACATTGGCGAGCAGGGCATTGCTATGGCGGTGCGTTTCCAACCAGGTTTGGGCATCGATGCCAGGCAAGAGATCGATGGCGATCGGCTGCTTCTTGTCGCTGCCATATTCCTGCATCTGCCAATAGTTGGAGACCTGCAGAATGGCCGGGCCGGACAGGCCGCGATGGGTGAGCAGAACGTCTTCGCGGAAGCGCGGCTTGCTGCCCAGGCAGCGGGTCTCTGCCTCGAACGAGGCGCCGGACAGGGGCTGCAAACGTTCCAACGTTTCCGGCGCCAGCGCCAGTGGCACCAGGGCCGGCTTCGGTGCGACCACGGGCAGACCGAATTGCTCGGCCAACTTATAGCCGAAGGGGCTGGCGCCGAGCTTGGGTGCGGCCAAGCCGCCGGTGGCGATCACCAGCGAGGTGCAGCGGAAGCGGCCTTGCGTGGTGGCCAGTTCGAAGCGCAGGCCGTCGGCCTCGCGCCGTTCGATCCGTTCGACGCCGCAGCCGGTGGCCCACTGCACATTGCCCTGCCCGCATTCGCGCTGGAGCAGGGCGACGATGTCCTGGGCCGAGTCGTCGCAGAACAACTGGCCATGCTCGCGTTCGTGATAGCGGATGCGGTGACGCTCGACCAGGGCGAGGAAGTCGCGCGCGGAAAATTGCTTCAGGGCCGAGCGGCTGAAGTGCGGGTTTTGCGACAGGTAGTTTTCCGGGCCGACGTCGCGGTTGCTGAAGTTGCAGCGGCCGCCGCCGGAGATGCGGATGCGCTCGCCGATCTTGTCGTTGTGGTCGAGCAGCAAGACCCGGCGGCCGCGCTGACCGGCCTGGGCTGCGCACATCATGCCGGCGGCGCCGGCGCCAATGATGATGACATCGAAGGACATGGGGGCGGATTATCCCCGCCGCCAAGACTTGCGGCCAGTCTCGTCGCCCAGCTCAGGCCAACACGGCGGTCTGATAGGCTGCCAGCAGGCCGGCGTCTTCGATCGAGCCGTGATGGTGAATCTGCCGCCAACGCCGGCCGTCGAAACGATAGATGCGGCTGGTGCGGATCGCCAGATCAATGTGCCGGCCCGCTCGCTCGAAGTGGCCGCGTTCGCGGCCGGCCGCGCAAAACAGGTCCGATCCGAGCTGCAAGCTGTAATCGTAGAACTCGACATAGACCTGGGCCTGGCCGGTGAACAACCGGCGATAGAGCGGCTCGATCTCGGGCCAACCGCGGCGAATGCCGCCCAAGGGGTTGTCGAGCACGCATTCATCGGTTTGCCAGTTCTGTTGCATCAGCGCCAGGTCGCGGCCGTTGAAGGCGCGGTAGAACTCGGCCAAGGCGCCGAATGGCGTGGCCGGATCGTTGGTTTCGGCACCAGTGATGGGCATCGTTTCTACCGTCATCATATCGGCCTCCGCTGGGCTTGGCTGACCCCGTCGTAGCCCCAGTCGCTGCCCGGCACTTCATGGATGACCACGTAGGCCGGGGTGTCTAGCGGGCCGAGGCAGTCGCTCAGCAAACGCTGGAAATCGGCCAGGAAGACGCTCTTCTCTTCGGCGCTATTGCTGCCCTGGGTGATCGTGATGTCGGCCATTGCCGCGCAGGCGCCGGTGGGCAAGGGCGAGGCCGCGGCCAGCCAGCGCAGCGGCCGGGCCCTGCGCGTGCAGTGGCCGCGGGTCGGGATGGGGGTGCCGGCCAGGAACCAGCGCTCGGGCGGCAGGGTTTCCACCGTCACCACGGTGAGGTCGGGCCGCTTGCGCAGGCGCTCGTTCATCAGTCGAGTCGTGCCTTGGCTCAACTGCCGGATCTGGTGCGGCGACAGGTATTCGCTGGCGACGCGGATATGGATGTAAGGCATGGTCATCTCCCTTGACGATTGGCGGGGCTATTGTTGGCCCCGATTTATCATTCAACAATCCGTTATTTCGTCACATAATTGTTTCCATTATGGAAACAATGGGAGGGCCCCATGCGTTGGCTGACCGAGATGGGGGTGTTCGCCAAGGTGGTCGAGGTCGGCGGTTTCAGCAAGGCGGCCGCTGCGTTGAATTCGACCCGCTCGGCGGTGAGCAAGCAGGTTGCCCGTTTGGAAGACGGTTTGGGCGTGAAGCTGTTGCATCGCTCCACCCGCGCGATGAGCTTGACCGATGCCGGCCGGGCGGTATACGAGCAATGTGCGGTGTTGGCCAATGCTGCCGACCAGGCGGTGGCGGCGGCCAGCCGCTTGGTGGCCGCGCCGCGCGGCGTTTTGCGCGTCAGCGTGTCGACTGCGTTCGGGCCGCGCCATATCGCACCGCTGTTACCGGAGTTCTTGGCGCGTTACCCCGAATTGGAAATCGATCTGGTGCTGGTCGATCGCCATGTGGATCTGGCCGAGGAGGGCTTCGATGTGGTGTTACGCCTGACCGATCGGCCGCAACCGAGCTTGGCCGCACGCAAGCTGGCCGACCTGCGTTTCGTCTTGTGCGCCTCGCCTGACTACCTCGCAGCGCGCGGCAAACCCAGCCGCTTGGAGCAGTTGTCGGCGCACAATTGCGTGCGCCAGCGCTTGAGCGAGGCCCCCACCCCCTGGCGGTTGGAAGGTCCGCGCGGCTTGGTCGCGCTCGACATCTCGGGCAATGTGTTGGCCACCAGCGGCGATGCCGTGCGTAGCTTGGTCTTGGCCGGCGCGGGGCTGGGCATCTTGCCGACCTATCTGGCCGGCGACGATCTGCAAGCTGGGCGCCTGGTCCAGGTGCTGCCGCGCTATAAACCGCTAGGTGGCTTCAATGCGCTGTATGCCTTGTACCTACCGACCCGCCAGGCCAACCCCAAGGTGCGCGCCTTCATCGACTTTCTGATCGAAAAGATCGGCACGCCGCCGTATTGGGATGCCTGACCGCTGAATCAGGTGGTTTGGAAGGCGAAGGCGTCGGAGAAGAACTCGTCCTCCGGCAGGCCGTGGCCGAGGCAGGCTTTGCGCGCCGCGTCGACCATCGCCGGCGCGCCGCAGGCATAGACTTGATAGCCGGCGAGGTTGGCGAAGTCGGCCAGCACGGCATCTTGCACGTAGCCGGTGCGGCCGGGCCAATCCGTCCCGGCCTGCGACAGTACCGGGATGAAGGTGAAATTGCCATGGATCTGCTGCCATTGGCCGGCTAGCTCGGCCATGTACATGTCTTGTAGGGTGCGGGCGCCCCAGTACAGTACCAGCGGCCGGTCGGCCTCGTGATGGAAGGCGTGGTTCAGGATGCTCTTGATCGGCGCGAAACCGGTGCCGGTGGCGAGGAAGATCGCCGGCTTGTCCGACTCGCGCAGGAAGAAGCTGCCGAGTGGGCCGTTGATGCGCATGATGTCCTTCACTTGCATGGCGTTGAACACATGCTCGGTGAATTCGCCGCCGGCGACGTGGCGCACGTGCAGCTCCAGCAGCGCGTCCTCTTCCGGCGCGTTGGCCAGCGAGAAGCTGCGCCGCTTGCCGTCTTTGAGCAGGAAGTCGATGTACTGGCCGGGCAGGAACTGCAGGCGTTCGTTGGCCGGCAGCTTGAGGAAGAGCTGCATCACGTCGTGGCTCAAACGTTCCATGCGCTCGATCCGGCAGGGCAGGGTCTTGACCGGGATGTCCTTGGCTGCTCCGACCTCTTTGACTTCGAGTACCAAGTCGCTCTTCGGCTTGGCCGAGCAGAACAAGGCCAGGCCGCGATGGCGGTCCTCGTCGCTCAGGCTGCCGGGCTGAATGTCGCCGTAATCGACCTGGCCTTCCAAAATCTTGCCCTTGCACGCGCCGCAGGCACCGTTGCGGCAGCCATAGGGTAGGGCGAAGCCGGCGTCGAGCGCGGCGGAAAGCACGGTCTGGCCCGCTTCCACGGTAAACTTGTGGCCACTGGGCTGGATGGTCACCTGATACGACATCCCGAATTCCTCTCGATAAAACTCAAAAAATGCTGCGCATACTCATCATCGGCTGCGGCGACGTCGGCCTCCGCATCGCTAAACACCTGCAAGGGCGGGCTCGCCTGTATGCCCTGAGCCGTTCGCCCGACGGTCGGGCCGCACTGCGTGCCGCCGGCATCACCCCGATCGCCGGCGACCTGGACGATCGCAGGAGTCTCAAGCGCATCGCCGGCCTGGCCGACTGGGTGCTGCATCTGGCACCGCCGCCCGGCGAAGGGACAAGCGACCCACGTACCGCGCGGCTGTTGGCGGCGCTGGGGCGGGGCAGTCTACCACGGGCCCTGACCTACATCAGTACCACCGGGGTTTACGGCGACTGCGCCGGCGACTTTGTCGCCGAGACGCGTCCCGTCCGGCCGCGCAACGCGCGGGCCAAGCGCCGGGTCGCGGCCGAACGGGCTTTGCGCGCCTGGGGTCTCGGCCATGGCGTGCGCGTGAGTATCTTGCGGGCGCCCGGTATCTATGCCGCCGACCGCTTGCCCGCGGAACGCGTGCGCCAAGGCCTGCCCGCCTTGCTGCCGGGCGAGGACATCTACACCAACCACATCCATGCCGAAGATCTCGCTCGGCTGTGCGTTGTGGCCCTGTTCCGGGGGCGGACCAACCGGCTCTACAACGCGGTCGACGACAGCGATCACAAGATGGGCGACTGGTTCGATCGGGTGGCCGATCATCTCGGTCTGCCGCGCCCGCCGCGCCTACCGCGGGCCGAGGTCGAGGCGGCGGTGACCCCGGCCATGCGCAGCTTCCTGGCCGAATCGCGGCGCTTGTCGAATCGGCGCATCAAGGAGGAATTGCGTTTCCTGCTGCGTTACCCGACGGTAGGCGATGGCTTAAGTCATCGTTAAGCCTTACGATGCCACGCTGCCGGATTCACACCGATACGATGATGGAAGGCATGAGGCAGACCGAGGGCGGTATCCAGTTCAGCACGAGCGATGCGCTGGGGCTGGCGCAAGCGCACGATGCATTCCAGGCCTTGCTTGAGGCGCAGGGCCTTGCCCGGCATGTCGAAACAGCGGCCATGGCCGGTGCCGGCCGGCATGTCATCCGGTTCCATCTGAACGAAGAAACGGCTTCGGCCTGGGCGCCCGATGGCGACACCTTGCGCCTAACCGAAATGCTTGGGCTCGATAGTCAAACCCACGCAGGCGACCTGGAGAAAGAGATACTGGTCGCCATGCTGCTCGCTCCCGTGGCCTTCGCGTTTCCAAGTTACGATGAGCTGATTGCCGCGCTGCGCATGCGCCGTTATATCGTCGAGGCGGCATGTAAGACAGAACTGGATTTCCACACCACCGAGGCTGAGCGTCCGGCCGATTGCTGGGCTTATGTCGAGGATCGGGGCTTTACCGTTTTACCGGGCACGCCGCTGGTCACCGCCTTGCGTAAGGCCACCCAGCCGGCGGTGTCGGGCGCACGCTATTCGTTTTCCTGCTATCGCGCGACCGAATACGTCATCCTGCTGGGGATCGCGCAGGAGCTAGCCGCCAGCAACCCCGGACTGCTGGCCCGGCTGCAACGGCAGTGGGAGTGCGAGCCCATCATGTCGGCCCGGTTTCACGATGTTTTCTTGCGCGAGTACGGCGCCATGGAGGCGCCGTTGCCGATGAAGTATTACGTGCCCGGCGACCGCCTTTGGTTTCGCAACCCGGACGAGGCCTCGGCGGATGTGGTGGGCTACGAGGGCTCGTGGGTGTTTTATCTCGGCGGCGGCCTGTTCACCAATTTTTGGAAATGGGGCGAGCCGTTCACGCTGGCGGCGAAGTGCGTGGAGATCTATCACTGGCGTCATGGCACCTATCGCGACTCGACGGGCGAGCTGCGAATGGACGAGTCCCGGGTCGAAGCGCATGTCCGCGCTTCGCAGGCCGACCCGGTCGCGCTGGGGCGCATCGTCGAACGCATGCAGCGCTACCGTGACCCCAGGGGGGTCTACCGCGATGGCGGCTGCATCGATACCACCCGGGAACACCCGCGCTGGGTCTGTCCCGGCACGGCCGATATCCGGCTGCCCTAGGCCCAGCCGGGCTGCGCCGGCGCGGTTGGTTCCGGCGGCGGTGGAGATTACAATGGTCGGAAACACGAGCGAACGACCATGGACAACGCCAACTTTATCGATCACTTTCTAATCGCCATGCCGAACATGGTGGACCCCAACTTTGCCGGCGCATTGACCTACGTCTGCGACCATAGCGAGCAGGGTGCCCTGGGCGTGGTGGTGAACCGGCCTATCGACCTGTCGCTGGAAAAGTTGTTCGAGCAGATCGGCCTGAGCTTGGATGACGAGCGGATCAAGGACAACCCGGTCTATTACGGCGGCCCGGTGCAGATGGAGCGCGGTTTCGTGCTGCACCGCCCGGTCGGCGAATGGGGCTCCACCTTGTCGGTGCACGATCGGGTCGGCCTGACCACCTCGAAGGATATCCTGGAGGCCACGGCGCGCCACGAAGGGCCGGAGCAGATCATCGTCACCCTGGGTTATGCGGGCTGGGCGCCGGGCCAACTGGAGGAAGAGATCAAGCAGAACGCCTGGCTCACCGTGCCGGCCGACCCGGAAGTCATCTTCGGTCTGCCGCCGGAAGAGCGGCTGTCGGCGGCCATGCATATCCTGGGTATCGACATGTCGATGCTATCGGAAGAGGCCGGGCACGCCTGATGCAGTCGAGGCGCGGCACCGTGCTCGCCTTCGACTTCGGCACCAAACGTATCGGCGTCGCGATGGGCGAGTGGGAGACCCGGTTGGCACATGCGCTGGAGACCATCGCCGAAGAGGCCAACGACCCGCGCTTTGCCCGCATCGGCGCCTTGATTGCGGAATGGCGGCCGATCGAGTTGGTGGTGGGTTTACCGCTCAGCCTTGAGGGCGAAGAACACGAATTGACCAAGCGCTGTCGGCGCTTTGCCAATCAGTTGCATGGCCGTTTCGGCCTGCCGGTGCATCTGGTCGACGAACGCTTGACCTCGGTCGAGGCCGAAGCGCGCTTGGCCGAGGCGGGGGTGTATGGCGAGCGTCGGCGCGCGTTGACCGATAGCCTGGCGGCAGAACAAATACTTCAGGACTACTTGGCCCATCATGACATTGCCTAAGCCTACCGAGTTGATCGACCGCCTGGCCGAACAAATTCGCCCCACCCTCACACCCGATTGCGCCTTGGTCGGCATCCATACCGGTGGTGTCTGGGTCATGGAAGCGCTGGCCCGGCGCCTGGACAGCGACCTGCCCTGCGGCAGCCTGGACATCGCCTTCTACCGCGACGACTTCTCCCGCATCGGCCTGCATCCGATCGTCAAACCCTCGCAAATCGATTTCGACACGGAGGGCCGGCGGCTCCTGTTGATCGACGATGTCTTGTATACTGGCCGCACAGTGCGCGCGGCCATGAATCAATTATTCGACTATGGACGCCCCGCCACCATCCGACTTGCCGTGTTGGTGGACCGGGGAGGCCGTGAATTGCCGATCTGTCCCGACTTTTCCGGCTATAAACTCGAGATCGCCGACGATCAGCACGTCTCATTGGTCAAACACGACGACGGTAGCCTGGGTTTTGTGCGGGGGGCGAATCGGATATGAGCGCCAACTTGCAACTCAACGACGACGGCAGCCTGCGCCATCTGCTCAGCCTCGACGGCCTGCCGGCCCGTATCCTGACCCAGATCCTCGACACCGCCGCGGGTTTCCTCTCGGTCTCCGAACAGGAAGTGAAGAAGGTGCCGCTGTTGCGCGGCAAGGCCATCTTCAACCTGTTCTTCGAGCCATCCACCCGCACCCGCACCACCTTCGAGATCGCCGCCAAGCGGCTGTCGGCCGACGTGGTCAATCTCAATATCGGCGCCTCGTCGCAGAGCAAGGGCGAGACCTTGCTCGACACCGTGGCCAACCTGTCGGCCATGCATGCCGACATGTTTATCGTGCGCCACAGCTCGGCCGGCGCCGCCCACTTGATCGCCCGCAACGTGGCCGACCACATCCGGGTGATGAACGCCGGCGACGGCCGCCACGCCCACCCGACCCAGGGCCTGCTCGACATGTTCACCATCCGCCACTACAAGGGCGGCTTCCACAACCTGCGCATCGCCATCGTCGGCGACATCCTGCATTCGCGCGTCGCCCGCTCGCAGATCAACGCGCTGACCACGCTGGGCTGCCCGGAGCTGCGCGTGGTCGCGCCCAAGACCCTGCTGCCGCACGATGTCGAGGGCATGGGCGTGCATGTCTATCACCGGCTGGAAGAGGGCATCAAGGACGTCGACGTGGTGATGATGCTGCGCCTGCAGAACGAGCGCATGCAGGGCGCACTGTTGCCCAGCCCACAGGAGTACTACAAATACTGGGGCCTGACGCCGGAGAAGTTGCGCCTGGCCAAACCCGATGCCATCGTCATGCATCCCGGCCCGATGAACCGCGGGGTCGAGATCGATTCCGATGTGGCCGACGGCCGGCAGTCGGTGATCCTGCCGCAAGTGACTTTTGGCATCGCCGTGCGCATGGCGGTGATGAGCATCCTGGCGGGCAATTAATATGAAGATACACATCAAGAATGGCCGCCTGATCGATCCGAAAAACGGCATCGATGCCCAGCAGGACATCTACATCGCCGCCGGCCACATCGTCGGCCTCGGCCAGGCACCGGCCGATTTCCATGCCAACCGGGTGATCGATGCCGCCGGCCTGGTGGTCTGCCCCGGCCTGGTCGACCTGTCCGCCCGGCTGCGCGAGCCGGGTTTCGAATACATGGCCACCTTGGAATCCGAGATGCGCGCCGCCGCCGCCGGCGGGGTAACCAGCCTGGCTTGCCCGCCGGATACCGACCCGCCGCTGGACGAGCCGGGCTTGGTCGAGATGCTGAAGTTCCGCGCCAAGAGCATGCCCGGGCCGCGGGTCTATCCGGTCGGTGCGCTGACCTGGAAGCTCAGGGGCGAGCGCATCACCGAGATGGCCGAGCTGCACGAGGCCGGGTGCCTGGCCTTCAGCCAGGCCGACACCCCCATCGTCGACACCCAGGTGCTGATGCGCGCGATGGAGTACGCCGCCACCTTCGGTTTTCCGGTTTGGCTGCGGCCGCGCGATGGCCATCTGGTCAAGGACGGTGTTGCCCACGACGGTGCCGTCGCCGCCCGGCTTGGCCTGCCGCCGATTCCGGTCGTTTCCGAGACCATTGCCCTGGCGAGCATCATCTTGTTGGCGAAGACAACCGGCGCCCGGGTGCATGTCTGCCGCCTGTCGAGCGCGGAAGCCATCGACATGGTGCGCCGAGCCAAGGCCGAGGGTCTGCCGATCAGTTGCGATATCAATGTCCACCACTTGCATCTGACCGAATTGGACGTGGCCGACTTCAACCCGAATTGCCACTTGTATCCGCCGTTCCGCAGCCAGCGCGACCGCGATGCGATTCGCGCCGCCGTGGCCGACGGCACGATCGATGCGATCTGTTCCGATCATGCGCCGGTCGACGACGATGCCAAGGAGTTGCCGTTCCAAGAGGCCGAGCCGGGCGCGACCGGCGTCGAGTTGCTGCTGCCGCTGACCTTGCGTTGGGCCCAAGAACAGGGCCGGCCGCTCAGTCAGGCGGTCGATCTCATTACCCGGCGCCCGGCCGAGTTGCTCGGCATCGATACGGGCCAGCTTGGGCTCGGTGCGCCGGCCGACCTCTGCCTGTTCGATCCTGAAACCTGGTGGCAGGTCACGCGCAAGAGCCTGCATAGCCTGGGCAAGAACAGCCCCTTCCTGGGCATGGAGGTGCAGGGCCAGGTGCGTTACACCATCATTGACGGACATATCGACTTTGAGCGTCACCACAACCACTAAGCGGACGCGCAAGCCGAGCGCGCGCGGCAAGAAGACCAAGGTGCTACCGGTGGTCGTCAGCGACGGCCTGCGTGCGCCGCTGGCGGCCGAGCAGTTGTATGGCCGCTGCGATCTGAAGCAATTGAAATTCAAGACTACGGCCGATCTGCCCGACTTGCCCGGCATCCTCGGTCAGGATCGTGCCATCGAGGCGGCCGGTTTCGGCCTGGCTATCCGGCGCGAGGGCTACAACCTATTCGTCATGGGGCCGTCCGGCACCGGCAAGCGCAGCCTGGTCACCCGCTTGTTGGACAAGGCGGCGGCCGAGGGCCCGGTACCGGGCGATTGGGTCTACGTCCACAACTTCGAGCAGCCGCATAAGCCCAAGGCCATTGCCTTGCCGGTCGGTCGCGGCAAGGAACTCAAGGCCGACATGCAGCGGCTGATCGAAGACCTGCTTACTGCGATCCCCGCCCTGTTCGAAAGCGAGGAATACCGTTCGCGCGTCGATCAGGTCGATAACGAATTCACCGAACGCGAGGCGGCGGCCCTGCGCGAGCTCGGCGCAGAGGCGGAAAAACAGGGCATCGCCCTGCTACGCACCCCCAGTGGTTTCGGTCTGGCACCGGAAAAGAACGGCGAGGTGCTGTCGCCCGACGATTTCGAGAAGCTGCCGGACAAGGAAAAGCAACGCATCGCCCGTGTGCTGGAAGACCTGCACGAGCGCCTGCACAAGGTCATCCGCCAGGCGCCGCAGTGGCTGCGCGAAAAGAAGGAGCGCATCCGCGCGCTGACGCGTGAATTCTCGATGCTGGCAGTGACGCACCAGATCAGCGAACTGCAAGAGAAGTATCGCGACCTGGCCGAGGTCTGTGCCTATCTCGATGCCGTCGAGAAGGACCTGGTCGATAGTGCCGACGAAATACGCAAGTCGCAGGAGGGGCCGGTCCAGGTCATGGGCATTACCCTGACGGCGCAGCCGACCTTCCGCCGCTACCAAGTCAACCTGCTGATCGACAATAGCGCGACCGAAGGGGCGCCGGTGATCTGGCCCGATCACCCCAGTTACCCGAACCTGGTCGGTCGGATCGAACACATCGAACACCTCGGTGCCTTGGTCACCGATTTCAGCCTGATAAAGCCAGGCGCCTTGCTTCAGGCCAGCGGCGGTTATCTGGTGCTCGATGCGCACAAGCTGTTGACCCAGCCCTATGCCTACGAGGCCCTGAAGCGGGTTCTGCGCGCGCATAAGTTGCACATCGACAGCCTGGGCCAGATGCTCGGCTTGGCCCATACCGTGTCGCTGGAGCCGCAACCGATTCCGATCGATTTGAAAGTCGTGCTCCTGGGCGAGCGCCTGCTTTATTACTTGCTGTACGAATACGACCCGGAGTTCCGCGAGTTGTTCAAGGTCGTCGCCGATTTCGACGATGAGATGCCGCGCAGCGACGAATCGGTGCAGCACTACTGCCGGCTGGTTGCTACCTTGGGCCGCAAGGATAGCCTGCTGCCTTTCGATCGGTCGGCCTGCGCCCGCCTGGTCGAGCAGGCGGCGCGCGAGGCCGACGACGCCGAACGCCTATCCAGCAACATCCAGAACCTAGCTGACTTGATGCGCGAGGCCGATCACTTGGCACGGGCCGAGTTGCACGACAGCGTCAGCGCCGAGCTGGTCCAGGCCGCGCTCGATGCGCGCGAGCGGCGTACCGGCCGGCTCCGTCAGCGTCTACAAGAACACATTCTGCGCGAAACCATCAATGTGCAGACCAGTGGCGATTGGGTCGGCCAAATCAACGGCCTGTCGGTCATCATGCTGGGCGACAGCCGCTTTGCCCACCCGACCCGGATCACCGCGACGGTGCGGCTGGGCGAGGGCGAGGTGATCGACATCGAACGCGAGGTCAATCTCGGCGGTTCGCTGCACTCCAAGGGCGTGCTGACCTTGAGCGCTTTTCTCGCCGCGCGTTATGCCAATGCCTTGCCGCTGTCGCTGTCGGCGAGCCTGGCCTTCGAGCAGACTTATGGCATGGTCGAGGGCGATTCCGCCTCCATGGCCGAGCTGTGCGCGCTGTTGTCCGCGCTGGGCGATGTGCCGATCAAGCAATCGGTCGCCATGACCGGCTCGGTCGATCAATATGGCCATATGCAGGCGATCGGCGCGGTGAATGAGAAGATCGAGGGCTTCTTCGACATCTGCCAGGCGCGTGGGCTCGATGGTAGTCACGGTGTGGTCATTCCGCAGGCCAATGTCAAACACCTGATGCTGCGCAACGATGTGGTCGATGCCTGCGGCAAGGGACAGTTCCATATCTGGCCGGTGAATAACGTCGACGAGGCGATGGAGCTCTTGACCGGGCTGCCCGCCGGCCTGCCCGATGCCGAAGGCGTGGTGCCGGAGGGGTCGGTCAATTATCTGGTGGCCTCGCGGCTGATTCAGTTTTCGACGTTGCGCCAGGTCTATGCCGGCAAGGTCGCGCCGGCCAGAAAAACCAGCAGTCGGGCCAAACCGAAGAAGCGCACGGCGGCCCCCGCCAAGAAACGTGGCGCTTAGTTCCGATATTCGTCGCGTGTTGGTGGCCCTATCCGGCATCGAGGGCGAATGGGCCCATCTCGATGCCGCGATCGATCTGGCCGAGCGCTTGCAGGCGGAGCTGACCGCGCTGTTCGTCGAAGATGCCGATTTGCTGCGAGCCAGCATGCTGCCTGGTGTGCGCGAGATCGGTCGGGCGAGCGCGCAATCGCGCCAACTCGAACTTGCGCCGCTGGAGCGCCGCTTGAAAATAGCCGCCGCAGCGGCCGAGACGCGCCTACGTCAGAGCGCGGAACCGCGTGCTTTGCGCTATTCGTTCCAGGTCATGCGCGGCCGGCCGGTCTCACAATTGCTCGGCCAGGCCGGGCGCCTGGATGCCGTGCTGCTGGCGCCGCCGGCCTGGGAGCGGCGGCGCCTGGCAGGCAATCGGCCGATTGCAGTTATTTATGATGCGGGTGCCGAGGCGGAACGCGCCCTGGCCATGGCGGCCGGCTTGGCTCGCGGCACGGGTTCGCCACTGCATGTATTGATCCCCGCTGCTGACGACGCGAGCTATCGACAGCAATTGGCCCAGGCGCGGCAACACGCCGCGGACCTGGGCTTGAGCGGCGAACGCATCACATCGGCTGCGGCCTTGCCGAACCAGATCAATCGTCTCGGGGCCAGTCTGCTGGTCTTGCATGCGGCCAGCGGTTTCGACGCGACGACCTTGGATCGCCTGCGCAAGTGCCTCAGCTGCGACCTCCTGGCCCTGCGATAAAAAATATACGCTTGCCAAGCGCGCTCGATAGTGCTGTTATAAAAACCGAAGTGCAATTAGCAGCAGGGAGTAGCCGCATGCCACAGAAGATTCCCGAGACTCAGCCCGATTACGATAAGACCCGGATCATCGAACGGCCGGATGGTTTTTATTGGCTCGACAAAGAATCGAGCGCGCAATACGGGCCTTTCGCCACCTTGTGGGAGGCCGTGCAGGACATGGAATACAGTGCCGAGCCCGAAGTGGAGGCCGAGGAAGACCTGCACGAAGTGGAAGAAGAGCTTGGCATATCCGACTGGGTCGATCCCGATACCGGCGAACTCGCCGAAGAGACCTTTACCCATCTCGAAGACCACTGACTGCGCCTATCCAGTGGCTGACGCGCCTCACTCGGGCGCAATTGAAAAGGCCGCGCACCGCGCGGCCTTTTCTATCGGGCTGACGCCTATTCTTCGGCAGCGACAGCGCGCGGGCTCTCGTGCGTCTTCACATCGCCGCGCTGCTTGTGGGCGAAGTCTTCCAACTGCCGCTTGGCCGCATCGAAGGCATCGCGCAGGGCGACATAGACATCCTCGTTCTGGTGATGATTCACCACGATCTCGCTCCCCGGCACGGTGATGTCGATGTCCACCTTGAACTCGTTGCCCTGGTGTTTGTGTTTGCCGGCGATTTCGACCGTGACGCGGCAGGCGATGATGTGCTGATTGAAGCGATCGAGCTTCTCGGCCTTCTCGCGGATGGCGGCCTCCAGTGCTTCGGATTGCGGGATATCGCGCAGGGTGATCTGCAGAGGCAGTTTCATAGCAGCTCCTTCTTTGTGCTGGGGTTACTTGCGGGTCGCCGCTTCGCGCTGGCGTCCGCGGGAAATCAGGCTGGCCATCTCACTCAATTCTTCGGCGAGTAGTTCGAGCAGATCGTCCAAGGTGACGATACCGACGAGCCAGCCTCCATTATCCACGACTGGCACCCGGCGTACACCCCGGCTGCGCATATAGCGGACGGTTTCGAAGATGCCCTCGCTCTCGCGCACGGTGGCGAGCTCACCGGCGGTGATGTCGCCCACGGTCAGGCTGTCCGGGCCGACCCCGGCCGCCACCACCTCGATGGCGATATCGCGGTCGGTCACGATGCCGACCGGCCGGCGCCGGCCTTCGGCCTGCTCGACCACGACCAGGGTGCCGACATGGTGTTGCCGCATCAGGCGGGCGGCCTCGGGCACAGGCAGGCCGGATTCGGCAATGACGACTTCGCGGTTGCAGATCTCGCCGATGGCCATGGTGTTCGTCCTGTGGGGATGTTGTATTGAGCGGGCTAACAATTTCATTAAAGCCCTTGGCCGGGATAAATCAACCGGGCCGTTGCCAGATCAAGGCGCCATCCTTCCAGACCGCGCGCACCCGATGGAAGGGCACGCTGTGGCTGACGCCGTCCGCATCCAGGGCCTGGAAGCCGAAGTGGTCGGCCGGGTCGAGCCGGACGTCGCGCAGGGGCACCTCGATCACCTTGTCCGCCACCCGGTCGAAATAGCCGATGACGAACTCGCCCTGGCCGAAGGCCGGATCCCATTGAATCCGATGCAGCAATTCATGAATGGGGGTCATGTCACCCGGAAGTTCTTGAATTGCCAGGGATCGTCCAAGTCCAGATCCTCCGGGAAGGGCCGGTTGCGGCCGAGCAAGGGGGCCAGTCGCTGTACACCCCGACCATCTTGCCCAGATAGGGCCGGCACATGGCCAGGATGGCGCGGAAACCCAGTTCGTCCGGTTCGCGGCTGCCCTGGTCCGGGTGGCGGATCGCCCAGGCCATGGCGGCGACGATGCTGATGGTCACCTGCAGGCTGGTCGCATTGTTGTAGGGCACCAGCCGCCGGGCCTCCTCGATCGAGAGTTGCGAGCCGTGCCAATAGGCTCCCCTGCCGTGGCCCATGAGCAGCACGCCCAGGCAGGTATCGAGATAGAGCATGCCGTGCTACTGGCAATATTCGATCAGGGCGAGCGACGAGACATCGAAGGAGACGTTGAGCAGGAAATCGCCGGGCCGGAGCAGGCCATCCAGGGTGGCGGCGTAATTGGCCGGCGTCAGCGCCAGAGACTTGATCTGGACGCCTAGGGCATGGGCCTCGCCGCTCGGGTCATTGCGCGGCTCGATGATGGTGATGCGCTCGGGTGTCACCCCCAGGTGGCGCAGCAGCAAGGGCAGCACCCTCTGGCCGATGGAACCGAAACCGACCATCACGATGCGGCCGGGAAAGGCGGCGTAAGTGGCATCGACACCCATGTCGCGATCCCCTGTTGTCGATCTGCCCCGTGCTGGCTTCGCGTCGAATCAGCGCAGCAGACGCCGACGGGTGAAGACGAATGCCGCCCAGAAACCGGCCACGCCGTAGGCGGCGAGAATGAAGGCGTGCCACAGCATATCGTGCGGCAGATGGCCCAACACCAGTGGCCGGGCCAGGGCGATGGCATGGGTCAGCGGCAGCCAATCGGCTGCGACCTTGAGCCAGTCGGGTAGTTCCGACGGCGGATAGAACACGCCGCCCAACAGCACCATGGGCGTGATCGCCAGGGTGAAGTAATAGAGGAAGAAATCGTAGTTGGGCGAGATGGCGTTGATCGCCAGGCCCAGCCCGGCGAAGCACAAGCCGGTGAGCACGATCACCGGCAGCAGGCCCAGGCTCATGAAGAAGTCGGCCTGCAGGCCCAGGCCCCAGATCACGATCAGGATGGCGATGCCCGACAGCAGGCTCTTCGACGCGGCCCAAATCCATTCGCCGAGCAGCACGTCGTGGAGGCCGAGCGGGGTGTTGAGGATGGCCGCCCAGGTCTTCTGCACATGCATGCGCGAGAAGGCCGAATACAGGGTCTCGAAGGTCGCGCTGTTCATCACGCTGTAGCAGACGGTGCCGGCGGCGAGGAAGTTGAGATAGGGCACGCCGCCGATGTCCGGCAGCAGCCGGCCCAGGCCGTAGCCCAGGCCCAACATATAGAGCATGGGGTCGGCCAGATTACCGAGCAGGGAGGGGATGGCCAGTTTCTTCCAGACCAGGAAGTTGCGTTGCCAGACGGGGAGGAAGCGCAGGTTCAGCACTTTAAAGACCTAAATCGTGAAGGCGTATCGAGGTGGCATCCCCTCTCCCTTCGGGAGAGGGGTGGGGGTGAGGGGGCACGCCCGATAGGGCGCCCTTCGGCGCCCACACCCTCACTTGGCTTCGCCACCCTCTCCCAGGGGGAGAGGGTTAAGAAATTGGGTCTCGGATTCATGCTTATGGTGTCCTTTATGTCTCTGCACTTCACACATCAATCCCTCAGGTCGCGGCCGGTGAGCTTGAGGAAGACATCTTCCAGGTTGGCCGGCCGGTGCAGGTAGCGCAGATGCGGCATGCCCTCCAGCGCCGCGATCAGCGCTTGCGGCTCGGCGGTGTAGCAGAACAGGGTCTCGCCCACCCGCTCGCAGCGCCGGCAATAGCGCTCGGCCAGCTTGTCGCACCAGGTAGTGGCATCTTCGCCGTCGATCTCCACTACATGTGCCTCGACATGCGCGGCGATCAGTTCGCGCGGCGCGCCCTCGGCGATCAGCCGGCCATGGTCGATGATGCTGATGCGGTCGCACAGCCGCTCGGCCTCTTCCATGAAATGGGTGGTCAAGAGCAAGGTCTTGCCTTGCGCGGTCAGCCGGCGCAGGCCCTGCCAGATCAGGTGCCGTGCCTGCGGGTCCAGGCCGGTGGTCGGCTCGTCGAGGAAGATCACGTCGGGGTCGTTGACCAGGGCGCGGGCCAGGGCCAGGCGCCGCTTCATGCCGCCGGATAGCGCCTCGATCCGGGTATCGGCCTTGCCGGCCAGGCCGGCGAACTCCAACAGCGCCGGCAGCTGGGCCTCGATCTCCCGCCGGGCGAGGCCGAAGTAGCGGCCGAACACCAGCAGGTTTTCCCGCACGGTGAAATCCGGGTCCAGGCTGTCCGCCTGCGGCACCACGCCGACCCGGGTGCGCGCCGCGCTGGCCTCGCCCGGCAAGGCATGGCCGAGCAGTTCGATCGAACCGGCATCGGCCTCGATCAGGCCCAAGGCCAGGCGCAACGTGGTGGTCTTGCCGGCGCCGTTCGGCCCGAGCAGGCCGTGGCAGGTGCCGGGCGCGAGTTCCAGGTTCAGCCCGGCCACTACCTCGACCTCGCCATAACGCTTGTGCAGGTCCTTCAGGCTAAGTGTGGCTGGCATAGGGCGAGCAATTGCTCCTGCAGGGCACGCAGTTTCTTGTGGAAGAAGTGATCGGCGCCGGCGATCACGTGCAGCGGCACCTGGTGCTTTTGCGCATAGGCCTGCACCGCTGCGAGCGGGATCAGCTCGTCGACCTCGCCGTGGATGAGGTCGGTGCGGATGGCGGGCGGCTCGAAGGCGTACATCGACACCGCCGGGCCGACCATGACCAGGTGCTCGGCCGGCAGGCGGCGGGCCACGCGGTGCTGGACATAGGCGCCGAAGGAAAAGCCGTAGAGGTGCAAAGGCAGGTCACCGAACTTGGGGCAGACGAACTCGGCCACCGCCAGCAGGTCCTCGGTCTCGCCCGCGCCATGGTCGAACTCGCCGTCGCTGTTGCCGACGCCGCGGAAGTTGGGCCGCACCGCGACATAGCCGCACTCCACGGCCGCCTTAGCCAAGGTGGTGACCACCTTGTTGTCCATGCTGCCGCCATGCAGCGGGTGCGGGTGGGCGATCAGGGCCAGGCCGCGGCGGTTCTCTTCCGGGTCCTCGATCACCGTCTCCACCGCGCCGCCGTCGGCGCGCTTGATCCTTAATTTGTAGCGTTTCACTTGATCTGCAGACGCTCGACCGGTTTGCCGTCGCGCAGATGCGATTCGACGATCTCGTCGATATCGTGCTCGTCGACATAGGTGTACCAGACCGCATCCGGATAGACCACGCAGACCGGGCCCTGGTCGCAGCGGTCGAAACAGCCGGCGCGGTTGACCCGGCAAGCGCCGCCCTTGCCGTGTAGGCCGAGTTGCTTGGCGTGCTTCTTGGCGCGCTCGAACATCGCCTCGGCGTTGTGGTCGGCACAGCAGGCGCCGCCGTCCTCGCGTCGGTTCAGGCAGAAAAACAGGTGGTGCTTGTAGTAGCTCATGTCGTCCCACTTCGCTCGTTGTACTTGGCGCACGACCCCTTCGCGGTCTCGACCGGGTACTTCTGTGCATTGATCGCCAGCTTGTCTTCGGCGGCCTTTAATAAATCGAGGTCCAGGGTGTTGGCCAGGCTCACCAGATAGATCAGCACGTCGGCCATCTCCTGGCGCACCGCTTCCAGTTTCTCCGGCGGCAGCTTGTGGCTCTGTTCTTCGGTCAGCCACTGGAACGGCTCCAGCAACTCGGCCGCCTCCACGATCAGCGCAGCGGTCAGGTTCTTGGGCGAGTGGTACAGCTGCCAGTCGCGCTCGCGGCCGAATTGGCGCACCGCTTCGGCCAGCTGTTCGATCGTGGTGATGCTCATGGCGGCGCTCCCAATGTCGTTGGCCGATTTTACCATCTCGCCCCAAGCCGCCCGGGAACGCCCTCGGCACCGTATAATGCCAGTCAATTCATGAACTTCGACTAACGATGCAAACCCTCACCGTCGATCTTGGCGAGCGCAGCTACCCCATCCATATCGGGGGCGGCTTGCTCGATCACGCCGACCTCATCGTGCCGCACCTGGCCCAGCCGCGCGCGGCCATCGTCACCAACACCACCGTCGGCCCGCTCTATCTCGACCGCCTGAAAAAGACCCTGGAAGGCGCGGGCGTGCAGGTCATCCCCATCGTGTTGCCGGACGGCGAGGTCTACAAGACCTGGGAAACCCTGAACCTGATCTTCGATGCGCTGCTCAGCAACCGGGCCGAGCGCAAGACCACGCTGATCGCCTTGGGCGGCGGCGTCATCGGCGACCTCACCGGCTTCGCCGCGGCGTCCTATCAGCGCGGCGTGCCCTTCATCCAGGTGCCGACCACGCTGCTCGCCCAGGTCGATTCCTCGGTCGGCGGCAAGACCGGCATCAACCACCCGCTGGGCAAGAACATGATCGGCGCCTTCTACCAGCCGCAACTCGTGCTGGCCGACACCGACACCCTGAACACCCTGCCCGAGCGCGAGCTGTCCGCCGGCTTGGCCGAGGTCATCAAGTACGGCCTGATCCGCGACCTGCCCTTCCTCGACTGGCTGGAAGCGAACATGGACCGGCTGGTCGCCCGCGATGCCGAGACGCTGAGCTACGCCATCTACCACTCCTGCCGCAACAAGGCCGAGGTGGTGGCGGCGGACGAGCGCGAATCCGGCGTGCGGGCGCTATTGAATTTGGGTCACACCTTCGGCCACGCCATCGAGGCCGGCATGGGCTACGGCAACTGGCTGCACGGCGAGGCGGTGGCCGCCGGCACCCTGCTCGCCGCCGACCTGTCCCGGCGCATGGGTCTGATCGCCGCCGCCGACGTCGCCCGTATCGAGACCCTGTTCCAGCGGGCCAAGCTGCCCACCGTGGCGCCCAAGCTCGGCGCCGAGGCCTATCTCAATTACATGGGCGTCGACAAGAAGGTCGAGGCCGGCAAGATGCGCTTCGTGCTGTTCAAGCGGGTGGGCGAGGCCTTCGTCACCGGCGATGCGCCGCCCGATCTGCTGCGCCAGACCCTGACCGAGGCCGTGGCGAAATGAGCAACGGGCGGGCGCCTTTCGCAGCCGACCCCGCCCATAGCCGAGGTCGGCGCTATCCCGAGCCGCCCGCCACCCCCCGCACCGAATTCCAGCGCGACCGCGACCGCATCGTCCACTCCACGGCCTTTCGCCGGCTGGAATACAAGACCCAGGTCTTCGTCAATCACGAAGGCGACCTGTTCCGCACCCGGCTCACCCACAGCATCGAGGTCGCCCAGATCGGCCGCACCATCGCCCGGCTGCTGAGTCTCGACGAGGACCTGACCGAGACCATCTCGCTCGCGCACGACCTGGGCCACACCCCGTTCGGCCACGTCGGCCAGGACGTGCTCAACGAATGCATGAAGCCGCACGGCGGTTTCGAGCACAATCTGCAATCGCTGCGGGTGGTGGACGAACTGGAACAGAAATATGCCGAGTTCGAGGGGCTCAACCTCACCTTCGAGGCGCGCGAGGGCATCCTCAAACATTGTTCGCCGCGCAACGCGCCGCTGCTGGGCGATGTCGGTCAGCGTTTTCTCGAAGGCAAGCAGCCGTCGTTGGAGGCGCAGATCGCCAACCTCGCCGACGAGATCGCCTATAACAACCACGATGTCGACGACGGCCTGCGCTCCGGTCTGATCTCGTTGGAGCAGTTGGAGACCATCGCGCTGTTCCGCCGCCACTTGGTCGAGGTGCGCGCGCGCTTTCCCGAACTCACCGACCGCCGGCTGATCCACGAAACCGTGCGGCGCATGATCAACAACCTGGTGGTCGATCTGGTGCAGCAGACCCAGGCCAATCTGGCCGAGCACAAGCCGCAGTCCATCGAGGATGTGCGCGCTTGCCCGCCGCTGGCGGCGTTCAGTCCGGCGATGAAAGAGGCCCACCTGGAACTCAAACGCTTCCTGTTCCAGAACCTCTATCGCCACTACCGCGTGGTGCGCATGAGCGAAAAAGCCAAGCGTTTGATCCGCGAACTGTTCGAGGCCTTCATGGCCAATGCGAAATTATTGCCGCCCGAGTTTCAGGCCCGGGCCGAACAAGACCTGGCGCGCGCGGTGTGCGACTATATCGCCGGCATGACCGACCGCTATGCTATCCGCGAATACAAACGGATCTTCGATATCGAAGAGCTGGCCTAGGCGACCAAGCTGACCCAGGTCAACAGTACGGCCCAAGTGGCACCGGCCATGCTCCATACCAGGGCGGCGATGCACAAGGATTGGTGTCTGCGAAGGTTCATGAGGTGTGCCTCGATGCGTCAGGGTTAAACCGCGAACGCGATGGCGATGACGCCGGCTAGCCAGGCAAAGGCGGCGTAGAGCCAGAAATCGCAAGCGCGTCGGGTATAAAAATTCAGTATGGCCTGCAAAGGTGTTCTCCCTCTAAGTGCTTGAACTGCACCGAGGTAGAAGCAGCAAGCGTGCCAATTGTTCATGGATTAGGTTGCAATTGCGTTACAAGGGCCGCGCCTCGGCGCGAGCCAAAATAAAAATAGGGAGCAATGAATGGCGGTAACGAAAACTCATCCGGGATTCCGGCGCATGTTTGCACCCGGTCGCTTGACCGTGGGCATGCTGTTTCCGATCGAGGCCTATAAAGGCGACGTGCCCTTGATGCAAGGCCAGGTCGAACTGGCCCAGTTGGTCGAGCGGCTCGGCTTCGCCGCGCTGTGGTTCCGCGACGTGCCGCTGCGCGATCCCGACTTCGGCGACGTCGGCCAGATCTACGACCCCTGGGTCTATCTCGGCCTCATCCTGGCACAAACCCAAGACATCGCCTTGGCCACCGGCAGCATCATCCTGCCGCTGCGTCACCCGCTGCATATCGCCAAGGCCGCGGCATCGGTCGACCGGCTCTCCGGCGGTCGCCTGGTCATGGGCATCGCCTCGGGTGACCGGCCGGCGGAGTACCCGGCCTTCGCTGTCGATTTCGCCACGCGCGGCGAACGCTTCCGCGACACCTTACGGTACTTCCGCGCGGCGACCGAGGCCGAGTTTCCCGCCATTGAGACCCCGCTGGGGCGGCTGGACGGCCTCGATCTATTGCCCAAGCCGAGTGCGGGCCATATCCCCGTGTTGGTCACCGGCCATAGCCAGCAAGAACTGCCGTGGATCGCCGAGCATGCCGACGGCTGGCTCTATTACCCGCGCAGCATCAGCCGCCAGGAACAATCGATCAAGGAATGGCGCGAGTTGACCCGGCGTTACTGCCCTGGCACGTTCAAACCCTTCGCCCAGTCGCTCTACGTCGATTTGGCCGACGACCCGAACGCCGCGCCTGAGCCGATCCATCTCGGCTTCAAGATGGGCCGCAATCTGCTGATCGACCTGCTGCGGCAATTGAGAGAGGTCGGCGTCAACCACGTGGCGATCAACCTCAAATACAGCAGCCGGCCGGCGGCGGAGGTCTTGGATGAGATCGGCCGGGAGGTCTTGCCGCTGTTTCCAGCGAACGGGGCGGCGGAGGCCGCGCCTTAGCAAGGAAAACCGGGTCAGCTCAGACTGACCCTGAGGTTTCTAGCAGTCACCCGTCATTCCCGCGAAAACGAAGTTTCAGTGAAGCTAAAGCGGGAATCCGGGTGGTTATCGCACCGCTTTACACACTGCGTAGATTGATTGGCTCACGGTAGACCGTTGGCCGGGGGCGCCCGGCGGCGCGTCACTTTTCTTGCGCGGCCAAGAAAAGTAACCCAAAGAAGGCCGCCCCCTTCCGCCGAAACCCCGGCGCCGCTGACGCCATGCAGGCGGCAAAGAACTCGCTTCGCTCAGACAGCTTTCGCCGGCCTTCGGCTCCCCTGCATGACGCCATCGTCACCGGCGGCATCAGAGGGGATGGGCAAGTCAACGAATGCGCTGAATTCCCGCTAGCGGGAATGCGGTATGTTTTGAGAGATGGTTGGCGCGTTGCGCCAACCATCTGGATTTTGTTTTTTGCTTTTGAATTTAACCTCCCCTCTGTCGCCGCCGTGCGGGGCGCAGTTGCGCGGGGGAGCCGAAGGCCGGCGAGTTTGTCTGAGCCCGAAGGGCGAGTTGGCGAGCCGCCCGCGCGACTGTGTCACGCACGGGGAAGTCGGCGACAGCGGGGCGTGCTTTCTTTGGTTACTCTTCTTTGCACGAGCAAAGAAAGTAACCCGCCGCCGGGCGGCTCCCGGCCGATGGTCTAGCGTGTACAAAGTCACCTGCGTAATTTACAACCCATGCGGCGGCTTGCTACGCGAAGCCGCCCTACGCGCTATACAGACTCCACAGGGCTGCAATACTCTTCACTAGCTTCATGCCAATCTTTGCCCTCTTTCCAACAAACAAGCAAAGGATGATCGCCATATCTATCCAATAATTGTTCGATAGTTATTTCTCGTTCGCAAGAAAGCTCTTTAATGAATACTTCTCCATTATTAGACGTAATCCTGGCGCCTTTTCTTACGATGGCTTTTCCACCCACGCTGAATCCTTCTTGTTTCATTATTTTCTCCTTCCATTTCAATCTGTTTGGCTAGTAGGGCTGTGTATACGGGGGCTTGTGTTTCGAAGCGGGTGCGACCTTTGTTACTGAAGGTTTACGTTAGCGCATCGGCAACGTCCTCGCCACCACCCAAGCCCCCACCTCAACCGCCCCCGCCTTCTTCACCACCTTAGCCAACTCACTCAGGCTCGCCCCCGTAGTCATCACGTCATCGACCAGGGCGATGCGTTTGCTGGATAGATCGGCCCTGCACTCGAAGGCGCCGCGAATGTTCTTGCGCCGCTCTTTCAACGGCAGGCTGGCCTGGGGCGGGGCGTCCTTGGCGCGGGTGCAGGCGGTGAGGGTGACGGGCAGGTCGAGTTGTTTTGCCAAGCGCTTGGCGATCTCGCCGGCCTGGTTGTAGCCGCGCTCTTTCAGCCGCCGGGGGTGCAAGGGCATGGGGATGACGAGGTCGGGCCGGGTGTCGATTTGGCTGGTGAGTTGTTCGGCCAGAAAGCCGGCGAGCTGTAAGTCCTGGCCGTATTTATAGTGTTGCAGCAGGGCGTCGAGCGGATAGCCGTATTGGAAGACGGCGCGGGTGGCATCGAAGGCGGGTGGGTGCTTGAGGCAGCCGCCGCAGGTCTCGCCCAGCGGGGTGGGCAGGGCGCAGCTCGGGCAGCGCGGCCCGGTCAGACGCGGCAGGTCGGCCAGGCAGCCGGGGCAGAGCACGCTGCCGGTGGTGTCTGCACCGCACAGCAGGCAAGGTTGGCCGAGGCGCGAAAGCGCAAAATCTAGGCACTTGTTCAACATGTGGCGGATAATAATTGACAGCCTCCCTGGGCTCGCCGATCATGCGGCGCCTTTTAATTTGTGCGGATTGTCGCCGAAATGTCGGAAAAACACATCGTTACCGCCGCCTCCTGCCTGCGCAGCGCGCGCATCTTCAACTACGCCAGCATCATCTCGATCAGCATCTCGACCCTGCTGCTGGTCGTGGCGCTGAACATCAACACCAAGATGAGCTTCCTGCCCTTCGTGTTGTCGGTGCCGCCGATCATGCTGTGGCTGGCCGGCTCGATCTTCGTCTACGCCGCCATCGCGCATCACCCGGACCCGCGCGTGGTGCACTACAACCGTTGGGCGGGTTATCGCTATTACGCCATGGTCGGCACCATGGTGGTCGCGGGCCAGCCGCTGTACGGCATCTTCGAAGACGGCCGCGGCATGCTGCTGGTCTGGGGCCTGATGGCCCTGGGCATCGTCCCGCTCGGCCTGCGCGACATCGTCCGTGCCGGCCGCGAAGACTGGCAAGACATCGAAGTGGAAACGGGGGTACACGGATGAACGACCTGGCTGACAACACCCAGCTACAGCAGGGCCGCACGGTGGATTCGGTGCTCGCGCTGTTCGCACTGCCGTTCAACGACCTCTTGTTCCGGGCACAGACCGTGCACCGCGCCCACTTCGACCCGAACGCGGTGCAACTGTCCACCCTGCTGTCGATCAAGACCGGCGGCTGTTCCGAGGATTGCGGCTATTGCTCGCAGTCGGCCCGGCACGGCACCGATGTCGAGAAAGAGAGGTTGTTGGACGTGGCCAAGGTGGTGGAGGCGGCCGAGGCGGCCAAGGCCGGCGGCGCCACTCGCTTCTGTATGGGCGCCGCCTGGCGCGGCCCGAAGGACAAGGACCTGGAGCCGGTGCTGGACATGGTGCGCCAGGTCAAGGCCCTCGGCTTGGAGACCTGCGTCACCCTGGGCATGTTGAAAGCGGGTCAGGCCGAGCGGCTGAAGGCGGCCGGCCTCGACTACTACAACCACAACCTCGACACCTCGCCCGAGTTCTACGGCCAAGTGGTCACCACCCACAGCTATCAGGATCGGCTGGACACCCTGCAAGAGGTGCGCCACGCGGGCCTTGCCGTGTGTTGCGGCGGCATCGTCGGCATGGGCGAGTCGCGCCGCGAGCGCGCCGGCCTGATCGCGCAGTTGGCCAATCTGAGCCCGCAGCCGGAGTCGGTGCCGATCAATATGCTGGTCAAGGTCGGCGGCACGCCGATGCAGGACGAGAACGATCTCGACCCGCTGGAGTTCGTCCGCACCATCGCCATCGCCCGCATCGCCATGCCCAAGTCGCACGTGCGGCTGTCGGCCGGCCGGCGCGAGCTGGGCGAGGGCGTGCAGGCCTTGTGCTTCCTGGCCGGCGCCAATTCCATCTTCTACGGCGACAAGCTGCTGACCACCGGCAACCCCGAGGTCGAGGCCGACCAAAGGTTGTTCGCCAAGCTGGGGCTGAAGCCGGAAGTGCATGCCGAGCGCCGCTGCGCCGGCCATGATTGATGAACTCGCCCGGGCCCTGGCCGAACTCGACGGCCAGGGCCTCAAGCGCCGCCGCCGCAGCGTGGACAGCCCGCCGGGGGCGCGGGTGCGGGTCGACGGCCGCGACTACCTCTCCTTTTGCAGCAACGACTATCTCGGCCTGGCCAATCACCCGGCGCTGATCGCCGCGGCGCAATCGGCCGCAGCCGAGGCCGGGGTCGGCGCCGGCTCGGCCCACCTGGTCGCCGGCCATCACCGCCGGCATGACAAGTTGGAACAGGCGCTGGCCGCCTTCGTCGGCCTGCCGGCGGCCCTGCTGTTTTCCACCGGCTACATGGCCAACATCGGTGTGGTCACCGCCCTGGTCGGGCGCGGCGACGCGGTGTTCGGCGACAAGTTGAATCACGCCTCGCTGGTCGATGCCTGTCTGCTGTCGCGGGCGGAGCTGACCCGCTATCCGCACGGCGATCTGGCATTTCTCGAGGCCAAACTCCAGGCCTGCGGCGCGAAAAACAAACTGGTGGCGACCGATGCGGTGTTCAGCATGGACGGCGACCTCGCGCCATTGCCGGCGCTGCTTGCGCTGTGCGAGCGCTACGACGCCTGGCTGTTGGTCGACGACGCCCATGGCTTCGGTGTGCTCGGCGCGCAGGGCCAGGGCAGCCTGAATCAGTTCAATCTGCGCTCGGACCGCATCGTCTATATGGCGACCCTGGGCAAGGCGGCCGGCGTGTTCGGCGCCTTCGTCGCCGGCCACTCGACGCTGATCGACTGGCTGGTGAACAAGGCGCGCACCTATGTCTACACCACCGCGACACCGCCCATGCTGGCCGCGGCGCTGTCGGCCAGCCTGCAGCAGATCGCGGCCGACGATTGGCGGCGCGCGCGGCTTAAGGAACTGGTCGCGCAACTCAAGGCCGGCCTGGCCGGTCTGCCCTGGTCGTTGCTGGATTCGGCAACGCCGATCCAGCCGCTGCTGGTCGGCGCCAATCAGGCCGCGCTGCGCCTGGCCGAGGCCCTGCGCGAGCGCGGCATCCTGATCCCGGCGATCCGGCCGCCGACCGTGCCGCAGGGCACGGCGCGGCTGCGCATCTCGCTGTCGGCCGCGCACGCGCCGGCCGATGTCGAACAGTTGCTCGGTACCTTGCGGGAGTTGGCCGGATGACCCAGCTCACCCTGTTGCACGGCTGGGGCCTGCATGGCGGCATTTGGGCGGCGCTGCGCGCGGCCCTGCCGGAACAGGCAATGCATGCCCCCGACCTGCCCGGTTACGGCGGTAGCGCCCGCGTGGCGCCGTACACCGCCGAGGCCCTGGCCGATGCCATCGCGCCCGGTCTGCCCGAGGCCGGGCTGCTGCTCGGTTGGTCGATGGGCGGCATGGTGGCGCTGGCCCTGGCGGCGCGCCATCCGGACAAGGTCAAGGCCCTGGTGTTGGTTGCGACCACGCCGGCCTATGTCAATCGCACCGGTTGGGACAAGGGCCTGACCCCGCAGCTGCTGGCCGGCTTCGCCGAGGGCGTGCAGACCGATTACCGCGCGACCCTGCTGCGTTTTCTGTCCTTGCAAGCGCGCGGCGGCGATGCGGCGCGCGAGGTGATCGGCCGCTTGCGCGAGACGGTGTTCGCCCGCGCCGAGCCGGATGCCACCGTGCTGGCCGATGGCCTGGAGTTGTTGCGCGCGGTCGATCTGCGCGAGCAGGCGAAACAGGTGCAGGCACCGACCCTGCTGTTGCACGGCGGCTACGACGGTCTGTGCCTGCCCGCAGCGGCCGAGTGGCTGGCGGATGCCTTGCCCAATGCCCGGCTGGCGCTGCAGGCCAAGGCGGCGCACGCGCCGTTCCTGTCGCATCCGGAGTGGTTCGTCGAAGAGCTGAAAGGGTTCTTGCATGAGCACGGTGAGAGTAATTCGCGCAGCGAAGCCGCGCCCCTCTCCCCCATCGGGGGAGAGTTGGGAGAGAGGGAGCGGTCATGAATATGACCGTTAAGCGCGCCATCCGCCGGTCCTTCGAGCGCGCCGCGGCGACCTACGCGGCGGCGGCCAGCTTGCAGAAGGAGGTGGCCCGCCGCTTGGACGAGCACCTGGACGAGATGAAGATCCAGCCGGCGCGCATCCTCGATGCCGGCTGCGGGCCGGGCATCGGTTTCGACCACCTGCGCGCGCGCTATCCGCAGGCCGAGCTGATCGGCCTCGATCTCGCCCTTGCCATGCTGCAACAGGCGCGCGGCCACGCGGTGCCGCCCAGCCTGTTCGGCCGGCTGGCCAAGCTGTGGCAGTCGGTGCCGGAGGTGCGCTATGTCTGTGGCGACATCGAGGCTTTGCCCTTGGCCAAGGACAGTGTGGACCTGGTCTGGTCCAACCTGGCCTTGCAGTGGGCGACCGACCTGCCCGCGGCCTTGCGCCAGTTGCAGCGCGTCTTGCGGCCGGAGGGCCTACTGCTGTTCAGCAGCTTCGGGCCCGATACCTTGAAGGAGTTGCGTCAGGCCTTCGCCGGCCTCGATGGCTACGGCCACGTCAACCGCTTCATCGACATGCACGATGTCGGCGACATGCTGGTGCATGCCGGTTTCGCCCAGCCGGTGATGGAGATGGAGCTGATCACCGTCACTTACCCGGACCTGAAAAGCGTGCTGCGCGAGTTGAAGGAGATCGGCGCCCATACCGTGGTCGAGGGCGGCCGCGGCGGCCTGATGGGCCGGCGCGAGTGGCAACAACTGAGCGAGAACTATGAACGCTGCCGTAGCGAAGGCCGGCTACCGGCGACCTTCGAGGTGATCTACGGCCATGCCTGGGCCGGGCGCAAAGACAGGCTGGAAGATGGCCGGCAGGTGATCGAGTTCCAGATTCAACAGCGGAAAGCGGGGCTGCGCTGATGCCGGGCATCTTTATCACCGGCACCGATACCGGCGTGGGCAAGACCCTGGTCGCGGCGGCCTTGCTCGAAGGCCTGAAGGCTCGAGGCGTACAGGCGGTGGGGATGAAGCCGGTGGCGGCGGGCTGCACGCAGGTGGACGGCAGGTGGCTCAACGAGGACGTCGCGCTGTTGCAGGCGGCGTCGGCGCTGTCGGCGCCCTTGGAATGGATCAATCCCTATTTGCTGCAGGCGCCGATGGCGCCGCAGATCGCGGCCGAACGGGAGGGGCGGCGGATCGAATTGGCGCCGATCGTCGCCGCCTATCGCGGATTGGAGCGGTTGGCGGAGCTGGTGGTGGTGGAGGGCGTGGGCGGCTTTCGGGTGCCGCTGAACGCGCGGGAAGATACCGCCGATCTGGCCGCGGCCTTGGGCTTGCCGGTGATTTTGGTGGTGGGTATGCGCCTAGGCTGCCTCAACCATGCCTTGCTGACGGCCGAGGCCATCGTGGCGCGCGGCTTGAACTTGATGGCTTGGGTCGCCAACCAAATCGACCCGGCCATGCCAGGTTTTGCCGAAAACCGGCAAGCCTTGTCGGACAGACTCAAGATTCCTTGCCTGGGCACGGTGCTTTGGATGCCCAATTCAGGTGCACAGGCGTTCGCAAAAGACCTTGATCTAGAAGTGGTATTGGCTTCTGTCGCGGCTTAGAAAGGCGAATAAGCGGTCTTTTTATTGCACAAAAAACAAGCGTCTAGAAGGAATATACCTTGTCTAGATATTGCGTACGGGGTACTTTGCGGCCGCGACGTTTTGTCGCAGACGCCTAAAGATTTCTAGAGACACCCGCTCGCGTCGTTTTGTTTAATTGGAGGATGACTATGGGACATCGACGCCCGTTGCCCGTCGTGCTCGCCACTTTGCTGGCAGGCTTGGCCTTTCCGGCCCTGGCCGACTATCAATTGAATTTCCCCCCGCCCAAGACCGGGCTGGCGCAACAGATCTATGACCTGAACGTCCTGGTCATGTGGATCTGCGTCGGCATCTTTATCGTGGTCTTCGGCGCGATGTTCTATGCCATCTGGAAGCACCGTAAGTCGGTCGGCCACAAGGCCGAGCAGTTCCACGAGAGCACCACGGTCGAGATCATCTGGACCACGATCCCGTTTCTGATCCTGGTCGGCATGGCCTGGCCGGCGACCAAGCTCATCATCGAGCAGAAAGACACCAGCAACCCGGATGTCACCGTCAAGATCACCGGTTATCAATGGAAGTGGGAATACGATTACCTGCAAGACGGCGTGAAATTCATGAGCGTGCTGTCCACCCCGCGCGACCAGATCGAGAACAAGGCCGCCAAGGGCGCCAACTATCTGCTCGAGGTCGACGAGCCCATGGTGGTGCCGGTCGGCAAGAAGGTGCGTATGCTGTTCACCGCCAACGACGTGATCCACGCCTGGTGGGTGCCGGCCTTGGGTATCAAGCAGGACGCAATCCCCGGTTTCATCCGCGATGCCTGGTTCACTGCGAACGAAGTGGGCACTTACCGCGGCCAGTGCGCCGAGCTGTGCGGCAAGGACCATGGCTTCATGCCCATCGTGGTCGAAGTAAAATCCGAGGCGGACTACAAGGCCTGGCTGGAAGCCAAGAAGGCCAAGGCGGTTGCGGCCGCAGCCGATGCCGGCAAGGTCTTCGGCAAGGACGAGCTGATGGCGCGCGGCGCGACGGTCTACAACGCCAACTGCGCCTCTTGCCATATGCCTAACGGTGCAGGTATCCCGGGCGCATTCCCGGCCATTACCGGCTCCAAGATTGCGACCGGCGCCAAGGAAGGCCATATCGCGATGGCGCTGAACGGCAAGCCGGGCACGGCGATGCCGGCCTTCGGCCCGCAACTGAACGATGCCGATATCGCGGCGGTGGTGACCTACCAACGTAACGGCCTGGGCAACAGTACGGGCGACCTGGTACAGCCGGCCGACGTCAAGGCCTTGCGCAAGTAATTTAAGGAGACGAATCCATGGAAGCACATGCTATGGAACATGGTCACGGCGCACCGAAAGGCATCACGCGCTGGTTGACCACGACCAACCACAAAGACATCGGCACCATGTACCTGTGGTTCGCCGGTGCGATGTTCCTGTTCGCCGGCCTGATGGCGATGGGTATCCGGGCTGAGCTGTTCCAGCCTGGCATGCAGATCATGAGCCCGGAGTTCTTCAACCAGCTCACTACGCTGCATGGCCTGATCATGGTGTTCGGCGCGATCATGCCGGCCATGGCGGGGTTCGCCAACTGGCAGATCCCACTGATGATCGGCGCGCCCGACATGGCCTTCCCGCGCATGAATAACTGGAGCTTCTGGATCCTGCCGGCGGCGGCGATCCTGCTGGTGCTCTCGATGTTCGTGCCGGGCGGCGCCGTGGCCACCGGTTGGACGCTGTATCCGCCGCTGTATATCCAGGGTGGCATCAGCTACGACTTGACCATCTTCGCGGTGCACATCCTGGGCGCCTCGTCGATCATGGCCTCGCTCAACATCATCACCACCATCCTCAACATGCGTGCCCCCGGCATGACCATGATGAAGATGCCGCTGTTCGTCTGGACCTGGCTGATCACCGCCTTCCTGCTGATCGCGGTGATGCCGGTGCTGGCTGGTGCGGTGACCATGCTGCTGACCGACCGCAACTTCGGCACCCACTTCTTCGACGCCGCCGGCGGCGGCGACCCGGTGTTGTTCCAGCACGTGTTCTGGTTCTTCGGCCACCCCGAGGTGTACATCCTGATCCTGCCGGCGTTCGGCCTGGTCTCGACCGTGATCCCGACCTTCGCGCGCAAGCCGCTGTTCGGCTATTCCTCGATGGTCTATGCCACCGCGTCGATCGCGATCCTGTCCTTCCTGGTTTGGGCCCACCACATGTTCACCGTGGGTATGCCGACGGCCGGCCAGTTGTACTTCATGTACGCGACCATGTTGATCGCGGTGCCGACCGGGGTGAAGGTATTCAACTGGGTGGCCACGATGTGGAAGGGCAGCCTGACCTTCGAAACCCCGATGCTGTTCGCCATCGGCTTCGTCAGCATGTTCACCATCGGCGGCTTCACCGGCCTGGTGCTGGCCATGGCGCCGATCGACATCCAAATGCAGGATACCTACTACGTGGTGGCGCACTTCCACTATGTGCTGGTCTCGGGCGCGCTGTTCGCGATCTACGCCGGTGTCTATTACTGGCTGCCGAAGTGGACCGGCCACATGTACAACGAGACCCTCGGCAAGTGGCATTTCTGGCTGTCGATGATCTCGTTCAACGTGCTCTTCTTCCCGCAGCACTTCCTGGGTATGGCCGGCATGCCGCGCCGGATTCCCGATTACGCGCTGCAGTTCACCGAGTTCAACCAGATCTCCTCGATCGGCGGCTTCATGTTCGGCGCCAGCCAGATCCTGATGCTGATCGTGATCGTGCAGGCGATCCGCGGCGGCAAGAAGGCTGAGGCCAAGGTGTGGGAAGGTGCGCAGGGTCTGGAGTGGACCGTGGCTTCGCCGCCGCCTTATCACACCTTCGAGACCGCGCCGGAGGTCAAGTAATGGATAAGGCCCGCGCCAAGAACATCCGCCTGGCTCTGCTGCTGGCGCTGATCCCCGTGGGCCTGTTCGTCCTGACCTTGCTGGGCTACGTCAAGTGACGGTAGCGGCCAATCGCGCCAACCAAGTGCTGTTGCGCCGCCTGTTGCTGGTGTCGGTCGCGATGTTCGGTTTCGGTTACGCCATGGTGCCTTTGTACAACGTGCTTTGCGATCTGACCGGTTTGAACCGGGGCGAGGTGCAGGCGCTGGCAAAGAACACCCAGGTGGATTATTCCCGGGTGGTCAATGTGCAGATGTTGGCCAATGTCCCGGCGTCCGTGCCGGTGCGCCTGATCGCGCCGAGCAAGCCGATGAATGTGCATCCCGGTGAATTGGCGCAGACGGAGTATGAGGTGGAAAACCTGAGTGACCACGTGCTGGCCACTCAGTCCATTCCGAGCTACAGCCCGCAACTGGCGGCGAAGTACTTCAAGAAGATCGAGTGCTTCTGCTTCCGCGAGCAGGTGTTGCAGCCGCATGAAAAGCGCAAGCTACCGGTGCTGTTCGTGTTGGATAAGGATGCGCCCAAGGATCTGACTTGGTTGAGCCTGTCCTACACCTTATTCGAGAGCCCGAAGGCGGCGCGCTGAGCGATGTTTAGAGTATTTAAAGCGGTTTTCTGGAGCTTCTTCGGTGTGCGCAAGGGGCGCGACCTGGAGGCCGATGCGGCACACATCAAGCCACAGCATGTGATTTTGGCTGGCTTGTTGGGTGGCGCGATTTTTGTCATTTCGTTGGTTCTGTTGGTTAACTGGATCACGCACTGAAAGGGGGAGAACTTATGAGTGCGCAAAGCCATGGTGGTTACTATCTGCCGGCCCCGTCTTACTGGCCGGTTCTCGGCTCCAGCGCCCTGCTCGGTCTGACGATCGGCGGCGCGCTGTTCATCCACCACGTCGCCGGTGGCGGCTGGATTCTGCTGCTGGGCTTCGCCTTGCTGGTCTGGATGCTGTTCGGCTGGTTCGGTCAGGTGATCGGCGAGAGCGAGAAAGGCCTGTTCAATAAGCAGGTCGATGTCGGCTTCCGCTGGAGCATGAGTTGGTTCATCTTCTCCGAAGTCATGTTCTTCTCGGCCTTCTTCGGCGCGCTCTACTATGTGCGCATGCTGTCGGTGCCGGACTTGGCGGCGGGCGACAACGCCTTGCTGTGGCCCGGTTACACCGGTGGTTGGCCGACCGGCGGCCCAGGTGCCAAGAGCGCCTTCGAGTCGATGAGCGCTTGGGGTATTCCCGCTTGGAACACCCTGATCTTGTTGACCTCGGGGGTGACCGTGACTTGGGCGCACTGGGGCTTGAAGAAGGGTAATCGTGGTCAGTTGATCGCGGGCCTGTTCGCGACAGTGGCCTTGGGTCTGACCTTCTTGAGCTTGCAGGCCTATGAGTACCACCACGCCTATACCGAGCTGGGCTTGACCTTGGGCTCCGGCGTGTACGGCTCGACCTTCTTCATGTTGACCGGTTTCCACGGCTTCCACGTGACCCTGGGTACGATCATGTTGATCGTGATCACGGGCCGCAGCCTGGCCGGCCACTTCAAGCCGGAGAGTCACTTCGCGTTCGAAGCGGTGTCTTGGTACTGGCACTTCGTGGACGTGGTTTGGCTCGGCCTGTTTATCTTCGTCTATTGGCTGTAATCCAGCCGCCTACAACCGGCCTGGCGTGATCAGGCCGGTGTAGGCGCCAACCATGAGCAGCAGGAAAAGCCCGAGCGACAAGCCGATGCGCCAAGTGAGGGCCTTGACTGTCCGGTCGCTGCCGCCCTTGTCCTTGACCAAGTAAATCAGCGCGCTGGCTAGGCTCAGCACAATGATCAGTAGTCCGGCGATTACGATAATGCGCATGGCATCACTCTCCTTCCCTTCGGTTGACCGCTGTGCTGTCGGCATTGCGCGGCGGGCTGTGGCATGAAGCTTCCTGCCCGCATTGTAACGTGGTTGCCGGTCGTGGCCGGGCTGCTGGTTTGCTTGCTGGCCGTGCTGTTGGCGCAATGGCAGCTGGGGCGGGCCGAGCAGAAACGGGCGCTGCAAGCGCGCTGGGATAGCGGCGAACGCCAAGCGGCCGAGCCGCTGCGCACGCTGCCTGAGCCGTCGGATGCCTGGTTGTATCGGCGGGTGCGCGCGGTTGGCCAATTTGCCGATGGCTATCAGGTCTACTTGGACAATCGCCTGCATCAAGGGCATGCCGGCTTTCATGTCGTGGTGCCGCTGCGCATCGCCGATTCCGGCGCGTCGGTGCTGGTCAATCGCGGCTGGCTGCCCGGCGATCCCGACCGGCGCAACACGCCCTTTGTCGCGGTGCCCCGAGGCCAGGTGGCGGTGGAAGGCATTTTGGTCCGGGCGCAAATGCGTTATCTGGAACTTGGCAACGCCACGGTGCAGGGCATGGTCTGGCAGAACCTCGACCTCAAGCGCTACCGCGAGTTGTACCCGCAGCCCTTGCCGGATTGGCTGATCCTGCAAACCAATGTCGAGTCCGACAATTTGCTGCGCGATTGGCCTAAGCCGGATACCGGCGTCGACAAGCACATCAGCTATGCCGGGCAATGGTTTGCGCTGGCGGCAACCAGTTTGGCGCTGACCTTGATCTATCTTTGGAGACTCTATCGTGGCCGTAAATCGAGCCCGGCTTAAGCTGTTGCTGATCCTGACGATCTTCGTGGCGCCCGTGGTGCTGGCGACGCTGGCCTACAAATATTGGCGGCCGCAGCATTTGTCCAACTACGGCGAGTTGATCGAGGCGGTGGCGTTCAAGCCGACGGCGCTGGTCCAGGCCTCGGGCCAGGCCTTCGATAGCGCGAGCCTGCAAGGCAAATGGTTGTTCGTTCTGGTGCAGGCGGGCGGCTGCGACCGGGCCTGCAGCGAGAACCTGTATCTGATGCGCCAAGTACGTTTGGCGACAGGGCGCGATCAGGATCGCATCGAGCGACTGGTCATCACGGCCCAGCCCTTGCCTGAGTCCTTGCTGAAAGCGCATGCGGGGCTGCAACAGGTGCGCTACACGAACGTGAATACCCTGGGCACACCCTTGGCGCAGCCCGATGCCGCCGGCCACATCTATCTGGTCGATCCCTTGGGGCGTTTTGTCTTGCGCTATCCACAGCCGGCCGATGGCAGCAAGATGTTGAAGGATGTGCAGCGTTTATTGAAATACTCCCAGATTGGCTAATAGCGCCCGCATAATGCCAAGCAATCGAGGTTGAACATGACTGAAGCCGTGAGCCACCGCATGACTATGGATCGAGTGCGCGACTACTTGGAGTTGACCAAGCCGAGAGTGGTGGCGCTGATCGCGTTCACTGCCGTCATCGGCATGCTGCTGGCCGTGCCCGGTTGGCCGCCGTTCGGCTTGTTTCTGGCGTCGACCGTCGGCATCACTCTGGCCGCCGCCGGTGCGGCCGCGTTCAATTGTTTGGTCGAGCGCACCATCGACGCCAAGATGGCGCGTACCCGTGCCCGCGCCACTGCCCGCGGCGAGGTCGGTACGCCGCAGGCCTTGGTATTCGCCGGTGTGCTGGCCGGGGCGGGGCTGAGCCTGCTTTATGCCTGGGTCAACCCGCTGACCATGTGGCTGACCTTGCTGACCTTCGTCGGCTATGCCGGCGTCTATACCCTGTTCCTGAAACCGGCGACGCCGCAGAACATCGTGATCGGCGGTGCCTCGGGCGCGATGCCGCCGGTATTGGGCTGGGCGGCAATGACCGGCGACGTCAGTCACGAGGCCTTGTTGTTGTTCCTGATCATCTTCGCCTGGACGCCGCCGCATTTCTGGGCGCTGGCCCTGTATCGCAAGGACGACTACGTGCGCTCGGGCTTGCCCATGCTGCCGGTGACCCATGGCGAGGGTTTTACCCGTTTGCATATCTTGCTCTACACCATCTTGCTGACCGCGGTCACTTTGCTGCCGTTGGCGGTGAACATGGTGGGCCTGGTGTATGTGGCCTCAGTGTTGGTGCTGGACGGTGTCTTTCTCTGGTTCGCCTGGCGCTTGTACCGCGCCTATTCCGATGCGCTGGCCAAGCGCACCTTCGCCTATTCCATCCTCTATCTGAGCCTGTTGTTCGCGGCCTTGTTGATCGACCATGCCGTCGCCTAAATCGGCTGCAGACCTGCTGCCTTTCGTCGCATGAATCGCTATAATCGGACACAAATGTCTTGAGGAGTTGGGTATGGTCTTGTCCCGTACCAGCCAATATGCCATTCAGGCCCTGATCTATATCGCGACCCAGCCGGCGGGCGAGCCGGTATTGAACCGCGATATCGCTGAACGCCTCAACGTGCCTTCGGCCTATCTGGCCAAGATCCTGCAGAATTTGTGCAAGCAGGGTTTGCTCGATTCCTTTCGCGGCCGTCTCGGTGGTTTTTGCTTGCGCGAGGGGATGCACAAAACCAGCTTGATGCAGGCCTTGGCGCTGACCGAGGGCCCCGATTTCACCAAGAGCTGCATCCTTGGGCTGAAAGATTGCTCGGATGAGACCGCTTGCCCGATGCACTTCAAGTGGCTGCCGGTGAAAAAGAAGATCATTGCCCTGCTTGAGGATATGACCCTGGAAGACTTGGCCAAGGCGGTGCAGACCGGCAAATATCGCCTGTCCGATCTGCCTTCCGGTGTTATGGCTTAAGGCGCCATCGTGAAGCGCGTTTTCCTCGCAGCCCTCGCGTTCTTGCTGCTGCTGGGCTGCGGCCGGCAAGAGCCATCGCCGTTCAAAGGGACCGATATCACCGGCGCGCCGTTCGGCCAACGGCTGGCCTTGCGTGACCACAATGGCAAGCCGGTCACCTTGGACAGTTTCAAGGGTAAGGCCGTCGTGCTGTTTTTCGGCTATACCCATTGCCCGGACGTGTGTCCCACAACCTTGTCGGATCTGAAAGCGGCACTGAAGCTGCTTGGGCCAAAAGCGGCTGGGCGGGTGCAGGTGCTGTTCGTGACGGTCGATCCGGAGCGGGATACGCCCGAGGTATTGCGCCAGTATGTGCCTTATTTCGACCCCTCTTTCCTGGGACTGACCGGCACCCCCGAGGAAGTGGCGGAGGCGGCGCGCGAGTTCAAGGTGCACTTCAGCAAGCACACCGAATCGGGCGCCAGCGGCTATCTGATGGACCATACCGCGGCAAGTTATATCCTTGATCCACAAGGCAGAATCCGCTTGTTCTGGCCTTATGGCATGCCGTCCGCCGATATGGCGCACGACCTGAGCCAACTGCTGGAGCAGGCCTGATTCGGCCTAGTAGCAAATTACCGGTTTTGGCTTGCGATCAAGGTGGGGCGCGGCTATACTCCCGCGTCTTTTCGTACAGGTATTTTGCCCCGCGCTTAGTTGTCGGGGCGTGGTTTCAATGATGTGGGCAATCCTTTAGGAGGCGCCATGGCTGCGACCAGCAACCCGGCTACTGAGCAGTACAACTTCGATATCGTCAGGAAATTCTCCATCATGACCCTGGTTTGGGGTGTGGTGGGCATGTTGGTCGGGGTCTACATCGCCTCCGAATTGGCCTGGCCTTTCTTGAACTTCGATAGCCCGTTCTTCTCCTTCGGGCGCTTCCGTCCGGTGCATACCAGCGGCGTGATCTTCGGTTTCGGTGGATCGGCCCTGTTTGCCACTTCCTACTATGTCGTCCAGCGTACCTGCCAGACCCGGCTGTTCGCGCCCGGTCTCGCCACCTTTACCTTCTGGGGTTGGCAGGCGGTCATCGTGCTGGCGGCCTTGTCCTATGTCATGGGCTATAGCCAGGGCAAGGAATATGCCGAGATGGAGTGGCCGATCGATCTGCTGATCGAAGTGATCTGGGTGTCCTACATGGCTGTGTTCATCGGCACCCTGATGAAGCGTAAACAGCCGCACATCTACGTGGCCAACTGGTTCTACCTGTCGTTTATTTTGGCTACCGCGCTGCTGCACACCTTCAACAACGTCGCTGTCCCGGTCGGTCTGTTTACGATGAAATCGTACAGCCTGTTCTCCGGCCCGCAGGACGCGATGCTGCAGTGGTGGTATGGCCATAACGCCGTCGGCTTCTTCCTGACCGCCGCCTTCCTTGGCATGATGTATTACTTCGTGCCCAAGCACGCCGGCCGTCCGGTCTATTCCTATCGCCTGTCCATCGTCCACTTCTGGGCGCTGTCCTTCATGTACATGTGGGTCGGTACTCACCACCTGCACTGGACCGCCATCCCGGACTGGACCTCGACCCTGGCCGCCACCTTCTCCATCATGCTGCTGCTGCCGTCCTGGGGCGGCATGATCAACGGCATCATGACCCTGTCCGGTGCCTGGGACAAACTGCGCACCGATCCGGTGATGCGCTTCATGATCGTGGCCCTGTCGTTCTACGGCATGTCCACCTTCGAAGGTCCCTTGATGTCGCTGAAGGACGTCAACGCGCTGTCGCACTACACCGACTGGACCGTCGGCCACGTGCACTCCGGCGCCCTGGGCTGGGTGGCGATGATCTCCTTCGGTTCGATGTATCACATGATCCCGCGCCTGTGGAACACCCAGCTCTACAGCGTGCGCCTGGTTAACATCCACTTCTGGCTGGCCACCATCGGCGTGTTGTTGTACATCACCGCGATGTGGATCTCCGGCATCATGCAGGGTCTGATGTGGCGTGCCTTCGACGACTTCGGCAACCTGCAGTACTCCTTCGTCGAGTCGGTCGCCGCCATGCATCCGTTCTATGCCATGCGCGCCATCGGCGGCATGTTCTTCCTGACCGGCATGATCCTCATGGCCTACAACTGCTTCATGACCATCCGCCAGGGGCAGCGTGCCGAGCAGGCCGCGCCCGCTGCCGCAGTGGCAAGCGCCTGATTTTCGGAGATCGTTGGAATGTTCAAGTTCAAGCATGAAAGTCTGGAAACCAATGCCGGCCTGCTGCTGGTGTTGACCATGCTGGCAATCAGCATTGGCGGTCTGGTGGAAATCGCGCCGCTGTTCATGATCGACACGACCATGGAGAAAGTGGATGGCGTGCGGCCCTACACCCCGCTCGAACAGCGCGGTCGCGATATCTTCATTCGCGAGGGTTGCTATACCTGCCATTCGCAGATGATCCGTCCCTTCCGCGACGAGCAGTTGCGCTATGGTCATTATTCGCTGGCCTCCGAGTCCAAGTACGACCACCCCTTCCAGTGGGGCTCGAAGCGGACCGGTCCGGATCTGGCTCGTGTCGGCGGCAAGTACTCCAACGAATGGCATGTCCAGCACTTGCTCAAACCCACCTCGGTGGTGCCCGAGTCGGTGATGCCGAACTACCCGTGGCTGCTGAGCACGCCGCTGGATTATTCCGATATCGGCGATCGTATGCGCGCATTGCGCATCACCGGCGTGCCATATTCGACCAATGAGGAAGAGTACAAGCGCAACGTCGACAAGTTCGGCGAGAAAATTGCCAAAACCCTGCATATCCCAGACGCTCAGAAAAACCTGATCGAGCAGGCCCAGGAAGGCAACTATGACGGCGATCGCAGCAATGTCAGCGAAATGGATGCGCTGATCGCTTACCTCCAGGTGCTGGGCACCATGGTGGACTTCAGGCAGTACAAGCCTGAGGAATTGGTGAAATATCGTTGATATGTTGCAGTGGCTCGCCAACCCGGAAAATACCAAGCCACTTGGTTTGGTTATCTTCTTCATTACCTTTTGCCTGATTGTGGTATGGGTCTATGGAAGCAAACGGCGCGGCGAGCAACTGGAAGAGCATAGAAATATTCCGTTCTTAGACGAAGAAGACGCATCGAAGGATAAGTCCCATGGTTAACGAGACCTCCCGTACCCCAGCCCAGACGACCGGCCACGTCTGGGATAGCGACTTGCAGGAATACAATAACCCGCTGCCGACTTGGTGGGTTTATGGTTTCTACGTGACCATCGCGTTCGCGATCACCTACTGGATCATCTATCCCTCCTGGCCGTTCGGCAAAAGCTTTCTGCCTGGCGTGAGCAAGGTCACCTACGTCAATGCCGAGGGTAAGGAAGAGTCCTGGCATTGGAATACGCGTGCCAAACTGCTGAAAGAAACGCAGGATGCCGCTGCCCAGCAGAAGCCCTATTACGACAAGATCGCCAGCCTGCCCTATGACAAGGTCGCCAAGGACCCCGAGCTGTCCAGCTTCGTGCTGTCCGCCGGCAAGGCCATCTTCTCCGACAACTGTGCGCCCTGCCACCAGGCCGGCGGTCAGGGCAAGATCGGCTATTTCCCGAACCTGACCGATGACGATTGGCTCTACGGCGGTAATTTCGACAAGATCAATGAGACCATTACGCATGGCCGCCATGGCTATATGCCGCCTTTTGGCGAATCGCTGGAGCCGGCTCAGATCGATGCCCTGGCCAACTATGTGTTGAGCCTGTCGGGCGAGAAGGTCAACGCCGTCAAGGCCGCCGAAGGTAACAAGCTGTTCCATTCCCATACGGCGGCTTGTTATTACTGCCATGGCGACAACGCCAAGGGCCGCCAGGTGGTCGGTTCGGCCAACCTGACCGACAAGGTCTGGCTGTGGGCCGACGTCCCGGGCGCCAAGGATGAGGCGGCCAAGGTTGCCGCAGTCAAGAGCGTCATCACCACCGGCCTGAACCGCGGTGTGATGCCGGTGTGGGAAGGCCGTTTGAAGCCGGAACAAATCAAGCTGTTAACGGTCTACGTCCACGAGTTGGGCGGCGGCAAGTAAGGCCCAGCTTCCGGTCTGGAACCCGATAAACCCCGGCACGCCGGGGTTTTGATTTTGTAGGACGCGCATTAGTGCCAGATTCTTCGACATCGCAAGAGCTTTACGCCAAACGTATCCCCATCGTGCCGCGCTCGATCAAAGGGCCGTTCAGGAATTTCAAGACCGTTGTTCTACTGCTAGGCTACGTGGTCTATTTCGGCCTGCCTTGGTTGCCCTGGCATCGGTTGGACGGCGCGCCGCAGGCGGTGATGTTCGATATCCCGGGTCGACGCTACATGCTGTTCGATCTGGTGGTGCATCCGCAAGAGGTATTCTGGCTTGCGCTCTTGTTGTTCATCGCCGCGGTCTTCCTGTTCTTCGTGACGGCCCTGGTTGGTCGCGCCTTCTGCGGTTATTTCTGCTTTCAGACCTTGTGGACGGATGCCTTCATCTGGATCGAGCATTTGATCCAGGGCGAGCGGCCGAAGCGGCTGAACCTGATGAACCGGCCATGGCGTGACCGGGAAAAACTGATCAAGGTCGGTCTGACTCGTCTGCTCTGGCTGGCCTTGTCGTTCTGGACGGCGCTGACCTTCGTGCTCTATTTCGGCTACGCGCCGGATCAGGTGTCGGCATTCTTTACCGGCCAAGCCGCCGGTGCGGCCTATATCGCTACGTTGGCGCTGACCATCACCACCTATATGGCGGCAGGCATGCTGCGCGAACACGTCTGCATGTTCATCTGCCCCTACGGCCGCTTCCAAAGCGCGATGTACGACCCAGGCACGTTGTCGGTGCACTATGACAAGGCCCGCGGCGAGGGCAGTAACGGCCGGGCCACCGCCCGTGCGGGCTTGCGTAGCCTGGAGGAGCGGCACGCACAGGGCCATGGCGACTGTATCGACTGCGGCCTGTGCGTGCAGGTTTGTCCGGTCGGCATCGATATCCGCCAAGGCATGCAGTTCAAGTGCATCTCTTGCGGTCTCTGCATCGACGCCTGCAACACCATCATGACGAAGATGAGTTATCCGAAGAACCTGATTCGCTACGATTCGGAGACCAATCTCGCCTTGCCACAGCCCAAGCCGGAGCTGCAGATCAAATGGAAGAACATCAAGGTGCTGGGCTATGGCGCGTCGGTGGTGCTGATGACGGCCTATCTGATCTATAGCATCGCGACCCGGCAGAGTTTCGAGCACAGCGTGCAGCAGATCCGGCAGCCGCTATTCGTCACCCTGTCCGACGGCAGCATCCGCAATCGTTACCAGATCCGTCTGACCAACATTTCCGGCCTGGAAGAAACCTATTCGATCGAAGCCCGTGGCTTGCCTGTCGGTGCCTTGGACATTGGCAGCTTCAGCCGGGTCACGATCAAGAATGGCAAGAGCGTCATCGTCCAGGCCAGCGTCAAGCTCGATCCGGTTCGTGCCCGCAATTTGGACCATTTCGAGTTCGTCATTCGCAACAGTCAAGGCGAAAGCGTGACCGACGAGGCGCGCTTCTTCGCCAAATAACCGAGACCATAGCCATGAATCTGTTCTACACCCTGTTTGGTGGCATGCTGCTGACCGCGCTCGTTTATGGTGGTCTGCGCTATCTCCGCGTCGGAAATTTCTGGGCGGCGGTCGCGGCCTCCGGCGGCATGGGTTTCGCCTATATGGTCTATGCCGTGATGTACTGGCCGGGGCTGGATGTGGTGTCGATCCATCTGGTGGCCTATCCAACCGTGGCCGTGGTGTTGGCGCAACTTTACGATACGCGCAAGGCGCAGCATCTGCATTGGGCGCCCAAGCTGATCGTCGGCCTGTTCCTGAGCGTCAGCGTCTTGTTCGGCGGTCTGGCCTACATCTCCACCCATGGCCTGCCGCTGGCCGTGGCCCAATGGTTCTTGCCGAATGCTCGGGGCAAGGATGTGCATACCGGTTTCGCCGGCGTGGTCGAACACGATCAGGAGGCGGCCAAGGGTATCGGCCAGCATCTCAAGGCCGATCATGCATTGGCTAGCCTGGGTTGGACCTTGGAAGTACAAGGCCTGGACCGTCTCAGCACATTGCATGAGGGTGAGGTCATCGTGAAGTTGCGCGATCAGTCGAATCAGGGCGTGGACCCGACAAGGTTAGGCTTGGCTTTGGGCCGGCCAGGCCAGAAGGCCGGCGCGGTGTCGCCCATGCTGCGGCTTGGCCAAGGCAACTATTCGATTCGTGTCGAACCGCAACAGAGCGGGACTTGGGTGGCTTATCTAATCATCGAAACGGCCAAGCAAAACATCGCGTTGGAGCACACGATCGAAGTGCATTGAGCACGGCAGGCCGCCGAAGCTCAAGCCGCGTTGTAGGTCTCTTCAAGAAAAAGCTTGGCCTCATCCAGCAGGCCAGGCAAATCGGCCTCGGTCAGGCCGAGCTGGGCCAGGCAGGCCTCGCCCATCTTTGTCCATTCTTGTGTCTTGTTCATGCCGGTGGCGTTCTGCAGTAGCCATTCGGCCAATTGCGCGATCGCAATCAGGCGCCGGCTGGCGGCCGGCAGCGAGTGCAGGCCGGCCCGCATCAGGACATAGTCGTGCTGATGCCGGATGGCGAGGCAGGTTGCTTCCGGCAACCACCAGCTTTGTGCCAGCAAGCAACCGACCAGGGCATGGTTGGTCGGCAGATGGGCCTCTTCCACCTCGGTGAAGGGACGGTCGGCGTCGTTGTTGGCCTCGGTCAGAATGGCCGGGTAGTTCTCGAACTTGCGCATCATGATCGGGATGCCGCAATCGCGGAACAGGCCGTAGGTGTAGGCGTCGTCGCTCTGCGCGTCGGGGATTTTGCCGACCTTCTGCACCAGCCAAGCGGAAAGCTGCGCGGTGCGGTCGGAGGCATCCCAGAACCGTTCCATGTTCTGCCCGCCGGGCAGGACATGACGCAGAATCAGGCCGGCAATGGTGCGGCCGGCGACGTTCAGGCCCAAGATGACCAGGGCGTCGCGCACGGTGCGGGCCTTATGGCGGTAACCGTAGAACGGCGAATTGGCGGTTTTCAAAAAACTGGCGGCAAGCCCGACGTCGCGGCTGATCAGGTTGGCGACCCGGTTGAAATCGGGGTCGTCGCTGCGCATTTCCCGGCTGATCTCTTCCAGGATCGCGGGGCGAGGCGGAATGCCGATCTCCTTGAGCGTGGCCTCGAGCTGGCTGTCGAGTTTGTTCGCGTCGTCGGTCGGCGCGGCTTGGGCAGATGAATTCATTGTGCGGCACCTCTTTGTGCTAGCCAATCGTCCAGGTTATCCTCGGCCATGGGTCTGGCCAGGTAATAGCCTTGGATGGCAGTGGCTCCCATCTCTTCGAGTATTTGGTATTGCTCTGCGGTCTCCACGCCTTCGGCCACCACGGTCATGTCTAGATCCAAGGCGAGATGGACAATGGCGCGGGCGATGGCGAACGAGCGCGCGTTATGCGGCAGATCGACGATGAAGGCGCGGTCGAGCTTCAGCTTCTTCGCCGGCAGGTCCTTCAGGCTCGCCAGGCAAGAATAGCCAGTGCCGAAGTCGTCGATCGCCAATGGAAAGCCGGCATCGAGCGCGGCGTGGATATTGCGTTGGACCACGTCGGAGTTATCCATGAACAAGGACTCGGTGATCTCCAGTTCCAGCAATTCCGGTGGGCAGTTCGAACAAGCCAGGGCGGCATAGAGCGCTTGGGTGAACTTGGGTGCAGTCAACTGCGCACGCGAGACGTTGACCGCGAGTTTCACCCGCCGTCCAGTCTCCAGCATGTGGGCGACAAAGCGCGCCCCCGTCAGCAGGGTCCATTCGCCCAGGCGCACGATCAAGCCGGTCTTTTCCGCGACCGGGATGAAGCGGCCGGGCGGGATCATCGTGCCCTCGCAATTGCAGCGCATCAAGGCCTCGATCGCTTCGAGGCTGTTGTCGGCCACCCGCAGGATGGGTTGGTAATTCAGGGTGAGGCCGCCGTTTTCCAGGGCAACGTGCAAGGCCTCTTCGACCTCCAGCTCTTCGCGGGCGAGCAGCTTGCCCAGGCGGCCAGGTTGCAGGTCTTCGCCGGCGAAGCGGAATTGGGCGCCGCCATAGCGCTTGGCCTCGAGCTGGGTGGTGTCGGCTCGCTCCAGCAGTTCGCGCGCGTTTTCTTGCGCCAAGGACAAGGCGATGCCGATACTGACCGAGGGGTATAGCCGCATATTGCCCACATCCAAGGAATGGGACATGGTTGCCAGCAGATCGCGTGCGATGTGTTCGGCCGTGGCCCGGTCGCAGTTATCCACCACGAGCACGAACTCGTCGCCCCCCATGCGGGCCAAGCGGCCTTGGTTGCCGCTGGCCAGCGCTAGCCGATTGGCCAACTCGGCGAGCACGCTGTCGCCAGCCAGGTGGCCCAAGGAGTCGTTGATTTGTTTGAAGCGGTCGATATTGAGCCAGAACACGGCGACCGGGTGCTTGGGGTCGCGCACATGCCGCATCAGCTCTTCGACGGCGCGCACGCAACCCTCGCGGTCCAGCAGGCCGGTCAGTGAATCGAGCGACGGCGTGCCAGGGGCGAATGCCACATCGGGCATCTTGGGTTGGGCTGAATCGAGCGGCAAGTCGGGCGCCAATCAGTAGATAAAAAGTTATCTAATACGAAATCTAGCCGATCTTGTGAAGCCCGCTCTGCAACAAATCGGCATTTGCTGCAGAAAGTTGTGCAAATGACGCCACAAATGGCGCAAAAGCGCGTGCCTTTCGAGGGGCGCGGCCTGTCAGGCGGCGCGCCGCTGCCTGAGGTATTGCAAAAGGCCGGGCGACAGGGAGAGCAGCACGATCAACAGAATGACCGCGGTCAGGTTGGCCTTGATCCAGGCCAGGTTCCCGAACAGGAAACCGGCCGGCACCAGTAAGCCGACCCAAAGCACCGCGCCGAGCAGACTGAAGGCAATAAAGCGGGGGTAGCTCAGGCGACCGATGCCGCAGGCGAAGGGCATAAAGGTGCGCACCAGCGGTACGAAGCGGGCGATGACGATGGCCTTCAGGCCGTGCCGCTCCATGAAGGCGTGGGTGCGCTCCAGGTTTTCCCGCTTCAGCCAACGGTTGGATTCGTGCCGGAAGATGCGAGGGCCGAGCAGGCGGCCAACCCAAAAGTTCACGTTGTCGCCGCAGAGCGCGGCGGCGATCAGGGTGGCCATCAGCCAAGGCAGGTCCATGCCACCGGCCGCGGCCACGGCGCCGGCCACGAACAACAGGGTATCGCCGGGTAGGAACGGGGTGACCACCAGCCCGGTCTCCATGAACACGATCGCGAACAGCAGGGCATAGACCCAGGCGCCATAGTCGGCGACGAAGGCCGCCAGGTGCGCGTCCAGGTGCAAGACGAGGTCGAGCAGTTGCGGCAGGATGTCCATGTCGCGGCGCGGGCTTAGACCACGGCGCCGTCGGTACCGGCTTCGGCCTTGCTCGGCTTGACGAAGTCGTCACGCGACACACCGAGCCAGAGCACGATCGGGCTGGCCACCAGCACCGAGGAATAGATGCCGAACAGGATGCCGATGGTCAGCGCCAGCGCGAAGTAGTGCAGCGCCTCGCCGCCGAAGAACAACATGGACAGCACCATGGTCTGGGTCATCGCGTGGGTGATCACCGTGCGCGACATGGTGGTGGTGATCGCATTGTCGATAATCTCGGCCACGTTGGCCTTGCGCATCTTGCGCAGGTTTTCCCGGATCCGGTCGAACACCACCACCGACTCGTTCACCGAATAGCCCAGGATCGCCAGCACGCCGGCCAGCACGGTCAGCGAGAACTCCCATTGGAAGAAGGCAAAGCAGCCGAGGATGATGACCACGTCGTGCATATTGGCGATGATCGCGGCCAGCGCGAACTTCCATTGGAAGCGCAGCGCCAGGTAGACCATGATACCGAGGCAGACCACCAGCAAGGCGAGCGAGCCGTTCTCGTAGAGTTCCTTGCCGACCTGCGGGCCGATGAAGTCCACCCGTTTGAGTTCTACCTGGGCATTGTCGGCGCGTAGCGCGGCCATGATGTGTTCGCTCGCCTGCGAGCCGGTCAGGCCGGTCTTGTTGGGCAAGCGGATTAGCACGTCGCGGGCCGAGCCGAAGTTCTGCACTGTGATCTCGGTCAATCCGGTCTGCTCCAAGGCATGGCGAATGCGCTCGATCTGCGCCGGTTGGTTGTATGTCACTTCGAGCACGGTACCGCCGGTGAAGTCGACGCCGAAATTCAGGCCCTTCGCCGACAAGGCCCAAATGGCCAGCGCGAAGGTCAGCAGCGAGATCGTTGTGGTCACCCGTCCATAGCGCATGAACGGGATGTCGCGTTTGAGCTTGAAGAACTCGATCATGGCGTCGCCCTTAGATGATGAGTTTGGCGAGGCGTGCTTGGCGGCCGTAGGTCAGGTTGACCAGGACGCGCGAGACGGTCACCGCGCTGAAGATGGAGGTCAGAATGCCGAGGCAGAGCACCACCGCAAAACCGCGCACCGGGCCGGACCCCAGCCAGAACAGCGCGATACCGGCGATGAAGGTGGTGATGTTGGAATCCAAAATGGTGCCGAAGGCGCGCTCGTACCCGGCGGAGATCGCGGCCTGCGGCGAGTTGCCGCCGCGCAGTTCCTCGCGGATGCGCTCGTTGATCAGCACGTTGGCGTCGATCGCCATGCCCAGGGTCAGGGCGATGGCCGCCATGCCGGGCAGAGTGAGCGTGGCTTGCAGCAGCGACAGGATGGCCACCAACAGCAGGCCGTTGGCCGCCAGCGCCGTCACCGAGAACAAGCCGAATACGCGGTAGTAGAAGATCATGAATGCCGCCACCGCGATGAAGCCCCAGATGTTCGAGTGGAAGCCCTTGGCGATGTTGTCGGCCCCCATCGACGGGCCGACCGTGCGTTCCTCGACGATCTCCATCGGCGCGGCCAGGGCGCCGGCGCGCAGCAGCAGCGCGACGTCCGAGGCCTCCTGCGGCGAATCCATGCCGGTGATCTGCACTCGGCCGCCGCCGATCTCCTCGCGGATGACCGGCGCGGTGATCACCTCGGCCTTGCCCTTCTCGATCAGCAGGATGGCCATGCGCTTGCCCACGTTCTCGCGGGTGACGTTCTTGAAGATGCGGGCGCCGCGGCCGTCCAGGTTCACGTGCACCGCGGCCTGGCTGGTCTGATTGTCGAAGCCGGGCTGGGCATCGGTGATGTATTCGCCGGTCAGCACCACGGTCTTCTTCACCAGCACCGGCACCCCGTTGCGCTCGTAATAGAGCTCGTCGCCGAACGGCAGCTGGCCGGTTGTGGCGGCCTGCACCCGGGCCGGGTCTTGCATGACCTCGTCGTCGACCAGGCGAATTTCCAGGGTCGCGGTGCGGCCGAGGATTTCCTTGGCCTTGGCCGTGTCCTGTACGCCGGGCAGTTGCACCACGACGCGATCGACGCCCTGCTGCTGGATCACCGGTTCGGCCACGCCCAGTTCGTTGACCCGGTTGCGCAGGGTGGTCAGGTTTTGCTGCAGCGCGAACTCCTGGGTCTTGACCTGGGCCGGCTTGCTTAGCGTGGCGGTGAGCACTTGCTCTTCGCCGCGGGTGCTGTCGCTCAATTCCAATTCGGGGAAGGCGCTTTCGATCGCGTGCCGTGCCTCGTCGCGGATGGCGGCGTCGTGGAAGCGCAGTTCGACCGTCGCGCGCTCGCGGTCGATGCCGGCATAGCGCACCTTCTTCTCGCGCAACAAGGTGCGGATGTCGCCTTGGTAGCGCTCGGCCGATTTTTCCAAGGCCTTAGGCATGTCCACTTGCAGCAGGAAGTGAACGCCGCCACGCAGGTCCAGGCCCAGATACATGGGCAAGGCACCGAGGTTAGTCAGCCACTGCGGCGAGGCCGGCAGCAGGTTGAGCGCGACGGTGTAGTTCGGGCCGAGGGCCGTTTGCAGGACGTCCTTGGCCTTGATCTGGCTGTCGGTGTCGGCGAAACGGGCCTTGATGCTATGCGTGTCCATCGACAGGCCGTCCGCCTTGAGGCCGGCCTGGGCCAGGCCGGCCTCGACCTGCTGCATCAGCGCCGTATCGACCTTCTGGCTGCTGCGGGTCGGCTGAACCTGCACGGCCGGCACCTCGCCGAAGAAGTTGGGCAGGGTGTAGAGCAGCGCGAGCACCATGGCCACGCCGACGACGACATACTTCCAGAGAGGGTAGCGGTTCATTTTGCGTGAGGAGAGAAGGGTCGGGGATGAGGCAGTTGGCGTGAGGAGCGAATGGTTTCGCCCCTCACGCTGCGCGCATCACAGGTCTTTGATCGTGCCCTTGGGCAGCACGGTCTGGATGGTGGCGCGCTGGAAGATGCTCTCGGTGCCGCCGCCGATGTCCAGGGTGACGTACTGGTCGCTGATCTTGACCACTTTGCCCAGTTGGCCGCCGGTGGTGATGACCTCGTCGCCTTTTTGCAGGTCTTCCTGCATTTTCTTCTGCTCTTTGGCGCGTTTCATCTGCGGCCGGATGATCATGAACCAGAACAGGACGAAGATCACGATGAGCGGCAGGAAGCTCATCAGCGGGTCGGGCTGCTGGGCGGCGGAGTCGGCGGCGTGGGCCAGGCTGATCATTACGGGTTCTCCCAATCTACGGCTGGATAAATAAAGCGCGATTCTAACACGCTGGCCCTGGCCATCTAAGGCCTAAGCCCGCCATGTCGGCCCTCAGGCCCCTTTTTGGCGCTGGGCTGTGAAGGCCGCGATATGGGCGGCCAGGCGGCCCTGTTCGATCGCCTCGCGCAGCTCCCGCATCAGGGTCTGGTAGTAGTGCAGGTTGTGGATGGAGTTGAGCCGGCCCGCCAAAGTTTCGCCGGTGCGGAACAGGTGGTGCAGATAACCCCGGCTGAAATGGCGGCAGGTGTAGCAGTCGCAGGTCTCGTCGATCGGCCCCAGGTCGCTGCGGTATTTGGCGTTCTTGATCCGCAGGTCGCCGTGGCGGGTGAACAGCACGCCGTGGCGGGCGTTGCGGGTGGGCATGACGCAGTCGAACATATCGATACCCTTGCCCACCGCATAGACCAGGTCTTCCGGCGTGCCCACGCCCATCAGGTAGCGCGGCCTGTCCTCGGGCAGGCGTGGCGCGGTGTGGCTCAGGATGCGCTCCATGTCCGCCTTCGGCTCGCCGACCGACAGGCCGCCGATGGCATAGCCGTCGAAACCGATGCGGCTCAGGGCCGCCAGCGATTCGTCGCGCAAGTCCTCGTACATGCCACCCTGGACGATGCCGAACAGGGCGTTGGCGTTGCCGGCGTGGGCGGCCTTCGAGCGCTCGGCCCAGCGCAGCGAGAGTTCCATCGATACCCGCGCAGTCTGGCGGTCGGCCGGGTAGGGCGTGCACTCGTCGAAGATCATGACGATGTCCGAGTTCAGTATGCGCTGGATCTCCATGCTTTTCTCGGGGGTGAGCAGCAGCCGGTCGCCGTTCAGCGGCGAGGCGAAGCGCACGCCCTCCTCGCTGATCTTGCGCAGGTGGGTCAGGCTGTAGACCTGGAAGCCGCCCGAGTCGGTCAGGATCGGCCCGTCCCAGCCCATGAAGCCGTGCAGGCCGCCGTGGGTGGCGATCACCTCCAGCCCCGGCCGCAGCCAGAGGTGGAAGGTATTGCCCAGTACGATCTGGGCGCCCAGCGCCCGCACCTCGTCCGGGGTCAGCGACTTGACCACGCCATAGGTGCCGACCGGCATGAACACCGGGGTCTCGATCACGCCGTGGGCGGTGGTCAGCCGGCCGCGCCGGGCCTGGCCGTCGCGGCCGAGCAGGTCGAATTTCAAGGGGAGTCTTCCTGATAATCGCCGATCCAGCGCATATGGCTGCGCAGAGGGGTCTCGGCAAGGGCATTGTAGAAGCGCTGGTCGGCCGTGATCAGCGGCGCGCCTTCGCGCACGGCCAAGGCCAGGTAGCTGGCATCGTAGAAGCTGCGCCGGTGGCCTTGCGCGATCTTGAGCGCTTGTTCCATCAACTCGGCGACGGGATGGACGGCAAGCGCGGTCTCGCGCAGGTCGGCCAGGGCGTGGGCGGCGTCTTGGTAACTCAGGTTTTCTCGGTCGAGTTTTTTCCAGGCGACGTTGCCGATCTCGGCAAACAGCAGGTCGACCGTGAGCAGGTCTTCGTCGCCGGTGAGCAGCGCCGCGGCCTGTGCGCTGTACGGTTCGGCGAACAGCCACTTGGCCGCGACCGAGGCATCGACCACCCAGGCCATCAGCGTTCCCGGTCTTCGCGGATCAGGTCGGCGCTGTCGGTTTGGTTGGGCTGCTGGCGGGCGCGGAATTGCGCCAGCTCGGCCGCGATTTCCTGGCGCAAACGCTGGCGGCGGGCGGTTTCTTCCAGGATCGAGCGCACCTCGGCCTCCAACGAGCGATGATGTCGGGCGGCGTTGGCCTTCAATTGTTCGACCACGCTGTCGTCGAGATTGCGGACGAGGACTTGGGCCATGGCGGGCTCCAGTTGCTAGCAAATTGATAGCATTCTAGCCGGCGTCGTCGGCGCGTTCAATCAACATGGCGTCGCCATAGCTGAAGAAGCGGTAGCGTTGTTCCACCGCATGCCGGTAGGCGGCGAGCATCAAGTCCATGCCGCCGAAGGCGGCAACCAGCATGAGCAGGGTGGAGCGGGGCAGATGGAAGTTGGTGATCAGCCGCTCGACCACGCGGAATGTGTAGCCGGGGGTAATGAACAGGTCGGTCTCGCCTTGGCCGGCAGTCAAGTGGCCCGAGCGGGCGGCCGATTCCAGGGCGCGCAGGCTGGTGGTGCCCACCGCCGTGACCCGGCCGCCGCGGGCACGGGCCAATTCGACCGCGGCTACGGTGGCGGCCGGCACGTCGTACAGTTCGCTGTGCATCTTGTGCTCGGCGATGTTGTCCACCCGCACCGGCTGGAAGGTGCCGGCCCCGACGTGCAGGGTGACGTAGGCGGTTTCCACGCCCTTGGCTTGCAGTGCCGCCAGCATGGTCCGGTCGAAGTGCAGACCGGCGGTGGGGGCGGCCACGGCCCCCGGCGCGCGGGCATAGACCGTCTGGTAGCGGGCCTCGTCCGCCTGTTCTGGCCGGCGTTCCAGATAGGGCGGCAGCGGCAGTTCGCCGTAGGCCGCCAGCCAGTCCAGCACGGTCTTGCTCGGGTCGAAGCGCAGGCGGTAGAGGTCGTCGCTGCGCTCGACCACTTCGGCCTCGATGGCGCCGGCGAATTTGAGCCGCATGCCGGGCTTGGGCGCCTTGCTGGCGCGGATGAAGGCGATGGCCTCGTGCTCGGACAGCACCCGCTCGATCAAGGCCTCGATCAGGCCGCCGGTTTCTTTCTCGCCGAACAGCCGGGCCTTGATCACGCGGGTGTCGTTGAACACCAGCAGGTCGCCGGCCCGGAAGAACTCGGGCAGTTCGGCGAACAGCCGGTCGGCGAAGCGCCTATGCGGTCCATCGACGTGCAGCAGCCGGCTGGCCGTGCGCTCGGGCAAGGGGTGCCGGGCGATCAGTGCTTCCGGGAGGGCGTAGTCGAAATCGGCGGTTTTCATCGGGGGTGGGCGTCGCGTCGTGCGAGACCGGAAGACCCGTTGTTTGAGAGAGTGGTGCCCGAGGCCGGAATCGAACCGGCACGCCATCGCTGGCGCGGGATTTTGAATCCCGTGCGTCTACCTATTCCGCCACCCGGGCACGAGTGCGAAGGCGGCGATTATCGCGGAAATCGCCCCCTTAGGGCAACGGCGCAGCGATAATCGGTGCGAAAGCCGCACCCCGGCTGGGCCAAGCTGTCGTTTTTACTCGACCCACTGCACCACTTGGCTCATGGCCTGGCGGGTCTTTTCCGGCTGTGGGTTCTTGCGGTAGCCGAAGGCGACCATGACCGCCAGCCCGAAATGCGCCGGGTTCAGGATGCCGGCGTCGCTCAGCACCTTTTCCGCTCCGTCCATGTCGAAGCCCTCGATCGGGCAGGAGTCGATGCCGATCAGTGCGGCGCCGGTCATCATATTGGCCAGCGCGATATAGGCTTGGCGGCTCGCCCATTCGAACAGAATGCGCTCATCGCCCAGCAGCTTGAAGTCGGATTCCTGGAATTTTTTGAATACGCCGGTGCGGGCCTGGATCGCCTCGGCGGACAAGTGTTTTACGTCATGCATGAAGTGCTGCAGATAGTCCGAGTCGTAGCGCATGTCGCTCTTGCGCACCAGGATGGCGATGACGTGGCTGGCCGTGGGGAATTGCTTCTTCGCGCCCCAAGTCACCGGTAGCAGGCGCTCGCGCAGGGCCATGTCCTGGATGACGACAAAGCGCCAGGGCTCGAAGCCGAAGGAGCTGGGCGACAAGCGGCCGGTTTCCAGGATGAAGTCGAAATCATCCGCGCCGATCTTTCTGCCGGCATCGAACTCCTTGCAGGCGTGGCGGAAGTTGAAGGCGTCGAGGATGTCTTGTTTGTCGACCATGGCATATCCCGAATAAGCGAGGCGAAGAGGCGCAATTATCGCCAAAAGCGATGCTGGAGGGCCGTATAATCGCCGAAATTTTCAGCACGGAAGCAGTAGATGATCTTCGGCGTCGGCACGGACATGGTGGTGATCGAGCGCATGCGCGCCATGCATGCCCGCCACGGCGAGCGCCTGGCGCAGCGCATCCTGGCGCCGGGCGAACACGCGGGCTACGAATCCGTACAGGACAAGGCACGCTTCCTGGCCAAGCGCTTCGCGGCGAAAGAGGCCTTCGCCAAGGCGGCCGGCACCGGCATGCGCTCGCCCGTGCATCTCACCAGCGTGGGGGTCGGTCACAACGACTTGGGTCGGCCCGAGCTGGTTTTTTCCGCCGAGTTGCAGGGCTGGCTGGCCGCGCAAGGCGTCGGCCGTGCCCATCTGAGCATCAGCGACGAACGCGAGCATGCGCTCGCCTTCGTCGTGCTGGAGGCCGCATGAGTTTTCCAGGATTGCACATGCCGCTCGGCCCGCTGATGATCGACGTGGCCGGCGCCGCGTTGTCCGACGACGACCGCCGCCGCCTGCGCCACCCCCTGGTCGGCGGCGTGATCGTGTTCAAGCGCAATTACGAGAGTCCGGAGCAGGTCGCCGCGCTGACCCGCGAGATCCACGCGCTGCGCAGCCCGCACCTGCTGATCGGCGTCGATCACGAGGGCGGCCGGGTCCAGCGTTTTCGCGACGGCTTCACGCCGATCCCGCCGATGCGCGCGTTGGGCGCGGTGTGGGACACCCACCCGGTGCGGGCCAAGCGCCTGGCCAAGGACGCCGGCTATGTCATGGGCGCCGAGCTGCGCGCGGTCGGCGTGGATTTCAGCTTCGCCCCGGTGCTCGATCTCGATTACGGCGCCAGCAGCGTGATCGGCGACCGCGCCTTCCACCGCAACCCGCAGGCGGTAGCCGAACTGGCCCATGCCCTGATGCTGGGCCTGCACGAAGCGGGCATGAACGCGGTGGGCAAGCACTTCCCCGGCCACGGCTATATCGCGGCCGACTCGCATGTCGCGATCCCGGTCGACGAGCGGCCCTTGGAGGACCTGGAGTTCGCCGACCTGATCCCGTTCCGCCAGATGCTCGACTGGGGTCTGGCCGCGATCATGCCGGCACACGTGATCTACCCCAAGGTGGACGACAAGCCGGCCGGTTTCTCCCGCCGCTGGCTGCAGGGCATCCTGCGCGGCCGGCTCGGTTTCGAGGGCGTGATCTTCAGCGACGACCTGGCCATGGCCGGCGCTAGCGTCGCCGGCAATGCGGTCGAGCGCGTGCGCGCGGCGCTCGACGCCGGTTGCGACATGGCCCTGCTGTGCAACCATCCCGAGCTGGTGGACGAGGTGCTGACCCGTTTGCAACGCCAGCCGGCACCGGTGTCGCTGGTACGCCTGGCACGCATGCATGGCCGGCCGCACGCGCCGGACCGAGTCACGTTGCACGAGAGCGCACGTTATATGAATGCGGTGCACCACCTCGCCGGTTTGGGCGAGGTCGACGCCGATTTGGCCTTCAACGATCCGACGGACTACTGTGGAAACACATAACGACCTTTCCCTCGACCGTGGCACCGACCACGCCCATCACCATCTCGGCCACGGCGGCGGCCATACCCATCTGACCGGCGCGCTGATGTTCACGCTGTCCTTTGCCCTGGTTGAAGCGGTGGCCGGCTACTTCTCCGGCTCGCTCGCGCTGCTGTCCGATGCCGGCCATATGCTGACCGATTCCACCGCGCTCGGCCTGGCCGCCTTGACCGCCTGGCTGGCCAGGCGGCCGCCGTCCAAGCGTCACACCTATGGTTTGGTGCGTTTGGAGATCATCGCCGCCTTGGCCAATGCGCTGCTGATGTTCGGTCTGGTCGGGTTCATCGGGGTCGAGGCGGTCAATCGTTTCGCGCAGCCGCATACGGTGCAAGGCGGCACGGTCACGGTAGTGGCCATCGTCGGCCTCTTGGTCAACATCGGCGTGGCCTGGCAGCTGAGCCATGGCGAGAAGACGCTGAATACCCGCGCCGCGCTGCTGCACGTGATGGGCGATCTGCTCGGTTCGGTCGCTGCCCTGGCCGCCGGTCTGGTGATCTATTTCACCGGCTGGATGCCGATCGACCCGATCTTGTCGCTGGTGGTGTCCGGCCTGATCCTGGTTTCCGCTTGGCGGCTGCTGGCCGAGGCGCTCAACGTGCTGCTCGAGGCGGTGCCGGCGCATATCGACATCGAGGCGGTGGCGCACGACCTGGCCACGATTGCTGGCGTGGCCGAGGTGCATGATCTGCATATCTGGACGCTGTCCTCCGGCAAGATCGCGCTGTCGGCCCATCTGGACGTGGAAAACTTGGCGGACTGGCCGCGCGTGCTGGCCGAGAGCCGGCAATGCCTGAACACCCGACACGGCATCGGCCACGTGACGCTGCAACCGGAGCTGGCGCACGACCGGCAAGACCAGCCATTTCATATACTGCACCAGGTCTAGCCGAACGCGAGGGAATCGACATGAAACGTAGACGCCTTTATACCCGCCACCGCCTGAGCCGCGATGCCGAGCGCCTGGCCTGGCTGGCCACCGGGCTAGCCGATTCCGGCAGCCGCGTCGAAGACGCGTTCTGGGAAGGCGAGTTGACGCCCCTGATCGAGAAGTTGCTGCATGCCGGCGACGAAGAGGCCTTCAACCAGGCGCTCGACCGGCTGTACGAGACGCACTCGCGCGCCTATGACGAACTGGCCGACCTGATCGAGGCCGGGGCCGAAGGCAGCCGCTTGACGGTCGGCGACGGCGAGGCCTGGTCCGGCCTGCTGCTCGCTTTGCCGATCCTGGCCTGGTCGCGCTACAGCATCCCGACGCGCGCCGTACCCAAGACCGCGTTGCAAGGCGTGCGCGCGCAATTGGCGGCGCATGTGTTGGCCGAGGGCGTGCGCTTTACCGTGGTCGATTACCTGTTCAGCCCGGACCAATTGCCGCGCGGCTATGGCGAGACCTGGCAGTTTGCCGAGCAATTGTGGCCGGCCGCCGTGGAGGATCGCGACTTCAATATCGAGGCCAAGAAGATGCCGGAGACCGCCGCCTTCGTCTCCGACGTGCGCTATCTGTTGGTCGCTGTGACCGTGCCGGCCGGCCGGCCGATGTTCCGCTGGAACGAGGTCGACGGCAGCCGCGAGCAGGCCCTGGCGCAATGGCGCGAGCAGGGTAGTGCGAACTTGCAAGCGGTCATGGCCGGCTGCGCCTTCGAGATGCTGTTGCCCGATGCCTATTTCGCCGCTTGGCGCCAGGCCGACCGCGAGATTCGACCCTATGCTCTGCGCGCCGCCGTGGCCTATCTGCAAGCCATGTTGGGCAGTCCGGCCGGCTTGATGCGCGCGGTGATCGCGCCGTTCTACGACCGCTGGCTGGTCGAATACCGCATCGGCTTTGCCCTGACCGGCTCCGACGAGTTGGTGCACGGCGTCGTTTGGCCTTTGCTCGGCCCGGAAGAAGAGAGCAGCGAGACGCCGACCGAGATCGAGCGCATCCTGCGCGAGGCCGGCATCGGCGAGGTGATCCTGCACGGCCAGCGTTTCCCGCTCGAATACTGCGACGATTGCGGCGCGCCGCTCTACCCCAACCCCGAGGGCGAGAGCGTGCATGCCGAGATGCCGGAGGGGCACGACAGCCCGCCGGCGCATTTGCATTGAGCCGGTTCGAGCCTCAGTGCGCGGCCTGTCCGCGCCTGGCCGCCTTCCTGGCCGACTGCCGCGCCGTGCGGCCCGATTACTTCGGCCGGCCGGTGCCACCGTTCGGCGACGCCGATCCGCGCCTGTTGATCGTCGGCCTGGCCCCCGGTTTTCATGGCGCCAACCGTACCGGCCGGCCGTTCACCGGCGACTATGCCGGCGTGTTGCTGTATGAGACCTTGCACGAATTCGGCTATGCCAATCTGCCGCAGTCGGTGGCGGCCGACGATGGCCTGCAACTCATCGGCTGCCGCATCACCAACGCGGTGAAATGCGTGCCGCCGGAGAACAAGCCGACGCCGGACGAGATCAAGCGTTGCAACGGTTATCTCAAGGCCGAGCTGGAAGCCTTGCCGAAGCAGGCCGCGGTGCTCGCCCTGGGGCAGATTGCCCACGGCGCCGTGCTCCGGGCCCTGGGCCTCAAGCTGAAGGACCACCCCTTCGGCCACGCTGCCGTGCACGTGCTGCCCGACGGTCGGCGGCTCTATGACAGTTACCACTGCAGCCGCTACAACACCCAAACCCGCCGGCTCACGCCCGAAATGTTCCAGGCCGTGTTCGCCCAAATACGAAGCCAACAGGAGGCTTGACCATGCCTGTCGTCACCATCAAGCTCGCCGGCACCTTTAGCCGCGAACAGAAAAAGCAGATCGCCGAAGAAATCACCGACACCTTGGAACGCGTCGGCGGCAAGCCCAAGCGCTATACCTATATCGCCTTCGAGGAACTGCCGGACGCGAACTGGGCGATTGCCGGCGAACTGCTGGACGAGGGCGATTAGACCGGCCTCGTCGCAGTACTAGTCGATGGGCAAGGCGACGATCGCCTTCATCACCCATTCGTCTTCGGTGTTCTTGTAGCCCTTGCCGAGACCGACGTTGAGTTCCATGCCCTTCAGCGCGACGTCGGCCACGGCGTAGACGCTATGCTCCTGTTGGGAGGCCGGCGACAAGTCGCGCAACGGCCCGAGGCCGCTGTAATGCTCGATACCCAGCTCCACGCCGTGCGCGACTTCGCGCGACAGCTTGACGGCCGGTTCGAAAGCGGCGGCGCGGATGCCGCCGGTGGAGAGCGGCAGGTCGATGATCGGGTTGATGTCGAACGTCCATTTGTTCCAGCGCACACCCCAGATCGGCCGCAACTCCATGCCCCAGGTGCTGTCCGATACCCGGCGCGTGAAATAGCCGAGCTCGGTGTTGAGGCCCCAAAAGAAGGCGCTATTTTCTGGCTGCTCGGCGATGTACTTCAGGCGCAGACGTAGACCGTTGTTGTAGAAGCGGCCATCGCTGGACAGCGCGAAGGGCACGTACAGGCCGCCCTCGAGTTCCTTGGTGAAGCCGTAGGAAAACTCCGGCGTGACCTGCAAGCGCTGGTTAGAGATCATCTCGCCGCGATAGCTCGGCGTCTTGGCGCCCTTGGGCACATAGTTGATATGCAGCTCCAGGCCCACGTCGCCCGGCGCATCCATGTCGTCGTTGTAGACCTGTATTTCGTCCGGTGCGGCCAGGGTGGGGCCGGTGATGGATAGGCCAGTCACCAGCCAACCAGCCGCGATCAGCTTGCGGGCAGTCGAGAGCGGCATTTTTCTGTTTTCCAAGATGGGTAGGCGCCGAATGCTAGCATGGACTTTGGCGGGCGGAGGGCTGTAAGCCTAAGCGCTTTCGGCGGCTTGCTTCGCGAAGCCGCCCTATGGATTGCCGGACGAGCATTGGGCGATTGCGGGGGCGTTGCTGGACGAGGAGTAGGCTGCGCCAACTCGAGTTCGCGATGGTTGCCGGGGCCGCGGCCCCGGCCTAGAATGTGTAAATCCGTACAAAAGGATACACATCATGCGCACCAATATCGTAATCGACGACAAGCTCATGCAAGAGACGCTGCGGGCGACGGGCTTGAAGACCAAGCGGGAAGCGGTCGAGCTGGGCTTGCGCACCTTGCTCAGGCTCCGGCAGCAGGAAGAAATTCGGCGCTATCGCGGCAAGCTCGATTGGCAGGGCGACCTTGAGGCGATGAGGACGGACGCGTGATCCTGGTCGATTCCAGCGTCTGGATCGATTACTTCCGGGGCACCGTCACGCCTCAGACCGACCGGCTGGATTCGCTGCTCGGCACGGAGTTGGTCGCGACCGGCGACCTGATCCTCACCGAAGTGCTGCAAGGTTTCGTCAGCGACAAGGACTTCAACCAAGCCCGCAAGTTGCTGACCGCACTGATCGTCGTCGACCTGGCCGGGCAGCGCATCGCCGTCCAGGCGGCGAAAAACTTCCGCGCGCTGCGCGCGGCCGGCGTCACCGCGCGCAAAACCATCGACACCGTCATCGCCACCTATTGCATCGAGAACAGGGTGCCCCTGCTCTACAGCGACCGCGACTTCGATCCCTTCGTCGAACATCTAGGTTTGCGCTCGGTGCTGCCCGTCTAGCGCATCAACCGCGCGAGGGACGACAACTCGATCAACCCCCCCCGGCGGCTTGCTTCGCGAAGCCGCCCTATGGGTTTTTGGCTAGCGCATGGATATGCGTATAATCAATGCGCATGCATTGTCTTGGAGAACGCGAATGCGCGCCAACCATCGCCCATCAGCCCAGAAAAAGGCGGCGAACCTCAGCATCAGCGCCGACCTGCTGAGCCAGGCCAAAGACCTGGATATCAATCTCTCGGCCACCCTGGAGCAGGCCCTGGCCGAGGCCGTCAGGCAAAAACAGCGGCAGCGCTGGCTGGCCGAGAACAAGGCCGCCATCGAGGCCTACAACGAGCACGTCGAAACGCACGGCGTATTCAGCGACGGCCTGCGGGGCTTCTGATGCCGCAGTTCGGCGTGCACCGAAACCCGAACCCAGCCGCCAGGGCGGCCTTCCCCCTGCTGCTCGATATACAGAGCGATCTGGTCGCGGACTTGGGCACGCGCGTCGTCGTGCCGCTGTGCCCGGCCTCGGCGATGAAAGGCAAGATCATCGACACCCTGATGCCGGTCTTCGAGATCGGGGGCAAGCAATACGTCATGCTCACGCCGCAACTGGCGGGCATCGACAAAAAACAGATGGGGGCAAAGGTCGCCGATCTGGCGCATCAACGCGATGCAATCGTCGCGGCGCTGGATTTGCTGATAACCGGTATTTGACGGAGCGGCGCGCGTTCGGCGGCTTGCTGCGCGAAGCCGCCCTATGAGTTCTAAATGGCTGTGTCTGGTGCCTTTTGTAATTTCGGGCGTTGCAGCTCTTGGTTACCAGCCGCCAGACACATAAACAGAATTTCTGAGCGCGGGTAATTTCCGAGAATATAAGGCGGCTGCGTTTCTTGCGTTGAAACAATTTGAAGTTCTTTGCCTTGTGCCGCGCAATACTGTGAAGCTTCAGCAATTATTTCAGCTTTCATATTGCCAAGGCCCGGGAATCCAGTGGCTTGTTGCTTGGCTATCATAAAGGTGTCTCTACCCATTGGCACAACGCCTGTGTGAGAAGCACATGCGTTCAATGCTAGAGCGATGGCTACTATGCCGATGGTTTTTCTCATTTTTGACTCCATCTGGAACGCTCTCTGCCGAATGCCTAACGTAATGTAGACACCAAATGGTGTGCAATCCGACTATTCACGGCAGAGTTTGTGCTTGTGGTTTCAATGCCTTGGCCTGAATACGAAAAGTTATACACCGGCAGTTCTCCCTGTCTTTGATCTGCCCCGCTTCTCATGGGGCGGTTTTCATCGCTGAATTAAACGCCTCATTCCTTCGCCAGGCAAGCGCTGCGCCCATCCGCACCAGACTGCAATAAACTGGCCCCCATGACCGAAACTGCCGACCCCGCCGGCCCGGGCTTCGACCCGGCCGCCTTGCTCAAGACCTTGCCCAATCGCCCCGGCGTCTATCGCATGCTGGGCGAGGGCGGCGAGGTGCTGTATGTCGGCAAGGCGCGCGACCTGAAGAAGCGGGTGTCGAGCTATTTCCAGAAGTCCGACCTGTCGCCGCGCATCCGCCACATGGTGGCGCGCATCCAAGAGGTGCAGATCACGGTGACCCGGTCCGAAGCTGAGGCGCTGCTGTTGGAGAACAACCAGATCAAGGGCCTGGCGCCGCGTTACAACATCCTGTTCCGCGACGACAAGTCCTATCCCTATCTGCTGCTGACCGGCCATGGCTATCCGCGCCTGGCCTATTTTCGCGGCACGCC
>JAJZTS010000037.1 GCA_021848725.1 Pseudomonadota bacterium
GGCACATGATCACCTCGCCCCGGGCCGACAATTCCGACAAGAGCTGGCGCACGTTTTTCAGCGAAACCCCCGTACCCGTCGCGATCTCGGTGTCGAGCCGCTCGCCGTTGGCTTTCAAAAACTGCAGAATCTGTTGCATCTGAAGGACTCCTAGTGGTCGCCGGTGGAACGGGGCAAGCCTCGGCAGGCCTGAGTGGCGGTTGGAACGAGTGCCGAACTGCGCAGTGTGCGCCTTTTATGCAATAAATGCTTGTTTTTTTAGCATTCCCGGCGCCGCGGATCGGGCGGAAACAGCCGTGGCAAAGGCTTGGCGGCCAGTTCGATGCGGCGCTTGCCAGGGCCGGCAGGCAGGGGTTTAATCCAAGAAAAATCGACTGGGAGGTCGGCATGGTTGCACAGGCTTGGCTCACCGTCCCCTTATTACATCCCACATTTGGGGCAACATATTGCCCCATTTAGGAAACCTATTTTAGGTTAGGAATATTCATTATGCGCGTCCGTTTCTCACTGATTGCAGGTTTGTCACTTATAACCGCACAACTTGCCTTTGCTAGTCCATCTGGCGATGAAGTCTTTTGGGCTCTCGGGTTCTTCGAGGGGCTTCGTATTCAAAAGCAAGTATGTGAGGAAAAGTATCCTGAATTTAAGGACAAGAATGAAACCGCATTTCTTGTATCTCCGTATTCTCAAACAACGGGCGAAGAAATTATCAGCTCTATGGCGAAAGATGATCAAAAACAAAAGCTATTGGCTTATCTCCCAAAATTACGCACTGACGCACGAGAAAGGTTCTTGGGAATGAAACCCGATATCTTGAAGGGAATGTGTGCAAGCTATGCCGATACCATCGAAAAGTTCGCTCAAAATGCTGTGGCGAATAAAAAGAATCCCTAATCCACAGAGCTCGTAGGGCGCAATCCTTATTGCGCCGTATGAAAACATCCGGTGCAATGTGAAGCCTCCTCGTTATTCCGTGCCAGTCAGAAGTAGAGGGTTTGGGTATTTTTGCATGCGATAGGCTACGGGTGGAACCCTGCCCAATGCCTCATGCGGCCGCTCATGGTTATAGCGGTATAACCAGTCCTCCGTCAGCTTCCTGACTTCAGCCAGCGACTCGAACACATAGCAATCCAGCAAGCGTAGCCCGGATGGAATGAAATGGAATCCGGGGCCTCGGGTGGCCCCCGGATTCCGCCGCGCTACATCCAGGCTACGGGGTTTGTAGGGTGCGTTCCGCGCGCCATTCATGCCTTGGTGCGCATGGCGCACCCTACCTCCGCGTCGCTCCTTGGCCAAATAGGTCAGCAAGGTAATCCGCATAATTAAAGGGGCCTGGTTCGATTAGTTTGCCGTGGTGACAATAGGCACACAGCGGCGTAAGATGGCCCCATGAAGCCATTTCGCTGGGGTGCCGAGAAGAATGAAGTGCTCAGAACTGAGCGGGGCGTTTCATTTGAAAACATTGTGGTCGCCATCGAGTCCGGCGGACTGCTGGATATATTGGCCCATCCGAACCAAGCGAAATACCCAAAGCAGCGCGTTCTTGTTGTCGCCTGTGACAGCTACGCGTACTTGGTGTCATTCGTCGAAGAGGAAGACTACTTCTTCCTCAAAACCGTTATCCCAAGTCGCAAGGCGACGAGGGACTATTTGAATCAAGGTGAAGCCGATGCCGAGAATTGATGACTACGAACTCGAAGTCCTGAGCGCCTTTGAGAAAGGCAAGCTGAAGTCTGTTGCGACCAAGGCCGAACTCGCCAAGTTCAAGGCCGCCGCTCGCGCCACCGCAATCAAGGACCGCCGAGTGAACATCCGTCTGTCCTCCGGGGATCTGAGCGACATCCAGGTCAAAGCCCTAGAGGAAGGTGTGCCGTACCAGACGCTTATCGCCAGTGTCCTGCACAAGTACGTTACCGGTCGCCTGACCGAGCAGCCCGGTTCCGCTGGCAAAGCACCTCGGAAGCCAGCGGCGAAACGTCGCGTCACATCAAGCAACTAATTTCTTGCTTGGCAAGCGTGGAGCAAGCGTAGCCCGGATGGAATGAAATGGAATCCGGGGTCTTGGGGGCTTCTCCTGGATTCCACTGCGCTGCATCCAGGCTACGGGCTCTGATCGCACCCTACGTCAATCTCACTCCTTGGCCGAATAGGTTGGCAAGGTAATCCGAAACGCCATCGCCGCCAGGCGGATGCCGAGCACGGCGGCCATGCCGGCCCAGGCGGCGGTGACCGCCGACACCGCCAAGGTTTGCAGGCCGATCAGCACCAGGGCGCCGGCCCAGGCGGCCGAGGCGTAGAGTTCGCCGCGCACGAAGATCAGCGGCACCTCGTTGCACAGCACGTCGCGCAGCACGCCGCCGACCACGCCGGTGGTCATGCCGAGCAGGCTGGCGGCCAGCCAGGGGGCGTGCCAGTCCAGCGCGATCTGGGTGCCGACCACGGTGAACAGGGCGAGGCCGATGGCGTCGGGGATGAGGAACAGCCGGGACGGCAGTTGCAGTTTACGCACGGCGAAGAAGACGACGACGGTGGTGGCCAGCGCGGCGAGCAGGTAGCTCTGGTCGCTCAGCCAGAACACCGGGCGCTGGAGCAGGATGTCGCGCACGGTGCCGCCGCCCAGCGCGGTGGCCATGCCCACCATCACCGCGCCGACCAGGTCCATGCGCTTGCGCCCGGCGTCGAGCACGCCGGTGAGCGCGTTCACCGCGACGGCGGCGAGGCCGATCCAATACAGCAGGTTGTCCATCGATACGCGTCCAGGCTGTGTTGCCGCCAGTTTAGCGCGGCTTCGGCCCGGGCCTGCATGGCGCCGCACTATTCGCGGTTTCTCCGGTCGTAATCGGCTGTAACACCTTGTTACCAATAAGACCATCTTTCTTGTGGGGTCGTGTTCGATAATTCCCACACCTGCCGCGTACAAGCGCTGAGCAGGGCCTGAGCCCTCTCGCGAGGGGGCTTCGAGGATGAGCCCATGCCGCTATGGTATGCCCGAAGCCGGCCGAAGGCCGTTCGGGCTTGATGAAACCCTAAGGAGAATTTCGATGCGCACCCATTCGACCATCGCCGCGATCATCGTTGCCGCCGCGTGTGCCGTCGGCATGCCAAGCGGCCAAGCCGCCAGCCTGGACGCCGGTAAGACCAGCTACAACGGCAATTGCGCCAGTTGCCACGGCCCGCTCATCGCGCCATATAGCGCGGCGCAGATACGCGATGCGATTCGCCGAAACAAGGGCGGCATGGCCATACTGTCTGCCCTGAGCGATGCCGAGTTGCAGAACATCGCAGCGTACCTCGCCAACCCCAACGGCAACGATTCCGACCGTCTGTTCAATTGGGCCGAGGGTGCCGCGCCGTCGCTGTTGAGCCCGCGCGCTGCGTCGCAAAGCGCGGCCGGCTACTACCTGCGCCATTACAGCGATACCAATGTCTACCTGGCTACCCAGAACGGCCGGGTTTACTACTACGATGCGAACAAACCCGCCAATGGCGTGGTCGATCTGGGCTCGATTAGCGATTGGCTGGCCCAGGCCGGCCTGTAAGGAGACATGATGAAACGCATCCTCGCACTGTGCTTGGTCGCGGCCGCTGCCGGGGCCGCCACCGGCGCACTGGCCTTGGGCCCCGGTGAGCAGGCGCCCGATTTTTCCCTGGCCTCGGCGAAAAACAGTCCGGTGCATCTGGCGGACTATCGCGGCAAGGTGGTGTACCTGGATTTCTGGGCGTCGTGGTGCGCCCCGTGCCGCAAATCGTTTCCCTGGATGAACGAGCTGAAGCAGCGTTTTGCCGGCCAGGGCCTGGAGGTGCTGGCGGTCAACGTGGATAGCCAGCGCAGCGATGCCGAGGCGTTTCTGGCCGCGCACCCCGCTGCGTTCACCGTGGCCTTCGACGACCAGGGCAAGACGGCCTCGATCTATCAAGTGAAGGGCATGCCCAGTTCCTACCTGATCGACCGCGAGGGCAAGGTGCGCCAGGTGCATCTCGGTTTTCGCGACGACCAGAAGCAAGAGTTGGAAGGCCTGATTCGCCAAACGCTGGAAGGAGCCGGTAAATGAAGCGCGCCGCAGTGTGGCTGACGTTGTTGCTGCTCGGCGGTTGTAGCACCGTGCAACCTTGGGAGAAGGGCTATCTCGCCAAGCCGGCCATGGCCTTCGACCCCGATCCCTTGGAGGCTCACTTCAAACAGCACGTCTACAGCGCCAAAGAAGCGGCCTCGGGCGGCTACGGCGTGGGCGGCGGCGGCTGCGGCTGCAACTAGGGCGGGGGCTGGCTATGTCGAAGACCCTGAAGGCCCTGATGACGGCGGCTGCGGCCTTGCCCGGCTTGGCTCAGGCCGCGACCGTGGCCGATCAAACCACGATCGGCATCAAATACCTGGACTACCTGGATTATCAGAAAGACCGCGACCGCATTCGGGTGCGCGCGCCGATGGCCTGGCTGGACACCGCGCTCGACGACAAGACCGAGTTGAGCGGCAGCATGACTTACGACAGCGTCTCCGGCGCTTCGCCGTGGTACCTGTCGACTGTGAGCGGCGCTTCCGGCAAGGGCATCGGCGAAACTCGCCGGGCCATGGACGCCAAGCTGACCCGGTTGTTCGAGAAGTTCAGCCTCGGCCTGAGCGGTTCGGTCTCGACCGAGCACGACTATCTATCGCGTTCGGCCGGCCTCGATGCGCGGGTCGACAGCGACGACCGCAATACCACCTATGCCGCGGGGTTTGCGCTGACCGCCGACGATATCGGCTCCACCAACAACCCCTTTCTCAAGGAAGCGCGCACCACGCGCGACTATTTCGTCGGCATCACCCAAGTGCTGACGCCGCTGGCTATCGTCCAGTCGAACCTGGCGTTCTCCGATGGCACGGGCTATTTTTCCGACCCGTATAAACCGCTGGATGCGCGTCCGCGCGAACGGCGCCAACTGGCATGGCTGACCCGTTATCGTCAGTACGTGCCGCAATTCGATGCCGCGCTGCATGCCGACTACCGTTATTTCAGCAACGACTGGGGCATCCGCGCCCACACCGTCGAGTTGGCGTGGTATCAGCCGGTGGGGTCTGGCTGGACGCTGCGGCCGAGCCTGCGCTATTACACGCAAAACGCGGCCGATTTCTTCCAGCCGAGTTTCCCGCCGGCCACCTTCGGCAGCATCTATTCCGCCGACCAGCGCTTGAGCGCCTTCGGTGCGCTGACGACGGGCATCAAGGTGCTCAAGGTCCTGCCCGGCGGCTATACCTTCGATGCGGGCTTCGATTTTTATCAGCAGAAATCTTCGCTCAAGCTGGGTGGCGGTGGCTCGCCGGGGATTGAACCGCTCTATGCGAAGATCGTTTACTTGGGTATCGGCCGCAGCTTCTAATCCGGCTTCATGAAGCTCTACGCCCACGCCTTCCATGCCATGGGCTGCGACAACCAGTTGCAGCTCTATGCGCCATCGTCCGGGCCGGCCCAGCAGGTAGCGCAGGCGGTCGAGGCCGAGGTGCGCCGGTTGGAACGGCGCTATTCGCGTTATCGCGACGACAGCGTGCTGAGCGCGATCAACCGCTCGGCCGGGGTGCAGGCCGTGACGGTCGACGAGGAGACCGCCGCGCTGCTGGATTATGCCGCCGCCTGCCATGATCATAGCGACGGTTTGTTCGACGTCACCTCCGGCGTGTTGCGCCGCGCGTGGGATTTCAAGGCGGGCCGCTTGCCGGCGCCGGGCGAAATCGAACAGCTCTTGCCGCTGGTCGGTTGGGCCAAGGTGCAATGGCAGCGGCCGAGTTTGTATTTGCCTTATGTCGGCATGGAGCTGGACTTCGGCGGCGTGGTCAAGGAATACGCTGCCGACCGGGCCGCTGCGCTGTGCCGCGAGCGCGGCATGGCTTCCGGCTTGGTCAATCTGGGCGGCGATATCCATATCCTCGGCGCGCAGCCCGACGGCGCGCCTTGGCTGGTCGGTATCCGCCATCCGCGGCACAGCGGCATGCTGACCGCCATCTCGATGCGGCAAGGGGCCTTGGCGAGCAGCGGCGATTACGAGCGCTATATCGAGATCGACGGCCAGCGCTACTGCCATATCCTGAATCCCCATCGCGGCTGGCCCGTGCACGGCTTGCAGGCCGTGACCGTGCTGGCCGATTCCTGTCTGGTCGCCGGCAGTGCCTCGACCATCGCGATGCTCAAGGGCATGCCGGACGGAGGCGCGTTTCTCGACGAGCTGGGCCTGCCCAATCTGCGCGTGGATGCCCAGGGCCGGGTGAGTGGCTCGATCCAGGTCGGCCGGGGCGCGTAGCGAAAAAAAACGGCGCCCGCAGGCGCCGTTAGTTCCTCCCTCGATTTTTTCGATCAGGGCAAACTCTTGCCGAGGCCGATATAGCCGACGGCGGCTTTCTTGGTATCGATCATCGGGGCCAGACGGGCCTTGAGGTCGGCCGTGGTGCCGCTGGTGAAGTCGCCGGCATGCTGGTAGTTGGACAAGACGTAGCCGAAGCCACCGTTGTTGTCGACGGCCTGCAGTCCGGTCGACTCGGCGCCGGCCGGCAGGCTGAGGATGCGGCTCAGCGCCTTGCTGTCGACGTTGTAGGCCCAGAGGAAGTTGTTGATATGGGCGCCGCTGTCTTCGCCGATGAACAGGGTGCGCAGCTTCTCCGAATACCAGAGGTTGTCCGGGTTGCAGATCTTCTCGACCGCGCAGGTGTTGCCGACTGCGTCCTTGGCGATGTCCTCGCCCAGCACCAGGCCGGACAGCTCGGTGCCGACGTAGTCGCTGGCGATGGCATTGCCGTCGGAGTCGGTCTGGCCGGCGGCCAACTTCATCTCGTAGACGCCGCCGGCGGTCAGCTTGGCGACCTTGATGTGGTTGATCGGGTCGGCCGACTTGTCTTCCATGCCGTTGCCGATCCGGCTCATCGCCAGATAGACCTTCTTGTCGGCGGCATTCAGCGCGACGCCTTCGAACTTCTCGAACTCGCTGGTGGCGCCCTTGAACGAGGCATAGCGCCGGGTTTCCAGGAAGGCCGCGGCGGTTTCCATGCCGGTCTTCAGTTTCAGATTTTCCACCAGCAGGCTGCTGTGGCCGGCCATGACCTGGGTATAGCCGGCGGGGGCGGCGTCATAGCTGCCGCTGCTGTTCTTGGTGGCGGTCTGGGCATCGAAGATGTCGCTGAACTTCAGGCTGTTCGCCAGCGTCGCGATCGCGGCGTCGGTGGACTTGCCCAGCTTGATCCATTGCAGCGTACCCTTGCCGCCGTTACTGGCGCTGGTCTGGCTCCACTTGGCGGCGTATAGCGTGCCCGACGACAGGTCGCCGGCGGTATCGGCGACGAACATGGTCAGCACGTTGTAGGTGCCGTCGTCGCCCTGGAACACGGTCTTGTTGTCCGGCATGACCTGGGCCTTCTCGCGCGACAGGCGGCCGAGGGCGCGGTGCTTGACCACGCTGGCGCTGCCGTCGGCCTTCACCGTCACTTCCGGCGTCAGGCCGTAGTTGTAGGCCTTGGGTGTCGCGCCGCTACCGAGATAGGTGGTCATCGCATCCAGCTTGTTGGTCGAACCGGTGCAGGCGGAATGGGCGGTGGGGGTCTCGATGCAGCGCGCATCCGGCTCGTATTCCTCGGAACCGAGGTGGGTGTTCCACGGCGACAGCGAACCGGCGCAGGGAATCCACAAGCCGTCGACCCCGGCCATGCTGATGTTGCTCACGTCATAAACGGTCAGGTCGCCGGTGGCCTTGTTCTGGTCGACCTTGGCCAGCTTCATCGCCATCGGCAATTTGCCGTACATATCGTTGCCCTTGGAGTCGAGCCACTGATATTCGAAGTGGGTGACCAGATGCAGCGGGTTGCCGCCCAGCGTGCTGGCGGTCGCGCCGGCGATCGGATTGAGCAGCGAGTTGGCGTCCGGCGTTTCGGTGATGTAGGTCACACCGGCGCTGTCTTTCAGCGCGTTACCGCTCTTGTCGAAGATTTGGCCGGCGGCGACGCCGTTGAATTTGTCGGTGTTGTTATACAGCGTGTGGTACTGCAGGCCGCGGGTTTCGCTGGTGCCGTCGGAATAGGTGATGACCATGTTCGAGCGGCTGTAGGTGCTGGCGCGCTCGGCATCGGTCTGCGGCGCCGGGGTGGGGGTGAAGGCGACCTTGCTCACGCTGCGGCTGCCGGTGGTGGCCGGCACGGTCGCCACCAGGCCGTATTTGACGTTGTTGCTCATGTCGTTCAAGTCGCGACCGTAACCGACATAGATCTTGGCGCCGGCCAGCGAGGCCAGGTTCAGGTTGGACAGCGTGATCGGCGTCTGATTGGCGAGCGCGCCGCGATAGTAAGGGGCCGGCGTGGTGCCCCAGGCGCCGTTGCTCAGGTAATAGACGGTACCGTTGAAATCGGCCGCGACGTAGACCTGGCCGGCCTGGCCGTCGTCGCTGTCGTCGATCTTCAGGTTGACGCTGAAGTCGCTGCCGGACACGGCATTGGTGATGGTCAGCGGCTGCGCGATGGCCGTGGTGCCGGCCAGGGCGGCGGCGAGCCAGATAGACTGTAAAGCCTTGTTCAGGGGTTTGATCCGTAAGGACATGACACTCGCTCCAGAGCGGTAAAGGGGAGTGCAGTCTAGGGGCGGGGTATGACGGCAAAATGACGTAAAAATGACACCCGCCAAGCTTGCCCGATAGCCAGGCCGGTTCGATTCGAGGCGGCGCCGTGCCGCGCGTTATCATCCATGTCATGGCAATGTTCGACGATCTGCCGTGCTGAGCCCCGGCGACCTCTCCGCGATCCGTTTGACCTTCGAGCTGGCGACAGTGACCACCGCGCTGCTGCTGCTCATTGGCACGCCCGTCGCCTGGTGGCTGGCGCGCAGCCGGTCTTGGTTGAAGGTGCCGCTGGGGGCTGTGGTCGCGCTACCGTTGGTGCTGCCGCCAACGGTGATCGGCTTCTATCTCTTGCTTGCGCTTGGGCCCAACGGCCCGCTCGGTCAGCTCACCCAGGCGCTCGGCCTCGGCCTGTTGCCGTTCACCTTCTGGGGCCTGGTCGTCGCCTCGGTGCTCTATTCCATGCCCTTCGTCGTGCAGCCCTTGCAGAACGCGTTCGAGGCGATCGGCGAGCGGCCGCTGGAGGCGGCGGCCACGTTGCGCGCGTCGCCCTTGGATTGTTTCTTCAGCGTGGTGTTGCCGCTGGCCCGCCCCGGTTATCTGACCGCGGCGATCCTCGGCTTCGCCCACACCGTCGGCGAATTCGGCGTGGTGTTGATGATCGGCGGCAATATCCCGGATGAGACGCGCGTGGTGTCGGTGCAGATCTACGACCACGTCGAGGCCTTGGAATACACCCAGGCTCATTGGCTGTCGGCCGGCATGCTGGCCTTCGCCTTTGTCGTGCTGCTGGCGCTGTATGCCTTCAACCCGAACCGGCCACGGCCATGACGGACAAACGCATTCACGCCCGTTTTCGCTTGGACTGGCCCGGCTTCGCGTTGGATGTCGACCTCGATCTGCCGGGGCGCGGTGTCACCGTCTTGTTCGGCCAATCCGGTTCCGGCAAGACCACGCTGTTGCGTTGTATTGCCGGGCTGGAACGGGCGCCCGATGGCCAGCTCGATTTCGACGGCGAGGTGTGGCAAGACGGCGGCCGCTTCGTGCCGACCCATCGGCGGCCATTGGGTTATGTCTTCCAAGAGGCCAGCCTGTTCCCGCATCTGACCGTTCGGCGCAATCTGGAATACGGCCGCAAGCGGGTGCCGGCCAGCGAGCGCCGGGTGCCGCTCGATCAGGCGATCGAACTGCTCGGTATCGGCCATCTGCTCGAGCGTCGGCCCGGTCGGCTGTCTGGCGGCGAGCGGCAGCGGGTCGGCATCGCCCGTGCGCTGGCGGTCAGTCCGCGCATCCTGCTGATGGACGAGCCGCTGGCGGCGCTCGACCTCAAACGCAAGCAGGAAATCCTGCCCTATCTCGAACGCTTGCACGAGGCGCTGGAGATACCGGTGCTGTACGTCACCCACTCGCCGGACGAGGTGGCGCACCTGGCCGACCACTTGGTGGTGCTCGAGTCCGGCCGTGCGCTGGCGAGCGGGCCATTGACCGAGACCCTGGCGCGCATCGATCTGCCGATCCGCTTGGGCGAGGATGCCGGCGTGGTGCTCGACGCCGTGGTGGTCGAGCGCGATGCCGAGTGGAACCTGGCCTGCGTCGAGTTCGCCGGCGGCCGGTTCTGGACGCGCGATAGCGGCGCCGAACTCGGGCGCCATGTGCGGGTGCGCATCCTGGCGCGCGACGTGAGCCTGGCTTTGGCGGCGCAGAGCGGCACCAGCATTCAGAATATCCTACCCGGCACGGTGGCCGAGATCGGCGACGACAGCCATCCGGCCTTGGCCTTGGTGCGGCTGCAGGTCGGCGCCTCGCCCCTGCTGGCGCGCCTGACCAAGCGTTCCGCCGCCAGTCTCGGTCTGCAACCGGGCATGAAGCTCTGGGTGCAGGTCAAGGCGGTCGCCTTGATCGGCTAAGCGGATTTTGCCCGCGGCGCCATGCGCGCTCTTGGTGACAAGCTGGAATGGAATTGTCGGCTTTCCGACAAGGGTGGCGATGGCAGGCTGCCGTGGCGCCGGGGTTTGACGCCGGCGCGTCGTGGCATGGCTATTGCTCATGGAATAAGCAAAGCCATTCTGACCCATGCCATGATCTTTTCCCGATCCAGCCAATATGCCGTTCAAGCCATGGTCTATCTGGCCAGCCAGCCGCCGGGGCATTACGTCCTGGCGCGCAGCATGGCGGCCGACTTGGCGATCCCTCGGCCGTATCTGGCCAAATTGCTGAACCGGCTGGTGCAGGCGGGCATGGTGTACTCGGTGCGCGGGCGCCTGGGCGGTTTTCGCTTGGCGCGTCAGGCCAGTCAGATCGGCCTGTTGGAAATCGTCATGCAAGTCGAGGGTGCGGAGATGAAGCAGGATTGCCTGCTCGGCCTCAAGAAATGCTCGGACGAAACCGCTTGCGCGATGCATAAACGCTGGCGGCCGATCAAGGAACAGCTCTTCCGTATTCTGGAAGAACACAGCCTGGCCAAGCTGGCCCAAGCGATCAATAGCGGTCGAGGTAGCCTGGGCGCCTTGTCCTTGGCGACCCTATTGCCGCGTTAATCGTCGTCTTCATCGTCGTCGTTCATCCGCCGGCGCGGCACGGTCTTCGGGTCGGCGGTGATGCCGCGATAGATCTCCACCCGATCGCCCGGCTGCAATTTGGCATCCAGCTTGGCTAGCTTGCCGAACACGCCGACCTTATGCGCGTCCAGGTCGATGTTGGGAAACAGGCGCAGGATGCCGGAGCGCTCGATGGCCTCCTGCACGGTACTTTCCTCGGGCACTTCGATGCGCAGCCAGACCTGTTGCACCGGTTCCGAATAGGCGATGGCGACTTGCATGTTCGACTCCTCTGTCGTCTCGGGCGCTCAAACGGCCGCCGCTTGCGGCGTGGCGGCCAAGGCCTCGCGCTCGGCCAATCTTTTGTCGACGATGCGCTTGCCGGCCAGCAGGAAACCCAGCACCAGGAAGCCGCCGGGCGGCAGGATCATCAACAGGTAACCCTTGTATTCGGGGATGACCGTGGTCTCCAGGAAGGCGAAGCCGGAACCCAACAGCAGATGGGCATTGGCGAACAGCGTGCCGGCACCGATCATCTCGCGGATACCGCCGATCAGGGTCAGGGCGAAGGTGAAACCCAGTCCCATCATCAGGCCGTCCATCGCCGCCGGCGCTATCCCGACCTTCTGGGCGAAGGCCTCGGCCCGGCCCAGCACCGCGCAGTTGGCGACGATCAAGGCGATATACAGGCCCAGCACCTTGTACAAATCATGGGCCCAGGCGTTGAGGCTGACATCGACCAAGGTCACCAGAGTGGCGATGATGACGATGTAGACTGGGATGCGGACGTCCGGGCTGACCAGGTTGCGCACGGCCGATACCAGCGCGTTGGCGGCCACCAGCACGGCGGTGGTGGCGAGGCCCATGCCCAAGCCGTTGGTGGCCGAGCCGGTGACCGCCATGGTGGGGCACATGCCGAGGATCTGGGCGAACACGATGTTGTTGTCCCACAGACCGTCCTTGGTGATGCGTGTGTATTGGTTGCTCATCGCGGATTCCTCACTCCATCTTGGTGGCGGTGTTGCCGGAGAGGGATGGCTTGGGCAGGGCGGCCGCCGCGCCGCTCCCATCGTCGAGCAGCCGGGCCCGCTCCTTCTGGAAAAACACCAGGCCGCCCTTGACCGAATTCACGACGGCGCGCGGGGTGATCGTCGCGCCGGTGAACTGGTCGAACACGCCGCCGTCTTTCTTCACCGCCCACTTGTCGGCGGGCGGGTCGCCGAGAAAACGGTGCTCGAAGCTGTGGATCCAGTCGGCCTTCGCCGGCTCGACCTTGTCGCCCAGGCCGGGCGTTTCCTTGTGCTGGATCACCCGCACCCCCAGCACGTGGCCGTCGCGGTCGACGCCCATCATGCTGACTACCGGCCCGGCATAGCCATGGCCTTGAACCTGGAAGACCACGGCCTCTACCCGGCCGGCCCGGCGGGCGCGGTAGACGGTGACCTCGCCCTCGGGGCCGGGCAAGGTGACCGTATCTTGCAGCAGGTCGTTGTCGTATTGCCCCGGCAGCACCTGCGCCAGGGATTGCTTCATGTCCGCGGCCTGGGCGCGCTTGATGTCGGCCAAGGTGGCCCGGTCGGCCAGAACCAAGGCGGCGCCGGTCAGCAGCGCCACGCCGCCCAACAGGAGGCCTTGATAAGCGAGTTTGCCGCGCAGTTGATCGAGCCCCATTTCAAGCCTCTTTCTTCGACGGCGCGGCCGGCAGCGACTGGCCCTTGCGGTTGCGGCCGTAGATGCGCGGCTTCACGTAGAGATCGATCATCGGCGTGGTGGCGTTCATCAGCATCACCGCGAAGGCCACGCCCTCGGGGTAACCGCCCCACGTGCGGATGATCCAGGTCAGCAAGCCGCAGCCCAGGCCGAAGATGAATTGACCGGTCGCGGTGTTGGGCGAGGTGACCGGGTCGGTGGCGATGAAGAAGGCGCCGAGCACGATCCCGCCGGAGAGCAGGTGCGGCAGCGGGCCGAGGTAGTGGGCCGGGGCCAGCGTATTGGCGATCAGGGCCGGCACGGCCACGCCGAGCAACATCGCGACCGGGGCATGCCAGGTGACAATGCGGCGGGCGATCAGATAAAGCCCGCCGAACAGCAGCAACAGGGCCGAGGTTTCGCCCAGGCTGCCGGCGCGTTGGCCCCAGACGCTGTCGTGCGGGACATAGTAGCCGGGCAGGCTGCTGAGCAGATCGACGCCGCGGGTGAATTCGGTCTTCACGTGGCCGAGCAGCGAGGCGCTGGTCATCGCATCCCAGGCGCCGCCGCCGAAGGTGATCCGCCAGGCCTCGGCAAACCCCGGTGCATGCAGGCCGGTGATCGGCGCCGGCGCTGTCCACAAGGTCATCTCCACCGGGAAGGAGATCAGCAACATCACCCGCGCCGCCATGGCCGGATTGAACACGTTCTGGCCCAGGCCGCCGAACACCTGCTTGGTCACCACCACGGCGAATAGGCTGCCGATCGCGCCGATCCACCACGGTGCCCACGGCGGTAGCGACAGCGCGAGCAGCCAAGCGGTGAGCAGGGCCGAACCGTCCAACAGCGCGGGCCGGGCGGGGCGGCCCTGCAATTGCATGGTCGCCGCTTCGCCTAGCAGGGCTGCGGCCACGCACACCGTCCACAGGAAGATCGCTGGCCAGCCGTAGAGCCAAAAACCGAACACAGTGGCCGGCACCAGGGCCAGCATCACCGTGGCCATGACCTTGCCGACGCTGACCGGGGCATGGGCGTGCGGCGAATGGGCGAGTTGGCTCATGCTGTCACCTCCGCGGCTTTCTTCGCGGCCTCGGCCGCCTCCTTGGCCGCGCGCCGGCGGGCGGCGGCCTCTTCCCGCTCGCGGGCGATGCGTTCCATGCGCGCGCTGCGATCATCGGCCAGTTTCTTGGTCGCCTCTTGCTTGAGCTTGGCCCGTTCCCGTGCCGAGAGTTCGCCCTTGGCATAGTTGAAGTAATGCACCAAGGGGATATGGGCCGGGCAGACATAAGAACACGAGCCGCAGGCGATGCAGTCCTTCAGCCCCAGGCCGATGGCGGCGTCCAGGTCGGCGGCCCGGATGCGGGTCGCCATCTCCAGCGGCAGCAGCCCGACCGGGCAGGCGCGCACGCAGGTGGAACAGCGGATGCACGGCGCCGGTTCCGGCCGGCCGATCTCGGCATGCGTCAGGGCCAGCACGCCGCTGGTGCCCTTCACCACCGGGATATGAGTCGCCGGCAACTCGTGGCCCATCATCGGCCCGCCCATGACCAGGCGCGCCGGCGGCGCGGTGAAGCCGCCGCAATAGTCGAACAGGTCCTGGGCCGGTGTGCCGATCGGCACCTCCAGGTTGCAGGGCGTCTTCACCGCGCCGCCGCTCACCGTGACGATGCGCGAGACCAGGGGCCGGCCCAGCGCCACGGCTTGATGCACGGCATAGGCGGTGGCCACGTTATGCACCAGCACGCCGATGTCGGCGGAACGGCCGCCGGCCGGTACCTCCTTGCCGATCAAGGCGCGGGTGAGTTGCTTGTCCCAGCCCATCGGATACATGGCCGGTACCGCCACGACTTGAATGTCCGTGCCGAGCGCCGCCGCGCGCATCGCGGCGATGGCCTCCGGCTTGTTGTCTTCGATGCCGACCAGGGCCCGCTGCGTGCCCACGGCATGGTGGATCAGCCGAATGCCGGCGACGATGCCTTCGGCCTGCTCGCGCATTAGCCGGTCGTCGCAGGTGAGGTAAGGCTCGCATTCGCCGCCGTTGATGATCAGGGTGTCCACCCCGCTCTTGCGGCTGATGTTGAGTTTGACCGCCGAGGGGAAGGCGGCGCCGCCCAGGCCGACGATGCCGGCCGCGCCCACGCGCCGGGCGATCTCGTCGGGGGCGAGGGCGAAGGGGTCAGCCGGGATGGCCGCGTCCGACCAGCGGTCTTCGCCATCGGACTCGAGCGTCAGGGTGGGCACCGGCAGGCCGGAAGGGTGCGGCGCGGCATAGTCGCCCAAGGCGACGACGCGGCCCGAGGTCGGCGCGTGCACCGGCGCGGAGATGGTGCCTTGGCCGGCGGCGATGAGCTGGCCCTTGAGTACCTGGTCGCCCACCGCCACGACCGGCGTGGCCGCGGCGCCGACATGCTGTTGCAAGGGCACGAACAAGCGCTCGGGCAAGGGCAGCGCACGGATGGGCCGGTCTGCCGAGAGATCTTTGCGGCCGGCCGGATGGACGCCGCCGCGTGGCTGGAAACGGTTTAGCAAGTTCATGCCGCCATTCTTTCTTCCGGTTTATGCCAGTACCAGGATTGCAGGGTGATCGGCGCCGGATGCAGGGCCAGCGCTTCGGTCGGGCAGGCCTCCACGCACTTGCCGCAGGCGGTGCAGGCCTCGCGGAACACGGCATGGATATGCTTGGCCGCACCCATGATCGCGTCGGTCGGGCAGACCTTGTAGCAGCGGGTGCAACCGATGCACAGTTCCTCGCGCACCTCCGCGGTCATCGGCATGGTTTCCGCCACGTCGGCCAGGTTGACCTCGATGCCCAATTTGGCCGACAGGGCCGACACCACCTCGCGGCCGCCGGGCGGGCAGAGGGTGATCGGGGCATTGCCGTCCGCCAGGGCCTGGGCGGCGCCGGCACAACCGGGGAAACCGCATTGGCCGCACTGCGAGCCGGGCAGGATGGCTTGGATTTCTTCCACCAGGGCATTGCCTTCCACCGCCAGGCGGCGCGAGGCATAACCCAGCAGCAGGCCGAGGACCAGACCCAAGGTGGTGAGACTGAAGACGGCGATGAGCATGAGTCAGGTTCCTTGCGGTCAATGACTGACGAGGCCGGCGAAGCCCATGAAGGCCAAGGCCAGCAGGCTGGCGGTGATGAAACCGACGGGGGCGCCGACGAACACGCTCGGCACCTGGGCCAGGGCCAGCCGTTCGCGCAGCCCGGCAAACAGGGCTAGGACCAAGGAGAAGCCCACCGCCGAGCCGAAGCCATACAGCAGGCCTGCCACGAAGGGCAGGTGTTCCTGGGTGGTGAGCAACGGAATGCCCAACACCGCGCAGTTGGTGGTGATGAGCGGCAGATAGATGCCCAGCACTTGATACAGGGAGGGGTTGGTCTTGCGCACGACCATTTCGGTGAACTGCACCACGGCGGCGATCACCAGGATGTAGACCAGGATGCGCAGGTATTCGATGCCCAGCGGGGCCAGCAGCCAGTGTTCGAGCATCCAGCAGGAGGCGGAGGCCATGGTCATCACGAAGGTGGTCGCCAGGCCCATGCTGATAGCGGTGTCGACTTTCTTCGAGATGCCCATGAACGGGCACAGTCCCAGGAATTTCACCAGGACGACGTTGTTCACCAGGGCGGTGGAAAGTAGCAGTAGCAGGTATTGGCTCATGGCATCGGTCTCCGGTTCTGCTCTCGCACGGACTGTGCCAACCCATTGCGCAGTTGGGTCAATTCGGAAAATCAGTTACTTGCAAGTGACGGCACCACGACGGTGCATGACTTGGGTGTGGTGGTTGATTCACAAGCAATGGGGCAATGTCGGGAAAATGACATCGTGCGGCGCTACGCCTTGGAGTCCGCCTGGGCGGGACATAATGTCCGCATGCTTGGCATGGTTGTTGCGTGATGGGAATCAACCTTACTCAGATGAGCCCACCATGAAACACCCGGCCACTCCCGATTCGCCCCTCGAGCCCCAAAGGCCGGAGCGCAATAGCCACGCCGAGGCCTTGCCTACCCAGGCCTTTCGCTTGGCGGTGGAGCAAGCCGCGCTGGCGATCTCGATCACCGACATCAACGCGCACATCCTCTATGCCAACCAGGCCTTCGAGCGGGTGACGGGGTATTCGGCCGAAGACGTGATCGGTCATAGCGAGGCCATCCTGTCCTACAAGGTCACGCCCAAGCTGGTCTACGAGACCATGTGGGCGCAGCTGTTGCGCCAGCGTTCGTGGAATGGCCTGTTGGTGAACCGGCGCCGCGACGGCAGCCGTTATCTTGCCGATCTCACCATCACGCCGGTGATCGACGCGGCGGGGCGCACCACGCATTACCTCGGCATGCATCGCGACGTCACCGAGATGCACCGGCTGGAACGCCAAGTGCAGAATCAGAAGGCGTTGATCGAATCGGTGGTGGATGCGGCGCCGGTGGCGATCGTTCTGCTCGATGAGGCGGAGCGCTTGATCCTCGACAACCAGGAATACAAAAAGCTGATCGGCGAACTCGGCCCAGAGCCGGCGGCAACGATGTTGGCGGCGATGCGGGCCAATATGGGTAGCCGCTTTGACGCGCTGCGCCGAAGCGGCAAAGGATTCCAAGGGCAGGAGGTGCGGTTCGACCTGCCCCGGCAAACCCGTTGGTTCGTCTGCGCCGGTACTTGGTTCGAAGAGCAGGACACCAGCGCCGACGCCTTCTACGAGCCGGCACGTAAGCACTATCTGCTGCTGACCATGCATGAAGTCACGGCATTGAAGCAGCAGGAAGAGGCACTGCGGATGAATGCCCTGCGCGCCTTGCTGGCGGAACAAGACCGCATCCAGAGCCTGCGCGAGACCTTGTCGGCGGCGGCCTATCAATTGGAAGGACCGTTCAATATGATCGCTGCCGCCGTGACAATGTTGGAGCGGCGCAACGAAAACGAGGCCGATCCGCTGACGGCCGGTTTGGCCGAGGCGTTGCGGTCGGGCCAGGCCGCGCTGGAGACCTTGCGCGCCTGCGTGCCGGGCGGCGCGGTCGAGGCCATGCAACCGGTCAACCTCAATGCCCTGCTGCACGACGTGCTGCGTTTGTTGACCCAGCGCATGCTGATCGATGGCGTCGTGGTGGAATGGCAGCCCGTGGCCGAGTTGCCGGCGGTGTTGGGGCGGCCAACCGAGCTGGCTACGCTGTTCAAGCATCTGCTGGAGAATGCCCTCGATGCGATTCACGAGTCGCGCGGCGGCGGCCGCGAGATTCGCCTCGATACAGCGCTGCGTGCAGACAGCGTCGAGATCGCCATCGCCGATACCGGCCCCGGCATCCCGCCGGAATGGCAATTGAAGGTATTCGAGCCGTTCTTTACCACCAAGGGTGGCGACCGCCAGCATATCGGCATGGGGCTGGCCGTGGCGCAAGACATCGTCTCGCGTCATGGCGGCGTCATCGCGATCGATCCGGCCTATGTCGGCGGTTGCCGCATTCGCCTGCAACTTCCGCTGATGAAGGAAGAGCGATGATGATGAGCGCAGCCAAACCCCAAGATTGGGACGATCTGCAGCAAGAACTGCTGCGCTCGGAATTGGAGACGCTGTTCCAAGTCAGCCAGGTCTTGTCGCGCTCGCTCGACCTCAAGGCCACGTTGCGCGAGCTGCTGCGCGTGCTGGACGAGGGTGTCGGCTTGGAGAAGGGCATGGTCAGCCTGATCGAGCCCGACACCGGCGGCCTGCTGGTCACGGCCGTGCACGGCGAAGCGATTCGCAGCGAAGATATCCGCTACAGCCCAGGCGAAGGCGTGGTCGGCATGATCATGGAAGAGGGCGAAAAACTGGTGCTCAATTGCATCGCCGACGAACCGCGTTTTCTCGACCGTCTGGGCATCTACGACAAGAACTTGCCCTTGGTCGGCGTGCCGATCCGGATCGCGCGCCAAGTGGTCGGCGTGCTGGTCGCCCAACCCATGGCCGGGGCCGAGGCCTTGCTCGACGAATACGCCTACTTCATGGAGATGGTGGCCAACCTCGTGGGCCAGACCGTGCGCCTGGCGCGCGACATCGAGCAGGAACGGCGCGCGCTGACTGAAGAGCGCGACAGCCTGCGCCGCACCGTGCGCGGCCAATACGGTTTCGACAACATCGTCGGTCATACCCAGCCGATGCGCCGGGTGTTCGATCAGGTACGCCAGGTGGCGAAGTGGAACACCACCGTGTTGATTCGCGGCGAGACCGGCACCGGCAAGGAACTCATCGCCAACGCCATCCACTACAACTCGCCGCGGGCGCGCGGACCGTTCGTCAAACTCAACTGTGCCGCGCTGCCGGAGAACCTGCTGGAGTCGGAATTGTTCGGCCATGAGAAGGGTGCCTTCACCGGTGCGGTCGCCAGCCGCAAGGGCCGCTTCGAACAGGCCGACGGCGGCACCCTGTTCCTCGACGAGATCGGTGAAGTCTCCTCCGCCTTTCAGGCCAAACTCTTGCGCGTGCTGCAGGAAGGCGAGCTGGAGCGGGTCGGCGGCAGCCGCACGGTCAAGGTCGACGTGCGCGTGATCGCCGCCACCCACCGCGATCTGGAAGGCGAGGTCGAGGCCGGCCGTTTCCGCGAAGACCTCTACTACCGGCTCAACGTCATGCCCATCAATTTGCCGCCCTTGCGCGAGCGGCCGGAGGACATCCCCGACATCGCCCGTTTCCTGGTACAGAAGATTGGCCAACAGCAGGGCCGTGCGCTCGACGTCACCGACAGCGCGATCCGGGTGCTGATGCACTATGAGTGGCCCGGCAATGTGCGCGAAATGGAAAATTGCCTGGAGCGGGCGGCGGTGATGACCGAGGGCGACATCATCGACCGCGATGCCATCTTGCTCACCGGCATCGAGGAACAGGTCTCCGCGGCCA
>JAJZTS010000007.1 GCA_021848725.1 Pseudomonadota bacterium
GGACTGGTTTGCTGTTGGGAGCCGGCACAACCAGGGTCTGCGTATTGGCGACCTTGCCGCGCCACAACTTGATCGGATTGTGTTCCTTGAGCCAAGCCAAGGACACGCCAAACTTGGCCGCGATTGTGCTCGCTAGCTCGCCGCGTTTGGCTTGATATTCCTGGAGCAGATTGCGGTTGCCCAGACGTTGTAGGTTGTAGTGGAAGGTCTCGACCTTGTCGGCCGGCAACAGCAGCACCCCCGGGGTGTCGCTATGAATGACCTTGCGCTGGTAACCGGGGTTCAGCGACAGGAAGTTGTCCAAGTCCATTTCGGCCAGCTTGGCGGCATGGCGTGCCTCCATCGGGCGATTGAGGGAAACCTGCATGAAATAGGGCTCGTTGGCGATGCTTTCCAATGCGATACCGAATTGTTCGGGCTGTCGGATGATGTTTCGGACGGCAAGCAGTTTGGGCACGTAATGCCTGGTCTCGGTCGGCAGGTTCAGGCTGGCGAAATCGGTGTCGAGGCCTTTGGCCTTGTTGCGGGCGATCGCGCGGGCGACGCAGCCCTCGCCACAGTTGTAAGCGGCCAGGGCGAGCTGCCAATCGTTGAACATGTCATGCAGTTGCTGCAGGTAATCGAGCGCGGCATCGGTGGCCGCGAGAATATCTTTGCGGCCGTCATACCAAGGGTTTTGTTGCAGACCATAGATGCGGCCGGTAGACGGGATGAACTGCCAGATACCGGAGGCCTTTTGCGGCGATTCTGCCAAGGGGTTGTAGGCGGACTCGATCATCGGCAGCAAGGCGATTTCCATCGGCATGCCGCGTTTTTCGACTTCTTCCACGATATGGAACAGGTAGAGCCGGCTTCTTTCCACGGCGCGGGCGAGATAGCTGGGCCGGTCGGCATACCAGGCCTCGTGGATATGCACGAGCTCGGGGCTGGTATCGGCCATGCTGAAACCGGCGCGAATGCGCTCCCACAGATCGACACGACTACCCGGTTCGTTGAGGCTGGAGGGGTGTGCCAGCGAGTAGCTGATCTTCAGGTCTGGAGCGGCCGTCGTTGGCTGTTTGGGGTCGCCAGCCTGTCCGGTCTGCGGCAAGGTAAGGCAAATCGCGAGCAGGCCGGAGGCGAGAAAATGGCGGATTGCTGCTTTTGTTAGCATTGGTTCAACATCAAGCCTTGCAGGCCATCTCCTTAAATTCGAGATTATCGTTGAATTCGGATGTGTGCCACAAACCGATGGTTGCACCGCATTCTTAACTTAGTCCAGAAAAACAGCCGCCTAATCTATTGTCTGTAATGGTTTTTCATCTCTCGTACAACAGCGAACACCTCTTGGGGTGTGTTGAGCGAGCCTTGGGCATAGCGCTCTGCGGCTTGGCGTATGGCGGGCTCATGACAGCGGAGAAAGGGGTTGGTGGCGCGTTCCAGGGCGATGCTGCTCGGTAGGGTGGGCAAGCCCAGCGACCTTTGTTCCCGTGCTTGATGGTCGCGCTCAGCGAGTCGGGGATTGCCTGGCTCGATGCTGAGCGCGAAGGCGATGTTGCCGAGTGTGTATTCGTGTGTGCAATAGACTTGGGTCTCGTCGGGCAGCGCGGCCAGCCGCTGCAGGGAATCATGCATTTGCGCGGGGGTGCCCTCGAAGAGGCGGCCGCAACCGCAGGCGAACAGGGTGTCGCCGCAAAACAGCAGGCCATGGCCGTGATAGGCGATATGGCCGCGTGTATGCCCTGGCACCGACATCACGTCAAACTCGGCTTCGATGGCAGGGATTGCCACGCGATCGCCCTCATCGACCAGCTGACTGACATGGGCAATGGTTTCCTGCGCCGGACCGTAGACCGGCACCGGGTAGTGATCGAGCAAGCCGGCGATGCCATCGACGTGGTCGCCATGATGGTGGGTGACGAGTATCGCGCTCAACTGCAGCTCGTGTCGCTGCATCCACGATAGAATGGGGGCCGTTTCGCCCGGGTCGACAACGGCGCAATGACCATCGCCGACGATGGCCCAAATATAGTTGTCTTCCAGGGCGGGAATGGCCTCGATGCGTAGCATGCCGGCATTTTCATGAGTTAGCAGGAATAACGTCAACCATGCAGGATTGGTTCGAAAGCGAGCTGGGGAGTTATGTCCTGGACAAGGAACGCGCCTGGTTCGATCAGGAGTGTGCCGATATCTTCGGCTTCAATGCAATGCAGGCGGGAATGTGCTGGGTTGACCTATTGCAGGCGAATCGCATGCCCAATCGGTATTGCGCGGACCAAACCGACGGGCAACTGCACTGCCGTCCCGAGGCCTCGCCGTTGGCTAGCCAGAGCCTGGATTTACTCGCCTTGCCGCATGTCCTCGAATTCAGCGATTACCCGCATCAAGTCTTGCGCGAGGCGGAGCGGATATTACGGCCAGAGGGGCATCTGCTGATTGCCGGGTTTAATCCTTTGAGTCTATGGGGTTTGCGCCGAATGCTATGGCGCGGACGTGGCGGTTATCCGTGGCATGGCCGTTTTTTGCATTTGAGCCGGTTGAAGGATTGGCTGGCCCTGCTGGGGTTCGAGCTACAGGCTGGGCGCATGATTTGCTATGCGCCGCCCTTGAGGCAGGCGAAGTGGTTGCGCCGTTTTGCCTGTCTGGAAGCGGCAGGCGATCGCTGGTGGGCGTTGGGCGGTGGTGTCTATCTCTTGCATGCGGTCAAGCGCACGCCCGGGATGCGTCTGATGACGCCGAAATGGCGCGAAGTGTGGCGGCCGGGCGCGAGCATCGTGCGGCCGGTTCCGAAAACGACATTGCATCGAGGTGGTGATGACTGAACGGCAAGACGGGGTGGTCGACGTCTACACCGATGGCGCTTGCAAAGGCAATCCCGGTCCCGGCGGTTGGGGGGCCTTGCTGCGCATCGGCGATCACGAGAAGGAATTGTTCGGCGGCGAGACCGATACGACTAACAATCGGATGGAACTGACTGCGGTGATCGAAGCCCTGCGCGTACTTAAGCGGGCCTGCAAGGTGCGGGTGCACACCGATTCGCAATATGTGCAGAAAGGCATCTCCGAGTGGCTGGCGAATTGGCGCCGGCGCGGCTGGCGCACCAGCGACGGCAAACCGGTGAAGAATCAGGATTTGTGGCAGGCCTTGGATGAGTTGGCTGGCGGGCACGAAATCGAATGGCGCTGGGTAAAGGGGCATGCTGGGCACCCGGAAAACGAGCGAGCCGATGCCTTGGCCAATAGAGGCGCCGGCCAAGCGCTGGGTGCAAACCGATGACATCGGGCCGGGGTGGGTTTCGGTGCAGGCTAACGTGAGCATGGCGAACGTTAAGCTCGCGCATGCGAGCGGCCGGAACCAAAACGAGCGAGCCGATGCCTTGGCTAACCGGGGCGTATCGAAAGGAATAGGGGCGGCGTAATGCGAAAAGTTGTATTGGATACCGAAACCACGGGCCTCGACCCCGCCCAGGGGCACCGCATTATCGAGATCGGTGCCTTGGAGATCGTGAACCGCCAGGTGACCGGACGGAGTTTCCACGTTTATCTCAATCCGGATCGAGAGATCGATGCGGGTGCGATTGCCGTGCACGGATTGACCAATGAATTTCTCGCCGACAAGCCGCGCTTTCCCGATGTCGTCGACGATCTCGTCGCCTTCGTCGAGGAGGCCGAGTTGGTGATCCACAACGCACCATTCGATATGGGCTTCTTGAACGCCGAGTTGCGGATGCTCAGCCGACCGAAGTTGGAATCACGGTGTGCCGGGGTTCAAGATACCTTGAAAATGGCCAAGGATTTGCACCCGGGCCAGAAAAATAACCTCGATGCCTTATGCCGGCGTTATGAGGTGGACAATTCGGGCCGCACTTATCATGGCGCGCTGCTCGATGCCCAATTGCTGGCCGAGGTGTATTTGGCGATGACGCGCGGCCAGGAATCGCTGGGCATCGAGACCATCAGTAACCATGCCGGTTCGAGCCGTAAGCTCAAAGAAGGGCTGGCATTGCGGGTGCTGACCCCGAGCGAGGCAGAGCTCGCGGCGCATGCCGACTACTTGGCCGCATTGTCCAAGGAATCGGGGGGGGCGCTTAATTGGTAGAGAGAACCTTATAACCGGCCGACTCGATCGCTTCGCGCAGCGCCTCAAGCGTGCACTGCCCATCGTGACTGACTTGCACTTGGCCGCTGGCCAGGTCGACCTCGGTGGATTGAACGCCGGCCAAGTCGGAGAGCACACGTTTGACGCTGTTGACGCAACCCATGCAGCTCATGCCGCCCACTTGAAGAATCGTCGTTTGCATAGTCATGCCTTGTCTATGGTTCGAGTGTAAGCAAGCGAGCCATCGGATAAGCCATCTGGTCCATAAGTGCTGTTCTGGCGCGAGGCTGTCTGCAAGACTTCGATCGCCTTGTTGGTCTGCAGCAATTGCAGGCGGATCAAGGCGCCATTCTGTTCATTCAATTCTTTCGCGTTTTTACTCAAACGGCTGGCTAAGCGCCAAGCGTCGATCGTCGCTCGATCGCCTTGTTCGACCAGTCGTCCTTCCAGTGCAGCGCGGGAGGCACCGGGTAGGCCAACGGCATGGCATAGCTCATCCCATTGCTTGCCTAGGGTGGCGGTCATGCGGTTTTTTTCGTCGAGGATATGGGCCAGCGCCTCGGGATCCTTTTGGGCAAGGCACTCGCTTTCGCGCCGCAATAAGGAAACGAAAGTCGCCAGGTTTTCCGCAATCGTCTCGATTCGAGTCAGAGTTGACGTCATTTTTTTACTTGGCGCCGCAGGTCCTCGACGATATCGCCCACCAGCCGCTCGGCAATCACATCTTCATTGATGCCATAACGTCCTTCGGCGATGGCTTGGCGCATCGCCTCGACCTTGGGCATGTCCACGCCATCGAATCCGGATAAGTAAGCTTCGAGTTCCTGCAGTCGGGAGGAGATGCCGGTCAATTCGACATTGCTGTCACTGCTTGCGGCACTGCCGGTCTTCGAGGCCGTTCCTTTGCGGCGGCTTTTCGCGGTGTCGAGCCGTTGGCTATTTGCGGTGGGTGTTAGGCCGTCGATTTTCATAGGGAACCGCCCGTTTGGCCGGCTAAAGATGACTTAATGTACACCAATATCGGCGTAGAGCCTATCCAATTTAGAACTGGATTTGCAGCGTGCCGGCATCCGTCGCGACGCCTTGAAGGATTCGGCCATTGTTCGCCTTGCAACGGACGAGGTCGCCGGCCACCGCATTCGAGATCGCCGTGCATTCCTGGCTGACCGTATAGGTGGGTGTCTGCACCATGATGCGAACTTTTTGCCCGGCGCGGATCGCCAGCGGTTTTGTCAGCATATTGGGCGTCATCGCTTGGCCCGCTTGGATCGGCTGCTTGCTTACCAGGCCGACGGCTTGCTGCGGGTTGCGCAGGTAGTTGGCTGGATCGGCGCTAAGCGCGATCTCTCTGAGCTCGACGTCCCGTGGCTTGATCGTCTCGCGTGCGGCCAACGCTCTTCCGGCGACCAAGATCGGCCCGCGGAGCTCGATTTGATAGCCTAGATACAGCGCCCAAGGCTGTGGGGCCTCGCAGCGGACGCCAAGCGAACCCATGCCATAGAGATGGGCGCCGGGGGCCAGGCTGAATTCCAACTGGCGGCATTGATGAAGGCGCAGGCGCGGGTCGGGGGGGCGAATGTTGATCTGTGCTTGAAATTCGGGATAGCTGCGGCCGGCCTCCGACTTCAGGTGTTCCGCCGCCATTTGGGTCATCTGTTCCAGCGACTGTGTTGGGATAGCCTCTTGTGCCAGGCTGGAATTGCCTAGAAGGAATAAAAGGCAGAGCATGCGTCTGCTGAGATAAAACGTCATGGCGATCTTGTTGGAGTGTGACTAGAATTTCAGCTTTAGCAAAACCCCTCTAGGATACGGCGATCTCGATGGATCATCCAAGTCAACCGACCAATATTGCGCGCGATGCGCTCAAGTGGCTGACGCAACGCAAGTTGCCGCCTACGCCGGATAACTACCGGCGCGCCTATGCCGCGGTCTCGGGCGAAGAGGAAAAGTCGGCGCCTTGGCCGGAGGCGATTCGTACCCTGCTTGGGCAATGGGATATCCGGCATGTGGGTCTGCCGCAGGCCAAGAAGCGGGAAATGGTCGAGCGGGTATTGATCAACTTCGGCAATCAGCCGAGCGATTTGCACGAGAAGATCACGGCTTTGGCGCGTTCTTGGGCCGAAACGCCGACCTCCAGGAAGGTGATGGAAGGCGAAGAGGAATTACCGGAACAGGAAGGTGAGGTGCCGGCAGAGGGTGCCGTGGTCGTGCCGACTGTCGGTTCCGAGGCGATGTCGAGCGAGCTTACGCAAGCCATGGTCGACAGCATCAAGGTCTTTGCTGCCGGCTGCGAGGCCTTGTGGCCGGACTTGGCCAAACGAGCGCAGCTATTGGCTCAAGAAGTCGAATCGACGCAGTTGTCGCAAGCCGGCCAGCAGATTAACGAGCTCGGGCGCTTGTGGCGCGAGTTCATCATCCGTGCCGAAGATAATGTGGAACTGCTCGATGGTTTGCGGCGAGTGGTGGCGTTGCTGTTCCGTAACGTCGGTGACATGTTCGCTGACGATCCGTGGATACGCCGCCAGATCGAGACCGTGCATGCGGTGGTCGGCGACAGCCTCAATTACCGCAGCATTTTCGACGCCGAGCGCACACTGGAGGAAGTGGTCAATCGGCAAAAGGCCTTGCAGATCAGTCTCCGAGAGGCCAAGACCCGGCTGAAGGGGTTGATTTCCACTTTCGTCGATCGGGTCGGTGAGCTGACCGAGACTACCGGCGAGCAGCATGAGCGTATTCAAATTTATGCCGACAAGATCGCTGCGGCGGACGATTTGGGTGAATTGAACGAGGTCATGGAAGGACTGACGGCCGAGATGGGCCGTATGCGCGACCAGATGCGGGAAACGCATGGCGAGTTGCTCGATGCCCGCCAGCATGTCGAGCAGGCCGAGGGCCGCATTCGGGAGTTGGAGAGCGATCTGCAGGAAGCCGCCAACCTGGTACGTGAAGACCAGCTGACCAGCGCGCTCAACCGGCGCGGCATGGAAGAGGCCATGGAGCGAGAGCTGGCGCGTTCAGAACGCATGACGGCGCCGTTGAGTCTGGCCTTGCTCGATATCGACCACTTCAAAAAGATCAACGACAGTTATGGCCATCAAGCGGGCGATCAAGCCCTGATCCATTTGTCCAAGGTGACCAAGCAGTTGCTGCGCCCAACGGATTCTCTAGGGCGTTGGGGGGGCGAAGAATTCCTGATCATGCTGCCGAACACCGATCTGACCGAGGCGGAACGCGTGATGCAGCGGTTGCAGCGCGAACTGACCAAAACCTTTTTCCTGCACAACAACGAACGCATCTTGATCACCTTCAGTGCCGGTGTGACCCAGCGGCAGCCGGGCGAGGAGCGGGATGTCTGGATCTCGCGTGCCGACAAGGCGATGTACCGTGCCAAGGCGATGGGCCGCAACCGGGTCGAGCGCGGCTGATTCTCAAGAGGCGGCAATCTTTGCCGCCGGCAAATCCGCTTTTGCCGCCTTGGGGTTGCCCGTCGCCCCACTAAAAACACAATAAATACAATACATTGCAAATATCCAAGGTCCTGGCATGGGCCTTGCTCTACTTGGTGCGGAAGGAGTCGCACCATGCTAGGAAAACTCGATCAGGAATTGGCTTTTGTGCAGAGCGCGCTGGACCTGCGGGCGCGCCGCCAGGAATTGATTGCGGCGAATATCGCCAATGCCGACACGCCGAACTACAAGGCGCGCGATATCGATTTTCAAACGGCCCTACGCTCGGCGATGGGCGCCTCCGCAGGCCCGCTGGCCATGACCCGTACCGCGAGCAACCACCTCGCAGGGGTTGGCGGCTCGGGTGGCGGCGGCGCAGTGCAGTACCGCACCGCACTTCAACCCAGTTTGGATGGCAACACGGTCGACAGCGATGTCGAGCGTGCGCATTTTGCCGAGAACGCCATGCATTACCAGTTTCTGCTCGAGCGCGCACGCGGCACCTTCCGCACGATGGCTCAAGCCTTGGAGGCTAGCCGCTGATGTCCATGCTTAACGTCTTTCAAATTTCGGCCTCGGCGCTGAGCGCGCAATCCATGCGCTTGAACGCGGTGGCCAGTAATCTGGCCAATGCCGACTCGGCGACCTCGTCGACGGGCGAGGCGTACAAGGCCAAGCAGGTTGTGTTCGAGGCAGTGCCGGTCACGAAAAACGATCCCTTGGCGCAGGGTGTTCGAGTCAAAGAGGTGGTCGACGACAAATCGCCGCCGCGTATGGTCTACGACCCGAGCCATCCCTTGGCCGATTCGAAGGGCTATGTGACCTACCCGAACGTTGATGCGGTGGAGGAGATGGTCAACATGATCTCGGCCTCGCGCTCGTACCAAACCAATGCCGAGGTGATGTCCACGGCGAAAGATCTCATGCAGCGCACCCTAGCGCTGCTCCAGCCCTAAGGAGGAATGAATTATGGCCATCGACACTGCGAATAGCGCCGACCGGACCAGTTTGGTTAATGAGCTGAATGGGCAGAGCGGGACTAAGGTCGCCAAATCGGATGTGGCGGCGATGCAGGATCGATTCATGACGTTGCTGACCACGCAGCTGAAGAACCAGGACCCGAACAATCCGCTCGACAACGCTCAGATGACATCGCAGTTGGCTCAGATGTCCACGGTAGAGGGCATCAGCAAGCTGAACGACAGCATCAGTGCCTTGTTGGATGGTTATAAATCCAGCCAGACCATGCAGGCGGCCTCGCTGATTGGCCATCAGGTGCTGGTCGATGGCGATACGCTGACCCTGAACAAGGCGCTCGGAGGCGGTGCGGTTGAGCTGAAGGGTAGCGTGGACAGCCTGAAGGTGAACATCCTCGATGCCAATGGCCAGGTGGTCCGTACCTTGGATAAGGGGCCGCAGGCGGCCGGTGTGCAGTCGTTCATCTGGGACGGCAAGGACCAGAACGGGCAGCAGCTGGCAGACGGCCAATACAGCTTTACGGTCGAGGCCAGCAAGGGTGGCACCAAGGCCGATGCCACTGCCCTTGCGCTGGTTGGCGTAAGCAGTGTGGTCGTCAACAATGGCGGCATCGAATTGCAAACGATTGGTCTGGGCTCGCGCCAGATGAGCCAAGTGCGGCAGATTTACTAAGGAGGCAGGCAAATGAGCTTTCAACAGGGTTTGAGCGGTCTTAAAGGCGCCAGCAGCAATCTGGATGTCATCAGCAACAACATTGCCAACTCCAGCACGGTTGGTTTCAAAACCTCGCAGTCGCAATTTGCCGACGTCTATGCCTCCTCGGTTTATGGCACCTCTGCGCTCCAGGTCGGTATCGGTACTCAGGTCTCCGAAATCGCGCAACAATTTACCCAGGGTAATGTCACCGTCACCAATAACCCGCTGGACATGGGGATCAGCGGCGAGGGTTTTTTCAAGCTGACGCCGCCCGGCAGTAATGCAATCTCCTATACCCGAAATGGTCAATTCCACTTGGATGGGAATGGCTACATCGTCAACAGCACTGGCCAAATCCTGCAAGGCTGGTTGGCGAATGCGAGCGGCATCGTCGTGCCCGGCGCCACCAAGTCGCTGCAAATCGCATTTACGCCGGCGCCGCCGAAAACGACGTCGACCGCAACGCTAAGCGCGAACCTGGACGCCGGCGCGACGGTGCCGGCGGGTGCGATCAGTCCTTCCAATCCCTCCACCTATAACTGGTCGACCTCGATGACCGTCTATGACCAGTTGGGGGTGGCGAGCGGTCTGGTCTTCTATTTCAAGAAGACGGCATCGAATAGCTGGAACTTCGACATGTACGTCAACAATAACTTGGTGGTCGGCCCGCCCGGAGGCGCTGCGACGCCGACGCATACCATAACCTTCAACACCAACGGCAGTGTCAACCAAATCGACGGCGCGGCAGCGGCGGCATTCAGCCCCACGATACCGGCGGCGACGCTGGGGAGCGGTGCGGCCGCGTTGACCTTCAGCCTGGACTTGACCGGTTTCACGCAATACGGCACGACGTTCGGCACCTCCCAGGTGACCCAAGATGGCTATTCTTCCGGCCGCATTGCCGGCCTAAGCGTGGCCAAGGACGGCACGATCCAGGGCCGCTACACCAATGGTCAGTCGCGCACCCTGGGCCAAGTCGTGTTGACCAGTTTCAACAACCCGCGCGGTTTGCTGCCCTTGGGCAATAACCAGTGGGCCAATACGCAGGCCGCTGGCGCGGCGGTGGAGAATACCCCAGGCAGCGGTGTCTTGGGCGTGCTGCAATCGGGCTCGGTGGAAGAGTCCAACGTCGACCTCACCGCCGAATTGGTCAACATGATCGTCGCCCAGCGTTTGTATCAGGCCAATGCCCAATCCGTTCGGGCGCAGGACCAGCTCCTGCAAACCCTGGTCAACCTGCGTTAACGGCAGACTAGGATTTAAGGGCATATATGGATCGTGCGCTCTACATCGCCATGACCGGGGCCAAGCAGGTGACCCTGCAACACGCCTCGGTTGCCAACAATTTGGCGAACGTAAATACCCAAGGCTACAAGGCACAGGAAGATCTGTTCCGGGCTTTGCCGGTGCAGGGCGATGGGGCAAAAACACGCGCCTTTGTCGTCGAGACATCGCCGCGTGCCGACTTCAGTCCAGGCCCTTTGCAGCAGACCGGTGCCGCGCTCGACCTCGCGGTGCGCGGTGAAGGCTGGCTGACCGTGCAGGGGCCTGATGGCCAGGAGGCCTACACCCGCATGGGTAAACTCCAGGTCAGCCCGGATGGGCAACTGCAGACCGCCACTGGTTTGATCGTAATGGGCGATGGTGGGCCGATTGCAGTGCCGCTCGACCAGGAGGTCAGTATCGGCGGTGACGGTACGGTATCGACGGTATTGCCAGGGCAGGCGGCAGTGAGCACCGCGGGCCGCTTGAAGCTGGTCAACCCGCCGGCAGCCGACTTGACGCGCGGCGGCGATGGCCTGTTCCGCCTCCGCTCGGGAAATCCTGCGCCGGCAGATGCCAACGTGCGGCTGGTGACCGGAGCGTTGGAGATGAGTAACGTGAATCCCGCCAAATCGTTGGTGAGCATGATCGAACTTTCGCGCCAGTTCGATCTGCAAATGCGGGTCATCAGAACCGTGGACGAGAACGACCGTAGCGCTACCAAGGTACTCACGGTCTAAGGAGAAACTAAACCATGTTGCGTTCATTGCATATCGCCCGTACGGGCCTGGATGCCCAACAGACCCAGTTGGATGTCATTTCCAACAACCTGGCCAACGTCAACACCGTGGGTTTCAAGCGCGGCCAGGCCGTCTTCGAAGATCTGCTCTACCAGGTCATCCGCCAGCCCGGTGCGCAATCCTCGCAGCAGACCCAGATTCCCAGCGGTTTGCAATTGGGCGTAGGCGTCCAGACGGTGGCGACGGAGAAGCTGTTTGGCCAGGGTGGCGTGCAGCAAACGGAGAACCCGCTCGACGTGGCGATCAACGGCCGCGGTTTCTATCAAATTTTGATGCCGGACGGCTCGACTGCCTATACGCGGTCCGGTGCGTTCCAGGTCGATAGCCAGGGCATGCTGGTGACGTCCAGTGGCTATCAACTGCAACCTGCGATCACCATTCCATCGGATCTGCAAACTTTGACGATCGCGCGTGATGGCGTCGTCAGCGCGACCTTGTCGAATGGTACGGTTCAGCAACTGGGGCAAATCCAGCTGGCGAATTTTGTGAACCCGGCCGGCTTGCTGAGCACAGGCGAGAACCTGTTCACCGAAACGGCGGCTTCCGGTGCGCCGCAGGTCAACAACCCCGGCACCAATGGCTTGGGCGTTCTCAATCAGAAATTCACCGAATCCTCGAACGTCAACGTCGCAGAGGAGCTGGTGAACATGATCGTCGCGCAGCGCGCCTTCGAATTGAATTCAAGGGCGATTACGACGTCCGATCAGATGCTCCAGCGGCTCACCCAACTCTAATCGCTCGAGTGCTGGCGGATGGGCGGCAATTTTTGCCGCCCATTTATTTCCGGTCGCGCCACGAGCTTCATTGCTTATATTTTTTTCTTTGTTTATCAGTGTGTTGCTTGCTGTTTTCGGTTCTGGCATGGAGATTGCTGTGTCAAGGCTGTATTGCATTTTGCACGGATCGATAAGGCAGAGGGTATGAAACAAAGATCAATCGCCGGGCTTTGCTTGTTGGTGCTGCCGCTCCTGCTCTTGGCGGCCTGCAGTAATGTGCCGTCGACCAATATCCGCCAGCCGTTCACGGCGGCACCTCAGCCCAAGCCTATGGCGGTGGAAAATTCCGGCTCCATCTTTCAGCCGGCCCGCGGTCTGGCGCTTTTCGAGGATCGCCGCGCACGCAATGTCGGCGATGTGTTGACGGTCAATTTGGTCGAGAACACCACGGCCACGCGCGATTCGGCGACGACGGAGGATCGCAAGGCCTCGGCGACCATTAGCGTGCCGACGCCGAAGCTATTCGGAAAATCGCCGAACATCGGTACCACGGCGTGGTCGCCGGACTCGAGCTCGACGCAGGATTTCAAAGGCAACGATAGCAACTCCCATACGTTCAAGGGGGCGATCACCGTGACCGTGATCGAAGTGTTACCTAATGGGAATTTGCGCGTGTCGGGCGAGAAGCAGGTCGGCATAAACAATGACACCGAATATATCCGGTTGACGGGGGTGGTTGCGCCCAATTTGATTTCCGGCACAAACACCATCAATTCGACCCAACTTGCCGATGTGCAGCTTGAGTCGAAAAACACGCAAGGTCTGGATCAGGCGCAAGTGGCGAGCATGTTCGCTCGCTTTTTCCTGACCATGTTGCCGTTCTAAGGGGTGATCATGCATAAGGTTCTGATTCTCCTCGTTGCGCTCGGCTTGACGGTATTCGATGCCCAGGCGGAACGCATCAAGGATATCGCCTCCGTTGCCGGCGTGCGCGACAACCAGTTGGTCGGGTACGGGCTGGTTGTGGGCTTGGACGGCACCGGTGACCAGACGACGTCGACTCCGTTCACGGTGCAGAGCCTAGCCTCGATGCTGGGGCAGTTGGGCGTGAACTTGCCACCCGGTCTCAGCCTGCAGCTCAAGAACGTGGCGGCCGTCATGGTGACGGGGACTTTGCCGCCCTTCGCCAAGCCGGGCCAGGCGATCGATGTGACGGTGTCGTCTATGGGCAATGCCAAGAGCCTACGCGGTGGCACGCTGTTGATGACGCCGCTGAAAGGCGCGGACGGCCAGGTTTATGCGATGGCCCAAGGCAACCTCTTGGTCGGTGGCGCCGGTGCGTCGGCCGGCGGTAGCAGCCAACAGATCAACCATCTCTTGGCCGGCCGCATCCCTGCGGGTGCGACGGTCGAGCGCGCCGTGCAAAGCGCCTTGGGCCAGGGTGACTCGATTACCCTGGAATTGAACGACACCGACTTTACGACGGCCAGTCGGGTAACCGATGCGGTGGACCGCGTGTTCGGCCGCGGCAGTGCGCAGGCCTTGGATGGCAGGGTCGTGCAGATCAAGGCCCCGCTGGAGCCGAACAAGCGCGTCGCCTTTCTGTCCCAGTTGGAAAACATTCAGCTCAACCCTGGGCTGGCGTCGCCCAAGGTGATTCTCAACGCCCGGACCGGCTCGGTGGTCATGAACCAGTTGGTCGCACTGGACAAGTGCGCCGTGGCGCACGGCAATTTGGCCGTCACCATCACTGCCGAGCCGCAGGTGAGTCAGCCGGGTGCCTTTTCCGGCGGCCAAACCGTCGTGACGCAAAAGGCAGATATCCAGATCAAGAGCGAGAAGGGCGAGATGGTGGTCATGCCGGCCGCCGCTACCTTGGGCGACGTCGTCAAGGCGCTGAATGCGGTGGGTGCAACGCCGCAAGACCTGTTGGCCATCTTGCAAGCGATGAAGGCGGCGGGTGCATTGAAGGCGGAGCTTGAAATCATATGATGCCGGCGACCACATCGCTTGCCGATAAACTGGCCTTCGATGTGCAAGGGGCAGATGCCCTGCGTGCCAAGGCGCGTGCCGGCGATGCGGCGGCCTTGAGCTCGACCGCGCATGAGTTCGAGGCGATGGTGGTCAATATGATGCTGAAGTCCATGCGTCAGACCCACTTCGATGACCAGAACGATGAATTGTTCGGCAGCCAGACGATGCAACTCTATCGCGACATGCTTGACCAGCAATGGTCGCGCAAGGTCACCGAAAGCCGCGGCTTCGGCTTCGCCGACATGCTGCTGCGTCAGTTCAAGGCCCAGCAAACGAATCCAGCGGCCGGAGCGGATGTCGTGCCCCAGTCCGATGCTGGGCCTATTGCAGCGCCCCTCTCCGGTGCGGTTCGTGCCGACTCGGCGGTGACGGCCAAGAATGTCGCCGACTCGACCACGCCATCGGTCGCCGCCGATCTGCCGGAAGCCCAGTGCCAGTTTCTACAGCGCATGCGGCCATATGCCGATGCGGCCGCACAGCGGCTTGGGGTACCGACTGAATATGTGCTGGCACATGCGGCGTTGGAATCGGGTTGGGGCCAGCGCGAAATCAAGCAGGCGGATGGCAGCCCTAGCCATAACTTATTCGGCATCAAGGCCGGTAAGGGCTGGCAGGGCGGCATCGCACAAGTGCAGACCACAGAGTACCAATACGGCATACCTGTTAAGAAGCAAGAGCCCTTCCGCGCCTATGGCAGTTATGCGCAGGCGTTCGACGATTACGCCAACTTGCTCGAGCGCCGCTATCCCGGTGCGATCGGCCAGGCGGATACGGTGGCTTTTTCACAAGGCCTGCAGCAGGCGGGCTATGCCAGCGATCCGGCCTATGGCGCAAAATTGAATCGCTTGATTCGGCAGTTGGCTTAAGTTCGTCGACGATTTGCCGATAATGGTGCATTGAGGAGAAACAGATGAGTGTGCTTAGCATCGGCCTTACAGGCTTGGCCGCCGCGCAGGCGGGACTACAGACCACGCAAAACAATATCTCCAACGTCAATACGCAGGGGTATCACCGCCGCGAGGTGGTTTATGGCTCGAACATTCCTTCACCTTCGGGTACGAGCTTTCTTGGCGCCGGTGTCCATGTCGAAGAAGCGCGCGGTATTTATAGCCAATTCCTCGACGCCGAGGTATTGAGCACCCAATCGTTGGCAGAGCGCTATGGCAGCTATTCCACCCATGCGCTGACCCTGGACAAACTCTTGGGCGACCCGGGCACGGGTTTAAGCACGGCCGTTCAAACCTTCTTTTCCGCTGCCAATGAGGTGGCGAATTCGCCGACCTCCACTGCAGCGCGTCAGGCCCTGATTTCTTCCGGTAATACCTTGGTCACCCGTTTCCACAGCGTGCAATCCAATCTGGCGACCGTGCAGAAGGATATCAACGACGAGATCAAGAGCTCGGTTACGCAGATCAACAATATCGCGGGACAGATCGCCAAACTCAATGGGCAGATTGCCGAGTTCCAGGCGATCAGTCAGCAGCCGGCAAACGACTTGATCGACACCCGTTCCAAGCTGCTGGAAGATTTGAGCAAGATCGTCAATATCACGGTGCTGGATCAGAACGGGACGAGCAATGTGCTGATCGGCAATAGCCAGTCGCTGGTCCTGGGGGCGCAGGCATCCACCGTCACGACGGTGCAAGACCCGAATAGCCCGCAGGACGTTTTGCCCGCGCTGAAGACAGGGGGCGTGACGTTGCCGGCGATGGACACCAGCGTCATCTCGGGCGGTAATCTTGGCGGTTTGCTGGCGTTCAGAAAAGAAATTTTGGCGCCTGCCCAAAGCTCGGTCGATCGTTTGGCCTATGTCATGGCCCAGCAATTCAACGATATCCACAATGACGGCGCCGATATAAACGGCAATGTCAACGTGAATTTCTTTTCCTTCTCGGTGAATCAGCCGGCCTTGAATGCAAGCAATACCAGCGGTGTCGTTAACGTTTCGATTCCTACCACCGGCTACACCCAGGTGACGGATAGCGCTTATATCCTTAGCTATGACGGTGCCAACTACACCTTGACTCGCCAGTCCGACGGCGCCAGCACGACAGGCACCCTGGCGGCGGTGACCACAATCGGTGGTGTCAATCAAGGCTTCACCTTGGCCGCCGGTGCGCCGGCGCCGGCGGCCGGCGATCGCTGGTTGATCCGGCCGATGAACGACACCGCGCGGACGCTCGATCTGGCAATCACCCAACCCAGCCAAGTGGCCGCCGCAACGCCGAGGCTGGACACCATCGCGACCGCGACCAATACCGGCACCGGCAGTATCGGCGCCGCCAGTTTTGTCGGCGCGGTGCCACCCTACAACACGAATACGCTGCAGACGGTTACCCTCACCTTTACTTCGCCTACGACCTTCGATGTCACCGGCACAGGCACGGGCAACCCAGTCGGCGTGGCCTATGCGCCTCCGGGCCCGCAGGCCGTCACTTACAACGGTTGGACGCTGAATCTGTCCGGCGCGCCGGCGACGGGTGATACCTTCAACATCAAATACCAGGGTACCGGCGATAACAGCATCGCTTTGCAGTTCGCTAACCTGCAAACGAGCAGCACCAAGGTCGAAGGCACGATGACCTATGGCGGGGCTTATAACAAGCTGGTCAACTATGTGGCGAGTTTGGCGAACGATGCGAAAACCTCGGCCGATTCGCACGCGAGTTTGTTGAACGATGTCAAGGCTCAGCGTGATAGCGTGTCCGGGGTCAATATGGACGAAGAGGCAGCGAAGCTGATCCAATTCCAGCAGGCTTACCAGGCGGCGGCCCGTAGCATTCAGATTGCCAATAGCCTGTTTTCCGACCTGTTGTCGGCGGTCCAGCAGTAAGGAGATAAATTATGCGCGTCGGTAGCCTGACCTATTATCAATCGAGTCTGCTCGGCATGCAGCAGCAGCAGTCGAGCATAGCTAGACTGACCCAGCAGATTGCAGCGGACCAGAACATACTCCAGCCTGCGGATAATCCCGTGGACTCTGTGCGGGCCTTGAGCCTGTCCGATAGCATCGCAGTGCGCAGCCAGTATACCGAGAACCAAACCAAGGCCGAGGTCACTTTGAAGTACGAGCAGACCACGCTGAATGAGATCAACCAGGCCATGTTGGATGTGCGCCAGATCCTGGTTCAGCTCTCGCCGAGCCAGGACAATGCGACGCGTGTCACGCTCTCCAGCCAGATCGGCGCGGCCTTCGATCGGCTTTATGCCTTGGCGAATACGCAAGACTCGGATGGCAATTACATCTTTTCCGGCGATAACGCGAAGGTGCAGCCCTACACAACCGTAACCCCAGTCGGAACCGGGCCGAATTACACCAAGGTTGTGAACTATCAAGGCACACTGGGTACCAATACCGCGACCATCGAGGCGGGGCGCACGGTGCAAACCAATGATCCGGGCAGCAATATCTTCGGCAACGTCTTCGAGACCCTATACAACATCAAGCAAATCGTCGATGTGTCCGGTTTCGACCCGGAGACGAATTCCAAATTCTCGGGCGACGTCAACGATAGTTTTGCTTATACCCAGGCCGACATCACCACGGCCTTGAACAATCTTGATACCTCGATCCAGAAGGTCAGTGTGGTGACCAACCGGGTCGTCGGTGCCTTGGCCGATGTCGGCTCCGCCAAGACCACGACGACAGGTTATTTGAATCTGGACAAAGGGTCATTGTCCGATATCAATACGCTCGATCAGGCAGCGGCAATTGTTGAATTGCAAACCCGCCAGACCAGCCTCGAAGCCGCACAGCGGGCCTTCGCGCTGACTACAAGCACTTCCCTGTTCAGTTACCTCGCCTAAGGATTTCTTCAGAGACGGGTCTCGTGTAGACCTTTTACGCCTGACCCGAATTGGGTCAGGCGATTTCTTGTATGAGACCGCGCAACAGGGCCACGCGCTGTTCCAGGTTGTTCGAGGTCTTTTCCAGCTTGATCCGATCCTGCCCGGCCAGCTTGTATTCGCGCTTGGCCTGGATCAATTTGATCAGCTTCATCGGGTCGATCGGCGGATCGGGCACGAACTGCACGGCGATGCTGTCGGGGCCGGCCTCGATTTTTCGGATGCCATAGGGGGCGGTCTCGATCCGCAGCCGGTGGGTCTCCAACAGCGCGCGGGCCGGTTCCGGCAGCAGGCCGAAGCGGTCGATCAGCTCCTCGTGCAGGCCGTCCAGCTCTTCGGCATTGGCACAGTTGGCCAGGCGCTTGTATAGCACCAGCCGCTCGTGCACGTCGGCGCAGTAGCTGTCCGGCAGCAGGGCCGGGATGTGCAGGTTGATCTCGGCGGTGGCCGCCAACGGCGCCGCCACGTCCGGCTCCTTGCCAGCCTTGAGCGACTTCACCGCCTGGTTGAGCATGTCGTTGAACAGCGAGAAGCCGACCTCCTGCATCTCGCCGCTCTGGTCCTCGCCCAGCACCTCGCCGGCGCCGCGAATCTCCAGGTCGTGCATGGCCAGGTAAAAGCCCGAACCCAGCTCCTCCATGGACTGGATCGCCTCCAGCCGTTTCTTGGCGGCCGGCGTGATCGCCGCCTTGTCGCCCGTGCCGCTGCCCGGCGGGGTCAAGAGATAGGCATAGGCCTGGTGGTGCGAGCGGCCGACCCGGCCGCGCAACTGGTGCAGCTGGGCCAGGCCGAACTTGTCGGCCCGGTGCATCAGGATGGTGTTGGCGGTCGGCACGTTGATGCCGGTTTCGATGATGGTGGTGCAGAGCAGCAGGTTGAAGCGCTGGTGGTAGAAGTCGCGCATCACGTGCTCCAGCTCGCGTTCCGGCATCTGGCCGTGGGCCACCTCGATCCGCGCCTCGGGCAAGAGCTTGGCCAGCTTCTCGCGCATGGCCTGGATGGTCTCCACCTCGTTGTGCAGGAAGTAGATCTGGCCGCCGCGCTTCAGTTCGCGCAGGCAGGCCTCGCGGATCAGGCCGTCGGAGAAGGGCTGGACGAAGGTCTTGATCGCCAGGCGCTTCTGCGGTGCGGTGGCGATCACTGAGAAGTCGCGGATGCCTTCGAGCGACATCGCCAGGGTGCGCGGGATCGGCGTCGCGGTCAGGGTCAGCACGTCGACCTCGGCGCGCAGGGCCTTGAGCCGCTCCTTCTGCCGCACGCCGAAGCGGTGTTCCTCGTCGATGATGACCAGGCCCAGGTTCTTGAACTTCACATCCTCCGACAAGAGCTTGTGGGTGCCGATCGCCACGTCGATGCGGCCGGCCGCGAGGCCTTCCAGCGCGGCGTTCACCTCCTTGGCCGAGCGGAAGCGCGACAGCTCGGCCAGCTTCACCGGAAAGTCGGCGAAGCGGTCGGCGAAGGTCTGGAAGTGCTGCTCGGCCAACAGGGTGGTGGGGCAGAGCACCGCCACCTGGGCGCCGTCGGCCACCGCGACGAAGGCGGCGCGCAGCGCGACCTCGGTCTTGCCGAAGCCGACATCGCCGCAGACCAGGCGGTCCATGGGCTTGCCCGACTTCATGTCGCTTACCACCGCCTCGATGGCGGCCAGCTGGTCCGGCGTTTCCTCGAAGCCGAAGCCCTCGGCGAAGGCGTCGAGGTCGTGGCCCTTGACCAGGAAGGCGCGGCCCTGGCGCGCAGCGCGCTGGGCGTAGAGGTTGAGCAGCTCGGCCGCGGTGTCGCGCGCCTTCTCCATGGCGCGGCGCTTGGCCTTCTCCCACTGGCCGCTGCCCAGCTTGTGCAGCGGCGTGGTGTCCGGGTCGCCACCCATGTAGCGGGCGATCAGCTGCAACTGCGCCACCGGCACGTAGAGCTTGTCGCCGCCGGCATATTCCAGGGTGAGGAACTCGGTGTCGCCGTCGCCGTAGTCCATGCTGACCAGGCCGAGATAGCGGCCGATGCCGTGCTCGACATGCACCACCGGGTCGCCGATCTTCAGCTCCGACAGGTCGCGCAGCAGGCCCTCGATCTGGGTCGGTTTGCCGGCGCGCTGGCGCCGGGCCACGGCGCTGCGGGCATAGAGCTCGGTCTCGGTGAGGACGGTGAGCTTGTGCGTGCCCCCTCTCCAGCTCTCCCCCGCTTGCGGGGGAGAGGGACGCGGATGGTGCTGCGCGCTGTTGAGTTCGACGACGAAGCCGGCGGCGAGCGGGCCGGTGGTCAGCCAAAACTTCCCCTCTCCCTCCGGGAGAGGGGGTAGGGGTGAGGGAACAGCATTGGCGAGAGGGAAAGCCTTTCCTTCACCCCCGGCCCCTCCCCCAGAGGGGGAGGGGGAATTAGGCCAACCTTCACGCAACTCCGGCTTCAGTCCGTATTCGGCCAGGGCGTTGACCATGGTCTCGCGCCGGCCCAGGCTCTCGGCCACCAGTAGCGTCGTGCCGGCATGCGCGGCGAGGTGCGCTTTCAGCCGCTGGAACGGGTCCTCGGCCCGGCGCTCCACCTCCACCGCCGGCGCGGCGGCGAAGGGCAACACATTCCCCTCTCCCTCCGGGAGAGGGGATAGGGGTGAGGGAGCAGTATTGGTTACCGGTGCAGCCTTTCCCTCACCCCCGGCCCCTCCCCTGGGGGGGGAGGGGTGGCGGCCGCCGATCTCCACCCGGGCGAACGGCCGGATGTTGGCGAAGAAGGTGTCCGGCGTCAGGAACAGCGCCTCCGCTGCCAGCAGCGGCCGGTGCTTGTCGCCCTGCAGCAGGCGATGACGGCTCTGGGTGTCGCGCCAGAAGTTCTCCACCGCGGCCTGGATATCGCCTTGCAGCACCAGCGTGGTGCCGGCCGGTAGGTAATCGAACAAGGTGGCGGTGTCGTCGAAGAACAGCGGCAGGTAATACTCCACGCCGCCCGGTGCGAGGGCGTTGGACACGTCCTTGTAGACCTGGCTCTTGGACGGATCGCCCTCGAACCGGTCGCGGAAACTCTGGCGGAAATGGGTGATGCCGGCCTCGTCCAGCGGAAACTCGCGCGCCGGCAGCAGGCGAATCTCGGCGAGCTTGTACAGCGTGCGCTGGCTGTCCGGGTCGAAGGTGCGGATCGACTCCACCTCCTGGTCGAACAGGTCCAGGCGGAAGGGCAGTTGCACGCCCATGGGGAAGATGTCGATCAGGCCGCCGCGCACCGCGAACTCGCCCGGCGACAGCACCTGGTTGACATGACTGTAGCCGGCGTTGGCCAGCCGCGTGCGCAGGGCCTCGACGTCCACCTTGTCGCCCTGCTTGAGCAGGAAGGCGTGGGCGGCGAGGAAGGCCGGCGGCGCCAATCTTTGTGTGGCCGTCGCCGCCGGCGCGATCAGCACGTTCAATTTACCCTCGCTCGCCTGCCACAGCGCGGCCAGACGCTCGGACACCAGGTCCGGGTGCGGCGAGATCGGGTCGTAGGGCAGGGTCTCCCAGTCCGGGAACAGGCTCACCGCCAGTTGCGGCGCGAACCAGGCGATCTCCTCGGCCAGGCGGGCGGCATCCTGCGCCGTTTCGGTCAGCACCAGCAGGGGCGCGGCCGCGGCATAGCCGGCCAGGACCAGGGCATCGGCCGAGCCGGGCAGGCGCGGCAGCCTCAGTCTCTGGGCCGGTGCGGGGAGGGGAGGCAAAACGGGCATCTAAGAACGATCTGAAAAGTACCGTCACGGCAGGGGCCTGGGCCGCAGCCGCAACAAAGGCCAAATTATCTCAGATCGAGTCGGCGCGGGGCTAGGTGCGGCCTGCCCTTAAAACCAAAACGCGGTGTCCTTCAGCAGGAATTCCTCGTGCGGCATGTAGTGCGAGCCGTCGCAGGAGAAGGTCAAGCTGACCATGCCGTTGAACAGATTGATCGAGGCCAGACGCAGATAAAAGGTCGGGTCGGTGAGGCGCAGGGCCCGCAGGGTGCTGAGAATCCGCTTGTTGTCACTCTGCGCGATTGCCGCATTGCCCGGGTAGGGGCGGCGTGGATAGACCAGGCAGATATCCGGATCGCTCAATGCCTCGTGGTCGAGGATGCGATAGCGGAACGGGTCATCCACGGTCCAGAGGGTGGCCTGGCTGCTGGAGAAATGGATCTGGCACTGAAACACCCCCCGGTCCGTCAGCAACTCTTCCAGGATGGACAAGGCCTGCTCCAGGTTGCCATCCATCGGGCTTTCCACTCGGCACTGTTGAAAGACGTGGCTGCGTATCGATGGATCGCCTTTTACCTGGCGCCAATAACCGGGTTCTTCGTAGAGTTCTGCGGTGACCGGCAAGTTGCGCAGATCGAAGTCGGCGCCGAGATAGCCCCATGTCTGTGCATCCGAGCGCACGAGTTGCAAGGCCGTGAGCGACGGCCGGCGCGAAAGCTGGCTGATGTAGGCATCCGAGAGCAGGAAGCCCCAGGCCGGTACCGCCTCTTTCATGTAGGGGCGTTGGGAGCGGTCGCGGCCGAAATGCCCAGGCACGATGCCGTCATTCGCGATGTTGTCGCAGATCTGGATGCCATCGGTGCCCATGCAGTAGAGGAAGGTGCAATGCGGGATGCCGTCGAAGCCTTGGGCAAGCACCTCGTTCAGCCGCGCGCGGTCGGGCCAGGCTTCGGTGCAGCGGCCCGCCAGGCGGGCCAGAGGATCATGCAGCATACGCGCAAGCTGTTCCCGCTGCAGATAGATACTGTCTTTCCAAAAAGCGTTCATGTCGCCACCTGCGCGTCGGGGGATTGAAGAACTCACCTGGATATAAGCAAAGAAGATACCTACCCGTCGATTGGACAGGAATCGTCCGAGCTTGTTCGGGTACGGCGATAAAGAATTTGTATGGCGATCTGGAAGATCGAAGGTCGGCCTCGCCCAGATCGGGGCGGGCCTGGCGGCGGCTGGAAGGGGCGGGTGTGGGGAAGGGAGCGGGTACGCCCGTTTCGGGAGATGCCTGGCGTACCCTGGCGCAAGTTAACGGGATGGATCAATAACCGCGCTGGCGGCCCGGCCCCATGCCGCCGCCGGGCCCCATCCCGCCGCCGGGGCTCATGCCCGGCCCAGGGCCGCTGCCGCGCGGCGGCGGTTCGGCTGGCAGGGTCTTGCCCTGGGCTTTGGCCCGCGCCACCATCGCGTCGTGGTGCTCTTGGCGCAGCTTGTCGCGCTCTTCCGGCGTATTGGCCGCGCGTATCTTGTTGCGGTAATCGGTGCGCTCCTGCGCCGTCATCAGTTGGCTGCCATAAATCGGCTCATCGGCGGCCAGGGCCGGTGCGGCAGAAAGCATGAGGCCGAGCAACAGGCCGGCCATGGGCAATCGTTTGGCTTTCATCGTCGACTCCTTGTGCAGATCATTCGGGACGGCGCGCCGTGTCCGTGCTGCGCCTTCACTCACTCTAGACGGAGCGGGGGAATCCGAAAGCCATGCTTTTTCTAAGGTCGCTTACTTGGCCTCTTGTTGATTCATCCACTTCAAGCGCTGGCACAAGCTGCCGACGATGCGGCGCGAGAACGGCGCGGAATAGCGCATGAGCTCTTCCAGCATCTGCGGCGGCAGGGCCAGCACGATGACCTCGGTCTCGGCGACCACGGTGGCGGTGCGCGGCTCGTTCAACAGGTAGGCCATCTCGCCGAACAGCTCGCCTTGCTCGATGTGGCCGAGCGGCGTGCCCTCGGGGCCGCCCTTGTACAGCGCGACCCGGCCGGAATAGAGGTAGTAGCTCAGGTCGCCGGCCTCGCCTTCGCGGATGAGCACGCTGCCGGCGGGCAGGGGCTGGCCGTATTTGGCGAGCAGGCGGTTGGTGCTGCTGAAGGCCAAGTTTTCCAGGCGATTGGCGCCTTGGCCTTCGCGGCCGAGGAACAGGCGTTCCAAGGCGGCGACGTCGACCTTGGTCACGGCATACAGGCATTGCGCCCAGGCGAAGAAGGTGACGCTGATGAAATAGATGCCGATCAGCACGAACACCACGCCGGCGAGCGAGCCGTAGACGGCGCGGTATTTCTCGGCGCTGAAGAAATGACCGAAGCCGATGGCGAGGACGATCAGACTGAGCGCGGCCAGCGCGCTGACCCACAAGGTAGGACGCAACGGCGGCCGGCGCAGCGGCAGATGGCGGAAGGCGAAGAAGGTGAGGGCCCAGACGGTGAGCAGGGTGAACAGGCCGCTGGCCACCTGCAGGGCCTCGGCCCGGCCGGCGCCGAGCAGCGAGGGCTGGGCCAGGAATTCCAGCACGCCGCGGGCGGCGACGCCGAGCAGGATGAGCAGGAAGGCCAGCGGCACGATGAGCAGGGGAATGGCCCAGGACACCACGAAACGGCGCTTGCTGTCGGCCGGAAAGATCACCCGGAAGGCGCTTTGCAGGGCATTGAGCAGGCCGCGCGAGGACAGCAGCAGGGTGAGCAGCCCGACGCCGCCGGCGGCGAGCCGGGCCTTTTCCGGCAGCACGCCGAATTGGCGCAGGGTGTCGAGATGGAACTGGTCGTAGATGGCGGCCAGCAGGATGGAGCCGGCGGCCGAGGTCTCCGCCCAGCGCTCGATCAGGCCGATGGCGTAGAACGCAAGCATGATCAGCGGCGCGGCGGACAGCAGGAAATACAGCGACACCGCCGCCGCGTGGTTGAGCAGTTCGTTCTTGCTGAACAGGCGCCAGGTGGTCCAGCCGGTCTGCATCAGCCAGTCGAGCCGGTCGCGGTGCCGGGCGGGGGTTTTCGTGTCTGTCATGTGCATCAAACTAGCCGAAAGTGGGGGAAGGCGGCAAGAAAGGTAAAATACGGTTTTTTCGGCTGGATTGCTGTGGAGGCTTGGCCTCCTCGCAATGACAGTTGTTGCATTCGTTCGATAGGAAGCCCTATGTCGCTGATTCGCCCGTTTCCCGCCCTGCGTCCCGCCCACGGTCGCGCCCAGGAGGTCATCGCCCCGCCGTATGACGTGCTCAATACCGAGGAGGCCCGCGCGCTGGCCGAAGGCCGGCCTTGGAGCTTTCTGCACATCTCCAAGCCGGAGATCGATCTGCCGCCGGACACCGACCCCTATGCCGCGGCGGTCTATGCCAAGGCCGCCGAGAACCTGAAGAAGATGCTGGCCGCCGGCGTGCTCAAGCAGGACGAGCAGGCCTGCTACTACGCCTATCGCATCATCATGGGCGAGCACGTGCAGACCGGCCTGGTGGCCGCCGCCAGCGTGGCCGAGTACGACGTGAACCGCATCCGCAAGCACGAGTTCACCCGGCCGGACAAGGAAGACGACCGCGTGCGCCAGGTCGAGGCCTTGAATGCCCAGACCGGCCCGGTGCTCTTGGCCTACCCGTGCCAGCCCGAGGTCGACAGCATCATCGCCGCCGCCACCCAGGGCCACCCCGAGGCCGATGCCACCTCCGAAGCCGGCGTGCGCCATACCTTGTGGGTGATCCGCGACGCCAAGGCCATCGCCCGCCTGACCGAGCTGTTCGACGGCATGCATGCGATCTACATCGCCGACGGTCATCACCGCTCGGCCGCCGCCAGCCGTGTTTGCGCCGCGCGCAAGGCGGCCAACCCGAACCATACTGGCGACGAGGCCTACAACTATTTCCTGTCGGTGATCTTCCCCCACCACCAGATGAAGATCCTGGACTACAACCGGGTGATCAAGGATCTGAACGGTTTGTCCGAGGCCGACTTCCTGGCCAAGGTGGCGGCGAGTTTCAAGGTCGAGGACGCCGCCGCGGCGGTGCGGCCGGCCCGGCCGGGCGAGTTCGGTCTGTACCTGGCCGGCAAGTGGCGCAAGCTCACGATCAAGCCCGAGCTGATCCCGGCCGACCCGGTCGGCCGGCTGGATGTCAGCCTGCTGCAGAACAACCTGATCGCGCCGATCCTCGGCATCGACGACCCGCGCCGCGACAAGCGCATCGACTTCGTCGGCGGCATTCGCGGCCTGCCCGAGCTGGAGAAGCGGGTGAACTCGGGCGAGATGAGGCTGGCCTTGTCGTTGCACGCCACCGGCATGGAAGACCTGATGGCGGTGGCCGACGCCAACGAGGTGATGCCGCCGAAATCCACTTGGTTCGAGCCCAAGCTGGCCGACGGCATGGCCTCGCACGTGCTGGGCTAAAATTGCGGTGCTTTACCGCATGTTCAAACGAAAAGGGCTGCTCATGGCAGCCCTTTTCGTTTGGCGTAGGCCGCTCAATGTTGTTGCGACAGGAAGGCGATCAGGTTGGCCCGCTGCTCGACATCACTGATGCCGCCGAAGCTCATGCGGGTGCCCGGCACCAATTTGCGCGGGTCTTCGAGAAAGGCGCCGAGCTTGTCCGGCGTCCAGGTCAGGCCGCTGCTGCGCAGGGCATCGGAGTAGCTATAGCCTGGGCTGCTGCCGGCAGGCCGGCCGATCATGGCGTTGAGCGGGGGCCCGAACTTGGTCTTGCCCGGCAGCAGGCTGTGGCACATGGCGCAGGACTGCTCGAACTGTCGGGCACCCTGGGCGGCGTCCTCGGCCCGGCCGAGTTGAGGGGCCAAACACGCCGTCAAGGCCAACAGCGGGAGGAAGATATGGCGTTGCGCGGGCCTCATGCTTTCCCCTTAGAAGGCGGTCCAGATAAAGGCAAAGACGGTGTTGTTGTCCTTGGCGTTGCGGCCGGCCCCGTCGTAGTTGTGGCTGGCGCCCATGAACTTGGAGTACAGGGTGTATTGCAGGCCCAGGCGCAGATTGGCCCACGACCCGCCCCACGAGTCTTCCTTGCCGAAGGGCGTCCAGTCGGCCTGGAGGGTTAGGCCGTCGGTATCCGGCTTGCCGTTGGCCGAGCCGTACAGCGTGGCATCGGCATCGCCGCGCGTGCTGAACAAGTTGGCGGAGAGGCCGTAGGTCTGATCGTAGTAATACGAGGCGATCAGGTCGTAGCGGTTCAGCTTGCCCTTCAGCGTGTTCGCGCCGCCGGCGGCGAAGGTGGCGTTGCGCTCTTGGCTCTCGTGTAGATAGCTGGCAGCCAGGCTGTAGGCGTTCTTGCCGGCCCGGTATTGGTAGGAGGCGTCGATGCCGATGTCGTCATAGCCGTCGCTCGGGCCGGCCACCCGATCGGGCAGCAGCTTGGCGTTCATGCCGAACAGGCCCGCCGAATAAGCCGAGCCGCCGAGATCCTTGATGTAGCCCAGACGCCAGTAGGGGGCGGTGCCGTCGATCTTGCCGGCATCGGCACCGACGTTGACCTTGTCGAGGAAATCCTTGGACAGCGACTTGTAGCCGCCCAGTTCGGCATAGACGGCATTGTCCCAATAGCCGTAGGCGGTCACGCCGAGGGCTTGCTGGGCCAGCGTGCCGGCCAACAGCGGCGAGGCCGAGCCCGGCGCATATTCCGAGCTGGTGAAGGGGAAGCGCCAGGCGGGCAAGGTATTGAGCGGATCTTGCACGCTGGGATTGTTGTTCAGGCTGATGCCGAGCACGGCATCCTTGCCGGCGATGCGAGTCGGCAGTGCATACCGTACGTCGACATTGTCGAGCGCGGTCTTGTGGTCGATGCCGGAATAGGTGGCCTGCACGAAGGAGCCGACATGGTCGCTCAGTTTGCCGGCGAGGAAGGCCGACACCTCTTGCAGCGCGCCCTTGTTGTTGCCGATGTCCTGGTCTTTCTCGGTGTGGGTCCAGGAGGCCAGCGCCATGGCGGACAAGGGCACGTTAGGCTGGCCATTGGAGGCGGTATAGCCTTCCAGTTTGAATTTCATGCCATAGGGCGTGAGCTGAGGGCCGAAGGCGCCGACGTGACAGGTTGCGCACTCTTGACCGGTTTGGCGTTCGTAGCTCGGCAGGGCATGGGCTGGCAGGCTGGCGCCGGCCCAAAGAATCAAGGTGCCGATCAGCGTACCGGCGGCCTTCCACGGCTTTCGCATCAGCGCGTGGCTTAAAAGATGAGCGTGTTTATGCGGCATGGCTATCTCGCTATTTTTCGGTAAATCGATACGGGCGAGAGTGTAGGGAGAGATGTCAGGGCGTTGGTTTACGATTTGGTAAGAGGGGACGGTGTTCGGCTGTGGGATGAGTAGGCGGGCCGCTTGCCGGTGTCATGCCGGCGTCAAACTTACATGACCGTAAGCTTGCCTTCAGGAATGGGCCGATAAACTCTAGCCGGTCGTTTTCCACGGGTCTGCCAATGAAAAGTATCGCGCATCTGCTCCTGATTGAAGATGACGACAAGATTGCCTCTTTTGTCCTGCAGGGGTTGAGACAGGCCGGCTATACCGTCGATCATGCGGCCGATGGTGTGCAAGGCCTGGCCCAGCTGCGGGAGCGGGCCTACGACGCGGCCGTGGTCGACATCATGCTGCCGCACCTGGATGGGGTGTCCTTGGTCGAGCAGGCGCGTCAGGCCGGGGTGCGCAGCCCGATCATTTATTTGTCGGCCAAGCGCGAGGTCGAGGACCGCATTCGCGGTTTGCAGGCGGGGGGCGACGACTATTTGACCAAGCCCTTTGCCGCCTCTGAACTTTTGGCCCGAATTCAAGCCTTGATCCGCCGTTCGCAAGGCATGGCGGAGCCGGTGTGCCTGACGGTGGGCGATTTGGTGTTGGATTTGGCGCGCCGCCATGTCAGCCGCGCCGGTAAGGAAATCCTGCTGCAACCACGCGAGTTCCGACTGTTGGCTTATTTGATGCGGCATAGAGGCAACGTGGTGTCCAAGAGCATGCTGATCGAGCATGTCTGGGAATACAACTTCGACCCCGAGACCAGCGTCATCGAAACCACGATGAGCCGCTTGCGCGCCAAGCTCAGCGATGGATTCGCCGATAAGCCGGAACTGATTCGCACATTGCGCGGGGTCGGCTATGTATTAGAGTCTGTCTCATAAGATCCGACGGGCGCGACGGTGGCGATTTTGATACAGGCCGCGAAGCGCAACGCGCGGTTTGGTTATTCCAAACAAGGGGGGCGCGATAAAGGCATGTGGCAAAATCGCCCCGTCCCGAAGGGTTGCCGCCAGAAACGGCGTCTGCCGCGTTGCGGTGCTTGGCAATGGAACGACCACTGCTTTCGCACCGCGCCTTGCATCCATCCGTTTCTGACGGCAACGCGCTCCGTCGGATTTTATGAGACAGACTCTTAGATGCCGCGGTTTAATTCGCGCCGTTCCTTCGCGCTCAAACTGGCGTTGTTCTACGCGCTCTTCTTCGGCGTCATCAGCGCGGGCGGCGTGGCCTTGCTGTATAACTTGGTACGCACGCACACCCTGAGCGAGGTCGACCAGGAACTGCTCGAGCGCAAGGAGGAGATCGGCCTGGCCGCGGCGCGTATCGGCCTGGCCGGTTTGCGCAGCGAGTTTTCGGCGGATTCCGAGGCCTTTGGCCGGCAGGACTATTTCATCCGCATGTTGGATCGCTCGGGCAACATCCTGGTCAGTTCCGACACCTCGGCCTGGCCACCGGCATTGTTGGCCAAGATCGATATTTCAGGCGACGACCCGCAGTTCTCCTATTTGCGGTTGCCGGATGCCCGCAGCAAGGCCCGTGTCCTGTCGGCCAGAATCGGTGACGACGCGATTCTACAGTTGGGCATCTCGCTCGAAGACAACGAGAATTTCCTGCGCCTGTTCCGGCGCTATGCCCTCATCATCGTCTTCAGCATGCTGACGCTGGGCACCCTGATCGGTTGGGCTTTGGCGCGCAAGGCCATGGCCGGGGTCGAAGCGGTCACCCGCACCGCCGCCGGGATCGCCGGTGGCAATTTCGCCCATCGCGTGGAGGCGGCCGGCTATGGCCGGGAGATTGACGATTTGGTCAGTACCTTCAACCGCATGGCGAGCCGGGTGCAAAGCCTGATGGAACAAATGCGCCAAGTGAACGACAACATCGCGCACGATCTGCGCAGCCCGCTTACCCGTATCCGCGGCCTGGCCGAGGGGGCCGCGATGAATGGCGATTTGGGCCATGACGGCATCGAATTGGCCGGTAGCATCGTCGAGGAGTGCGACCGGCTGATCCAGATGATCAATACCATGCTCGATATCTCGGAAACCGAGGTGGGCATGCAAGGGCTTAGGTTGGAGGCGGTCGAGCCGGCACGCCTGGCGCGCGATGTGTTCGATCTATTCCAAGATGTCGCGCTCGACAAAGGCATTCATCTCAGCGCGGACATTCCATCCGTGACCGCGATTCAAGGCGACCGGCGCAAGTTGCAGCGAGCCTTGGCGAATTTGCTCGACAATGCCTTGAAGTACACGCCGAGCGACGGTGAAGTCAAGGTGTCGCTGACCGAGGACGCCGGTCGCATCGCCTGGGCCGTGCAAGACACTGGTCAGGGTATTGCGCCGGAAGATTTGCCGCATATCTTCGAGCGTTTTTATCGCGGCGACCGCAGCCGCCATTTGGCCGGTAGCGGGTTGGGCTTAAGCCTGGTCCGCGCCATCGCGCGGGCGCATGGGGGCGAGGTCAGTGTCGAAAGCCGGTTTGGGCAGGGCAGCGTGTTCACGATGACCTTGCCGAAGCAGGCTGAGGGCCGGGCACACTAACGACGAGACTCGGCGGTCCGCCCGCCTGTAAGCCTTACGCCCGATGCATGGCGACCGGGATGCGATGGGCGCCGAAGGGCGGCGCGAACTTCTGAAAACGGCCGGCGATGGCTGTGCCGCACTGCGGGCAATGGCCGTCATCGGTCAGGCGATACTCGGGGATTTCATACCAATCGCGTACGATCAGCGACGCCTTGCAGGACGGGCAGAAGGTGGTGCCACCCTCACGGTCGTGCACATTGCCGGTGTACACGTAATGCAGGCCGGTCTGCATGGCGGTTTGGCGGGCGCGGCTCAGGGTTTCGCTCGGCGTCGGCGGCAGGTGCATCAGCTTGTAGTCGGGGTGGAAGGCGGTGAAGTGCAACGGCACGTCCGGCCCCAATTCCTTCAATACCCAGTCGCTCAGGCGCTTAATCTCGTCGTCGGAGTCGTTCAGGGTCGGGATCAGCAGCGTGGTGATCTCGAACCAAACCTGGGTCTCGCGCTTGAGATAGACCAGGGTATCGAGAATCGGCTGCAAATGGCCGCCGCAGTAGCTCACGTAGAAGTCGTCGGTAAAGCCCTTGAGATCGACGTTGGCGGCGTCCATCTTGGCGTAGAACTCGTGCCGCGGCGCGTCGTGGATAAAGCCGGCGGTGACCGCCACGCTTTTGATGTCCAGCTTGTGGCAGGCATCGGCGGTGTCCATCGCGTATTCGGCGAAGGGCACCGGGTCGTTGTAGGTGTAGGCCACACTCTTGCAGTGCATGCGCTTGGCCGTGGCCGCGATCTCGTCCGGGCCGGCGGCATCGGCCAGCCGATCGAAGTCCTTGGATTTGGAGATGTCCCAGTTCTGGCAGAACTTGCAGGCCAGGTTGCAGCCGGCGGTGCCGAACGAGAAGACCGAAGTGCCGGGGTAAAAATGGTTGAGCGGTTTCTTCTCGATCGGGTCGACGCAGAAACCTGAACTGCGGCCGTAGGTGGTCAAGATCATCTTGCCGCCTTCCATGCGGCGGACGAAACAGGCGCCGCGCTGGCCTTCGTGCAGCTTGCAGTCGCGTGGACAGAGATCGCATTGGATGCGGCCATCGTCCAAGGCATGCCACCAGCGTCCTAAATAGTCGCTCTCTGGAACGCTCATGTCTCTCCCTCCTTGAATTTTTCCACGGTGTAGCGATAGAGCCGGATGCCTTCGCTCCAATAATAAGCGGGTAGGCCGGCCTTGATCATCAGATGGGCAAGAAACTGCTCGGGTTCCGGCAGTTGTTCCCAAACTTGCGGCAAAAAGGTGGCGCGGTGCGGGCCGTATTCGAGAATGATGCCGTCGATGCCAGGCCGGAATTGGCGCAAGGCATCCTCCCGGTCGGTGAACTGGATCGGCTCGGCCGCGGAGAGGATGGAAACCTCCACGCGGGTATCGGCCAATTCGGCTGCTGTCAGTGGCGGAAAGCGCGGGTCGTCGAAGGCGGCGGCGCGGGCATTGACTTCGACGTCTTCGCCCAAGGTGCGGCGTGCCTCCAATGAGCCGATGCAGCCGCGCAATTTGTCATGTTGGGTCAGGGTGACGAAGACGGCGCCGGGTTGATCCAGCCAATCGGCCTCGGTCGGTTCGGTTGCGTTTTGGCCCAGCCGCTGCGCGATCGCGGTCCGCGCCAAGCGGAGCAGCGTCTCGCCTCGGGTCTTGTCTTTAGTCGGCATGCGCGGGTTCCACCATCGCGATGGCAGCGTAGCCGACGACTTGCTGCTTGTCGCCTGCGGTATCGCCGGAGTTGCGCAGATCGAGCAGTTTGGCGGTCAAGCCACGGCGCCGCGCCGCGAGCAACAGGCCGTTCAAGGCATGGGCGCCGCAGGCCTGCTCGCCGACCAGGTTGGTGTCGAACTCAAGGATGTGCTGGACGGTTTCTCGGTCGATGTCTTGTGCGGTCGAGTAGGGCAGGTAATGGGACAGATCGGAACTGATCACAATCAAAGTTTCTTCGCCGCCCCAGAGTTTCTCGAGCACCTCGGCCACATCCGCCGCGCTGGCGCTGCCGACGGCGAGCGGCACAAGCGAAAAATTGTCGAGCACGGTTTGCAGGAACGGGAGGTGGACCTCCAGCGAGTGTTCCAAGGCATGGGCCGCGGGGTTGACCTCGACCTGGGGCAGGTTGCGGATGGCCTGCATGGCCTCTCGGTCGAGCGGAATCGGGCCAAGCGGGGTTTCGAAATTGTCCGCCCCCGGCAGGGCGAGGCTTTGTACCCAGACCCGATGGACCGGTCCCAAGAGCACGACGCGCCGGATCAGCGCATGCTGGGAAGCGAGGGCGGCATAGGCGGAGGCGGCAATCGGGCCGGAATAGATATAGCCGGCATGCGGCGCGATGAGCACCTTGGGCCGCAGGGCGCTGGGAGGTGCCTCGCTGAGTAGGCGCTTGACGTCGTGCGCCAGTTCGGCGGCATCGCCCGGATAAAAGGTGCCGGCGACGGCAGCGTGTCGAACTAATTGCATTTTTTTCTCCCACCTGCGAGCAGGACGAAATTCATGACTTAAACTTAGCGCACTTTAGCGACAACCACTACCGAAGATGGCACTCAATTTTGCCTTGCTCCCCGCCGCCGGGGTCGGCGCCCGCATGGGCGCGAATGGCCCGAAGCAATATCTGATTATCAACGGTAGGCCCCTGATTTGGCATGCGATTCAGGCCTTCGAACGCCATGCCGCGATCCGCCGTGTCTACGTCGTGTTATCGGCCGCCGATACGCAGTGGGACGCACATGACTGGAGCCGCTTCGACAAGTTGGCCGTGCTGCGCTGCGGCGGTGAGACGCGGGCCGAGAGCGTGTTGAACGGCTTGGAAGCGATTGCCGGTGAAGTGGCCGAGCAAGATTGGATGCTGGTGCACGATGCAGCCCGACCTTGTTTATCGCAGGGCCTATTGGACAAGCTCTTGGCCGAGTTGGCCGAGGATGCGGTCGGCGGCATTCTGGCTGCGCCGGTTGCCGATACCCTGAAGCGCGAGGGTCAAGGCCGGCGTATCCACGAGACCGTATCGCGCGCGGGATTGTGGGGGGCGCAAACGCCACAGATGTTCCGCTATGGCTTGCTGCGCGAGGCCCTACGCCGGGCTGGCAGCGAGGTGACCGACGAGGCCTCGGCCGTCGAGCGGCTGGGTTTGTCGCCGCTGCTGGTGGAGAGCGATGCCAGCAACTTGAAGGTGACCTTTCCATATGACCTGGAAGTGGCCGCCTGGCTGTTGCAGCGCTGAGCCGGCTTATTTCCGTCTGGCCTGATACACGCCACGGATATGGGCGAGCCGGCCCAGGCAGCGCGAGAGCTGGCCGATGTCGCGCACCTCGGCGGTGAATTCCATGCGTGCCTCGCCGTCGTGCGACAGCGTGTTGACCCGCACCACGTTGAGTTTCTCCTGAACGAAGATTTCGGTGATGTCCTTGAGCAGGCCGGCGCGGTCGTGCGCCAAAATCTCGATGTCGACCGCGAACACCTGATCGCCGGCCTGACCCCAGTCGGCCTGCAGTAGCCTGGATTGGCGCGACTCGGGCAGGCGGGCGACGACCTTGCAGTCGGCCCGGTGGATGGTGACGCCGCGGCCCTGCGTGGTGTAGCCGACGATGGGCTCGGGCGGCGCCGGTTTGCAGCAGCCGGCCAGGGTGGTCAGCATGCCGGCCTCGCCTTCGATCAGCACGCCGGACGGTGAGGCCTTGCTCTTGCGCCGGCCGAGCAAGGGTTTCGGCGGGGCCGGTTGAAACTCGTCCTGCAAGGCCTTGGCCAAGCCGCCGCTGCCGAGATCGCCACGGCCGAGCGCGGCGAACAGCTCGTCCAGTTTGGCGAACTTCAGCCGGGTGGCGAGTTTTTCCAGATTGACGTTGTGCAGGCCCAAGCGATGGATCTCCCGCTCCAACAGATCGCGGCCTTCCTGGATATGGGTATCGATGTCCTGCTGGCGGAACCATTGGCGCACCTTGGCCTGGGCGCGCGAGGTCTTCAGGAAGCCGACCGCCGGGTTGAGCCAGTCGCGGCTGGGGCCGCCTTCCTTGACCGTCAGGATCTCCACCCGCTGGCCGCTCTTGAGCGCGGTGTCGAGCGGTACCAGCACACCGTCGACCTTGGCGCCGCGGCAGCGATGGCCCAGTTCGGTGTGCACGGCGTAGGCGAAGTCGACCGGCGTCGCGCCGGCGGCCAGGGCGACGACGCGGCCTTGCGGGGTCAGCGCAAAGACCTCGTCGTGGAACAGTTCGTTCTTGAACTGCTCGGCCAGTTCCGCGCTGTCGGCCAGTTCGTTTTTCCAGGCCAGCACTTGGCGCAGCCAGGCGATCTTTTCTTGCAAGCGTTCGCCGCCACTGCCGCCTTCCTTGTAGCGCCAGTGGGCGGCCATGCCCAGCTCGGCCTCCTGGTGCATCTCGGCCGTGCGAATCTGCACCTCCAGCGCTTTGTCCTCCGGGCCGATCACCGCGGTGTGTAGTGAGCGGTAGCCGTTGCCCTTGGGCCGCGAGACATAGTCGTCGAACTGGCCGGGGATAGGCTGCCACAAGTGATGGACCAGGCCGAGTACGTGATAGCAATCCTTGACGTCCTGCACCAGCACGCGCACCGCCCGCACGTCGTAGACCTCGTCGAAGGACAGGTGCTTCTTGCGCATCTTATTCAGGATGCTGGCGATGTGCTTGGGCCGGCCGGTGATGGATGCGTTATTGATACCGGCGCCGGCCAATTCGCCACCGAGCGTTTGAATGACGTGTTCGATATAGCCCTCGCGCTCGATGCGCTTTTCATCCAGGTGTTTGGCGATCTGTTTGTAGGTATCGGGTTCCAGGTAGCGGCAGGCCAGGTCTTCCAATTCCCACTTCAATTGCCAGACGCCCAGCCGGTTGGCGAGCGGGGCATAGAGTTCGCGTGTTTCCAGTGCGGCTTGGCGGCGCTGGGTCTCGTCGCCCTTGGCCAGCTCGCGCAAGGCGCAGGCGCGGTCGGCCAGTTTGATCAGCACGACGCGGATGTCGTCGGTCATGGCCAGCAGCATCTGGCGCAAGGCCTCGCTTTGGCCACCCTCGACCGGGCTGTCCGACAGCAGGCGGTCCATGCGCGCCAGGCTCAGGCAGCCGTGCACGAGTCGGTTGACTGCGGTGCCGAAGGCGGGAGTCAGTTGATCCGGTTTGAGCTGATGCTCGGGCAGGCCGGCAAGCAGCGCGGCGGTGACGGTGTCGGCATCGAGGCCCATGCCCGCCAGCTGCACGGCGGTGGCCAAGGCGTGCTCGCTCAGCGGGACGCCGCTGTCGGCGGCCAGCTCTGGGCCATGTTCGAGCAGATAGCCGATGGCATGCCGGAGGCGCGCAATCTGATCCGCGCCGTAGCGCTCGGCGGCTTGGCTGAGCCAGCCTTCCGCGTCGCGGGCTGCGTGGCTCAGGGCATGGGTAACCACGGGCTTACCAGAACTTCCACCAGGCCTTGTCTTCGCGGTTGGCCTTGCCCGTCAGATAAGTGCTGTTCGGAAAGTTTTGCTGCAACACCCGCAAGGCGTCTTTGCTCAGGTCGTTCAGGTTCATCGCCTGATAACTTTGGGCCATCAGGTACAACGCCTCTTCCAGTGCCGGCGCTTGCGGGTAATGCTCCAAAACGTATTTGGCCCGATTGACCGCGGCGACATAGGCGCCACGCTTGTTGTAGTAACGCGCTACATGGACCTCGTGCGAGGCCAGGGCGTTGACCAGGTACTTCATGCGTGCGGTGGCATCCGGTGTGTATTTACTGCTTGGGTAGCGGGTGACCAGTTCCTTGAACGTCTCGAAGGCCTCGCGCGCGGCGCGCGGGTCGCGCTCGCTCATGTCCTGGTCGCCCAGGCTGGCGAACAGGCTTTGATCCTCGATGAAGTTGGCCAGGCCCTTCAGGTAATAGGCGTAGTCGACATGTTCGTGGTTCGGGTGCAATTTGATGAAGCGGTCGCAGGCCGCGATGGCCGAGACCGGTTCGCTGTCCTTGTAATAGGCGTAGGCGACTTCGAGCTGGGCTTGCTGGGCGTAGGGACCGTAGGGGTAGCGGGCCTCCAGCTTTTCGAATAGCTCGACAGCCTTGGTGTAGTTGTCATCCTGCAGTTCGGCCTTGGCGGCGCTGTATAGCTTGGAGGCCGACCAGCCTTTGGTTTCATCGACTTGTTCGGGCAGCAGGCTGCAGCCGGTGAGGAGGGTGAGGAGTAAAGCGGCTAAAATCCGGTTCATTGACTTCATCCTGACGAGTTCGCCGGATTATAACCGGCCCGGCCATGAGCCAGACTATTACCCTGACGATACCCATCGAGCATGCCGGCAAACGCTTGGACCAGAGCCTGGCCGAGTTGCTGCCGGACTATTCGCGTAGCCGCATCCAGTCCTGGTGCGACGAGGAATTGGTGCATATGGACGGCCGTGCCGTTGGGCGCAAACACAAGGTCTGGGGCGGCGAGACCGTCATGCTGCAGCCGCAGGCCCATCCCTCCGAGCAACCTTATCAGGCCGAGGCCATCGCGCTCGACATCGTTTACGAGGATGCCGACGTGCTGGTGCTGAACAAGCCGGTGGGCCTGGTCACCCATCCCGGTGCCGGCAATTGGGAGGGGACCTTGCTCAACGCCTTGTTGCACCATGCGCCGCAATTGGCCGAGGTGCCTCGGGCCGGCATCGTGCATCGGCTCGACAAAGACACCTCAGGCCTGATGGTGGTGGCCAAGACCCTGGCTGCGCAGACCAAGCTGGTGCGCGAGTTGCAGGCGCGCACGGTGAGACGGACCTATTGGGCGGTGGCCATCGGCGAACTGGCGCAGGATGCGGGCGAGATCAAGGCGCCGATCGGCCGCCACCCGACCCAGCGGACCAAGATGGCGGTGGTGGAGTCGGGCAAACCGGCGCTGACCCGCTACAAGGTGCTCAAGCGTTATCCCGGCGCGACCTGGGTCGAGTGCCAATTGGCCACCGGCCGCACCCACCAGATTCGGGTGCACCTGGCACACTTGGGCCATCCGCTCTTGGGCGATGCGGTCTATGCCGGGCATAAGCGCAGCCGTTGGGATTTCCACCGTCAGGCCCTGCACGCGGTGCGCCTGGGCTTCGATCACCCGGCAAGCGGTGAGGCCATGGTATTCGAGGCGCTGCCGCCGGACGACTTCAAACAACTCTTGGAGGCCCTCGATGCTGCCGAATGAATGGCTCAAGCCGGATTGGCCTGCACCGGCGAACGTGCGCGGGTTCATGACCACGCGCTCGGGCGGTGTCAGCCAAGCCCCCTATGCCAGCTTCAATTTGGCGGCCCATGTCGGCGACGATGCCCTGAGCGTGGCGGAGAACCGTTCGATTCTGCGGCGGCATTTGCCGGCCGAGCCGCTATGGCTCACGCAAGTGCATGGCGATCGGGTGGCCGAGGCCGGGGTCGATGCCGAGGGCACCGAGGCCGATGCCAGCGTCGCCCGAGCGCCGGGCCAAGTCTGCGTAGTGATGACTGCCGATTGCCTGCCGGTGCTGTTCTGCGATGCCGCGGGTACGGTGGTGGCAGCGGCCCATGCCGGCTGGCGCGGTCTGGCCGGTGGTGTGCTGGAGCGCACAGTCGAGGCCATGCGGGTGCCGCCGGCCACCATCATGGCTTGGTTGGGCGTGGCCATCGGCCCGGACAATTTCGAGGTCGGGCCCGAGGTGCGCGAGGCCTTCATCGCGCACGATCCCTTGGCAGGCACCGCCTTCCGGCCGGCGCTGCCCGGCACCCTGGACGAGGCGCCGCACAAGTGGCTGGCCGACATCTATGCCCTGGCGCATATTCGGTTGGCGCGCCTCGGCGTGACCCAGGTCTATGGCGGTGGCCTGTGCACGCTGCGCGATGCCCAGCGCTTCTATTCCTATCGCCGTGAGCAGAAGACCGGGCGCATGGCTAGCTTGATATGGCTAGCGGAATAGGCTGGGCTGTCGCTCTTCGGTAGAATCCCATCCCTTAGCTTCTGCGAAATGCGGATAAGGATTCGATGACTACCCTGGCTTGGATTTTGATCGCCGGCGCGGCCGGCGGCGTGCTGTCGGTGCTGTTCGCCTCGATCGCGCTGAAGGCCCGTGTGGAGTGGGTGCCGGTGATGGTGAGCTATGCCATCGGCGCCTTGCTCGGCGCGGCCTTTCTCGAAGTGCTGCCGCATGCGCTGGAACTGACCGGCGATTTCCAGAAGCTCGGCATGAGCGTGCTGGCCGGCATCATGCTGTTCTTCCTGCTGGAAAAGCTGGTGCTGTGGCGCCATTGCCATGTGGAGACCTGCGAGGCGCACGGTACCCATGCCCCGGCCCACGACCATGGCCGCTCCGGGCTGATGATCACCATCGGCGACACCATGCACAACTTCGTCGATGGCGTCATCATTGCCGCTGCATTTCTAGTCGACATCAAGCTCGGCGTGGTGACCACCGTGGCCATCGTGGCCCATGAGATTCCGCAGGAGATGGGCGATTTCGTGATCCTGCTGCACTCCGGCTATAGCCGGCGCAAGGCGCTGATTTTCAACCTGGTCAGTAGCTTGGCGACCCTGATCGGCGGTGTTTTGGGCTATTACGCCTTGGCCCCCATGCAGCAGGCGATGGCCTACATCCTGGCCTTTGCCGCCGCGGGCATGATCTACGTGGCGGTGGCCGACCTGATCCCGGGGCTGCACAAGCGGGTGGAGCTGGCCCACACCGGGTTACAGATCGCGTTGATCCTGGCTGGGGTGCTGACTGTCTGGTTGGTCGGCGGCTGGGCGGAGAGCTGGTTTGGCGTGTCGGCCTAATGCTTTACGCAGTAGCCAGAGCGGGATGACGCCGAGACCGAAGAAGACGGCCAAGCCGGACCAGATGCTATCCGCGGTGATGGTCATCATCAGGATGATGTAGCCGTAACCGATGGCGGTGATTAGGAAATACATATAGTGCGTCGTTAGCTTGATGCCAGGCCAAAATTATCGCGCGCCTTCCTGATCGAGTGAACTTTTAATCGCGGGGCGGCTCGGTGCCTGACCCACGAACTTTTGAATGAATATGCAGACCCTTCCCAAAATCGGCTTCGTTTCGCTTGGTTGTCCTAAAAATTCGTACGACTCCGAACGCATCCTCACCCAGCTTCGGGCCGAGGGTTATCTCATTGTGCCGACCTACGACGACGCCGACCTGGTGGTGGTCAACACCTGCGGCTTCATCGACTCGGCGGTGGAGGAGAGCCTGGACGCCATCGGCGAGGCGCTGCGCGAGAACGGCAAGGTCATCGTCACCGGCTGCCTGGGCGCGCGCGAGGGCGTGGTCGAGACCGCCCATCCGCAGGTGCTGGCGGTGACCGGGCCGCACGCGACCGAGGCGGTGATGGCGGCGGTGCACGCGCACCTGCCCAAGCCGCACGATCCCTACACCGATCTGGTGCCGCCCGGCGGCTTGAAGCTGACGCCGCGGCACTATGCCTATCTGAAGATCTCCGAGGGCTGCAATCACCGCTGCACCTTCTGCATCATCCCGGCCTTGCGCGGCGACCTGGTCAGCCGGCCGGTGGGCGAGGTGCTGCAGGAGGCCGAGGCCCTGGCCAAGGCGGGGGTAAAAGAGCTCTTGATCGTGTCGCAGGACACCTCGGCTTACGGCGTGGACCTGAAATACCGCACCGGCTTCTGGGGTGGCCGGCCGGTCAAGACCCGGCTGCTGGAACTGGCCCAAGCCCTGGGCGAGCTGGGCATCTGGGTGCGGTTGCATTACGTCTACCCCTATCCCAGCGTCGACGACGTCGTGCCGTTGATGGCAGAGGGGAAAATCCTGCCCTATCTCGATATTCCGTTCCAGCACGCCTCCGCCCGCATCCTCAAGGCGATGAAGCGGCCGGCGGCGGCGGAGAACACCCTGCGCCGGATCGAACAGTGGCGCGAGGTCTGCCCGGAACTGGTCATTCGCAGCACCTTCATTACCGGCTTCCCCGGCGAGACCGAGGACGATTTCGATGAGTTGCTCGACTTCCTGCAGGCGGCCCAGCTCGACCGCGTTGGCGCCTTCACCTATTCGCCGGTGCACGGCGCGGCGGCCAACGCCTTGCCCGATCCGGTGGACGAGGACGTGAAGTCGGACCGCCTGGCGCGGCTGATGGACGTGCAGGCCGACATCAGCGCGGAGAAGCTGCGCCGTCGGCGCGGCCAGGAGTTGACTGTGCTGATCGACGAGGTGGCCGGCGGCCGAGCCGTGGGCCGCAGCTATGCCGACGCGCCGGAGATCGACGGCGTCGTCCATATCGCCCAGGGCGCCGGGCTTAAGGTCGGCGATTTCGTCCGGGTGAAGGTCACCCGCACCGACGATTACGACCTGTGGGGTAAGCCGCTATGAGCGAAACCATCTGGAAACCGCACGTGGTGGTGGCCGCCATCGTCGAGCGCGACGGCCGTTTCCTGCTGGTCGAAGAGGAGACCGACGAGGGTGTGCGCTTCAACCAGCCGGCCGGCCATCTGGAGGAGGGCGAGACCCTGTGTGATGCGGTGCGGCGCGAGGTGATGGAGGAGACCGCCCATCGCTTCGAGCCCGAGGCCTTGCTCGGCGTCTATCGCTGGCGCCATCCGAACAAGGGCCGCACCTACCTGCGCTTCGCCTTCCTCGGCCAGACCACCGGCCACGAGCCGGAGCGCGCCCTGGACACCGGCATCCTGCGCGCGGTCTGGCTGACGCCGGCCGAGATCGAGGCGGTGCGCGAGCGCCACCGCAGCCCGCTGATCCAGCGCTGTATCGCGGACTACCGGCGCGGCCAGCGCTTTCCGCTGGACCTGATCACGGAACTGATCGAGGGCGCATGAGCCGCATTGTGGTCGGCCTCTCCGGCGGCGTCGATTCGGCCGTCACCGCCTGGCTGCTGAAGCAGGAGGGGCACGAGGTGGTCGGCGTGTTCATGAAGAACTGGGAGGCCGACGATCTCGAAGACGACTGCCCGATCGAGCAGGACTTCAAGGACGTGCTGGCGGTGGGTGAGGTGCTCGGCATCGAGATCGAGCTGGTGAATTTCAGTCGCGAATACCAGGATCGGGTGTTCGCCTACTTCCTCCAGGAATACCAGGCCGGGCGCACGCCCAACCCGGACGTGCTGTGCAATGCCGAGATCAAATTCAAGGCCTTTCTCGACCACGCGCTGACCCTGAAGGCGGACTTCATTGCCACCGGCCACTATGCCCGGCTCGACAGCGAGGCGCCCAAGCGCAAGCTCATGAAGGCGGTCGACCTCAACAAGGACCAGAGCTACTTCCTCTATCGCCTGCAGCAGCACCAGATCGCCCGCGCCCTGTTTCCGCTGGGCGGCTTGCCCAAGCCCGAGGTGCGCGCCCTGGCGCAAAAGGCCGGGCTGCCCAATTACGCCAAGAAGGACAGCACCGGCATCTGTTTCATCGGCGAGCGGCCGTTCCGCGAGTTTCTTCAGCGCTTCTTGCCGACCCAGCCGGGCGTGATGCGCACGCCCGAGGGTCGGGTCATCGGCGAGCACCTGGGCCTGATGTATTACACCCTGGGCCAGCGTCAGGGGCTGGGCATCGGCGGGGTGAAGGGGGCGGAGGAGGGGGTGCCCTGGTTCGTCGCCGGCAAGGATATGGCCAAGAACGAGCTCATCGTGGTCCAGGGTCACGACCACCCGCTGCTCCTGAGTTCGGAGCTGTCAGCGCATGACCTCAGTTGGGTCGGTCCGGCACCCGAGGCTGGTTGCCGCTACGGGGCCAAGACCCGCTACCGGCAGCAGGATGCCACCTGCACCTTGGAAGCGTTATCAGACGGCCATTTGAAATTGGTGTTCGACGAGCCGCAGTGGGCGGTGACGCCGGGGCAGTCGGTCGTGCTCTATGACGGCGAGGCCTGCCTCGGTGGCGGGATAATTATCTAGGCGGCCGGCGGTACGGTCTCTTTGAACGCTGGCCGTTCCATCAGCCGATCATACAGTTCGGCCAGATTGGGGTGGCTGCGGCGCCAGTCGATCTCGTCCTTGTAGCGTAGGTCCAGATAACCCAGGGCACAGCCGACGCCGATGTCGGCCAGGCTGTAGCCCTCGCCGTGGCACCAGTCGCGCTGGCCGAGTTCTTCGCTCATTTCTTCCAGCGCGGCGATAACTTTTTTCATTTGTCGCACGATCCAGGTCTTGTCTTGCTGCTTGGCCGGCCGCTTGCGCTCCAGGAAGATCAGGGCGGCGGCATCGCATAAGCCATCGGCCAAGGCCTCCCAGCGCTTCACCGCAATGCGGGCGCGGGCGTCCTTGGGCAGCAGGTGGCTGACCGGGCTGATGCCATCGAGGTATTCGACGATGACGCGGGAATCGAAGATGCTCTTGCCGTCTTCTGGCACCCAGACCGGCACTTTGCCCAAGGGGTTGTGCTTGGGTACTTGGGTATCGTCGTTCCAGGGAATATCGACGACCAATTCGTATTCGATACGTTTCTCGGCAGCCACGATACGCACCTTGCGCGCGAACGGGCTGGTCAAGGAAGCGATCAGCTTGGTTTTGGGGTTGGCATTACTGGTTTTTTTGGCAGCCATTTAGATTCTATCGACAACGATTCAGTTACACCGTGACCGAAGGTCTGCGCAAGTCGCTTGCTTATCGGTCACGCCCGCTATGGATCGTGAGGGCGCTATTCTACCGGGCTTGTCTGAAGAAGGGTTAGTGTTCAGTTCGCTTGTACCACAGCCATGGTGTGCGGCCATGCCGCCTCAAATCGGTGCATGGTTTCTTTCCGCCCCAGCAGTTCCAGAGTCAGGTCCAGCGAGGGGGTCTGTGCTGTGCCGAACAGCACCAGTCGAAGCGGAATGCCGATTTGTCCCAGCTTGAGCCCGAATGCTTTGGCGGTGTCCTTGAGCAATTGATTGATACTCGATGCTTCCCAGTCGATGCCAGCTATATCGGTTTTCAATTTCTCTATGGCAGGCAGCGCCTCGGTTGTCAGTTTGGCCTTGAGTTCTTCGACGGCAGGCTCTGTTTGGCGGAAGAAGATGTGGCAGGCATCGGCCAACTCTTCGATGGTCGCCACGCGTTCTTTCAGTAGCGCCATCAGCTTAACCAACTCGGGGCCGCCATCCAGTTCGATCCCTTGTTTGTGCAGAAAAGGCAACACTAAACCAGCCAGTCGATCATTGTCGGCCTCCTTGATGTATTGCTGGTTCAGCCAGGCGAGTTTCTCCTGATCGAAGCGGGCCGGCGAGTGGCTGACATGGCCGGCATCGAACCATTCGACGAACTGCTGCATGCTGAACTTCTCGTCGTCGCCGTGCCCCCAGCCCAGACGGGCCAGATAGTTGAGCAGGGCCTCGGGTAGGTAGCCGTCCTCCTGGTATTGCAGCACCGACACCGCACCGTGCCGCTTGGACAAGCGCTCGCCGTCGTGGCCGAGGATCATCGGCACATGGGCGTAAATGGGGATGGGTGCGCCCAGGGCCTGCAGGATGTTGATTTGGCGCGGCGTGTTGTTGACGTGGTCGTCGCCGCGGATGACGTGACTGATGCCCATGTCCCAGTCGTCGATCACCACGCCGAAGTTGTAGGTCGGGATGCCGTCGCCGCGCATCAGCACCAGATCGTCCAATTCGCTGTTGGCCACCGTGATGGTGCCCTTGATCATGTCGTTGAAGCTGACCGCGCCGTCGCGTGGGGTCTTGAACCGCAGCACTGGCTGTACCCCGGCTGGGGGCTGCGGCAGAGTCTTGCTCGGCTCTGGCCGCCAGCGCCCGTCGTAGCGGGGTTTCTCGCCACGGGCGCGCTGCTCCTCGCGCATGGCATCCAATTCTTCCTTGCTGGCATAGCACCAGTAGGCCTTGCCCTCGTCGAGTAGGCGCTGCGCGATCTCTCTGTAGCGATCGAGCCGTTTCATCTGATAGAAGGGGCCTTCATCCCAATCGATGCCTAGCCAAGCCATGCCTTCCAAGATGGCGCGTTCGGATTCCAGGGTCGACCGCTCTTGATCGGTATCCTCGATGCGCAGGATGAACTGGCCGCCTAACTTTCGTGCATAGGCCCAGGAGAACAGCGCGGTACGGGCGCCGCCGATGTGCAGATAGCCGGTCGGGGAGGGGGCGAAGCGGGTGCGAACCATGATGAAGGAAGAATAGGGATCAAAGAGGCCGCAATTCTACCGGAGGCCCAGCTTTACCCCAATGCAGGCAAGAAAAAGCTTTTGACCGCGTAAGGGCCTGTGGGTAGAATTGCGGCCTCTTTCGGGCAGCTAGCTCAGCGGTAGAGCACCGCCTTCACACGGCGGGGGTCACAGGTTCGAACCCTGTGCTGCCCACCAAATCCCTTCGCCCCTATTCTTGATGGCTGGCTGTCTCAAGCAGTCGCGTCGATTGCTCGCGCTGCATTCTCGGCCTTGATGATTTCCAGTTCGCCCCTTGCGGGGATTTGGTAAAGCAGTACGTCGGATGTGCCCAGCACCTTCATGACTTCTCGGCTATTTTCGTAGACAAAATTGGTATACGCATCCGTGCTGCTGGCGGGTCTGTCGATCGCCGCTTGGCGATCTGATTGGCGCAATGTGCTTTGCGTATTGGGCGAGTCGGAATTTTGGTTGGATGTGGTTGTATTGTTTACATCGCGCGCAGGAACAGTGTGCGCAACGGCGATAGCATTCCCACCTACGTTTTGCGTTAGGTTCAGGGCACTAAGGCTGGCGACCTGGCTGTTAATCTCCATAGCTTTCCGGCTGTTAGACAAGAACGCTTGGTTCATTACCATTGTAGCTATGTCATAAAAGATAAATAACCAAGAAATCCGGGTTACAGCCTAGTAAAAAAGTACTATACGCGTTTGCTTAATAAGCTACTGACTTAGCAACTTGCTGGTAGGCGGCAATGGCTTTGTTGCTCGGCTGAACGAGTGACTGCTGCGGAGTCGTGCTCGTGGCAGCCACTGCAGTGTCGGCACCGTCTGATGCAAGTTGCTTCGCTTGTTGACTGATCTGCACCTTGTCTTGGGGTGCGCTTTGATTGACTTGAGTCGGGTTGCCCCGCGTCTGCGTACGAGGTGGTGTGAGTTGCCTCGTGGATAAATCAACTGCCGGCGTGGCGTTCAGGTTGTTGATCGAATCGACACCATGACGTGTCCTTCCCTGAAAAATCCGGCAAGCAATAACTGAAAACTCACTTATTATTAGGCAGCCTGCGTAATGCCGAACCGAAGGGCACGCAGCGTTTCGCTGTCCCGCCGCCCGGCCAGCCACGCCGTGGCCAAGCCCGCAACAATTGCGGAGCGGCCTGCGTTTTGCGGAGCAAAAACAAAAGGCCCGCATCGCTGCGGGCCTTTCTGTATCTGGCTCCCCGACCTGGACTTGAACCAGGGACCTGCGGATTAACAGTCCGTCGCTCTACCGACTGAGCTATCGGGGAATTGAAAGACCGCGATGATACAAACGGCGCGGTTTTCGGTCAATATAATCTTTACTTCAAAGCGTTTGCGATGCGATCGAGTGCCTTCTCCAGATTCTGCATCGAGGTGGCGAAGGACAGACGGATATAGCCCTCGGCGCCGAAAGCCGAGCCGGGCACCACCGCGACGTCGTGGTCGAGCAGGTACTGACTCAAAGCCATATCAGTCTTGGCCGTGAGTTTGCCGGCGGCGAACAGGCTGTCGATGGCGCCGCGCATGTCGGGGAAGGCATAGAAGGCGCCACCGCTTTCCACGCATTTCACGCCGGGCATGGCGTTCAGGCTGTCGACCACGAAGCGATGGCGCTCCTTGAATGCGGCCAGCATGGGCTGGATGCAGGATTGGTCGCCGTTGAGCGCAGCCTCGGCCGCTACTTGCGAGATCGAGGTGGGGTTGGAGGTGCTCTGCGACTGGATATTCTCCATGGCCGCGATCAGCTCGGTCGGTCCGGCGTTATAGCCGATGCGCCAGCCGGTCATGGCATAGGCCTTGGACACGCCGTTGAGCACCACGGTGCGCTCATACAGATCGGGACAGGCATTGAGGATGTTGACGAAGGGCGTGTCGAGCAGGCGGATGTGTTCATACATGTCGTCGGTGGCGATCAGCACCTTGGGGTGCTTGCGCAGCACCTCGCCCAGGGCCTTGAGTTCGTCCAGGCTGTAGAGGGCGCCGGTCGGGTTGGACGGGCTGTTGATCACCAGCATCCGGGTGCGCGCGGTGATGGCCTTCTCCAACTGGGCCGGGCTGAGCTTGAAACCCTGCTCGATGCCGGCCTCGACGATCACCGGCTTGCCGTCGGCCAGGATCACGATGTCCGGGTAGGACACCCAGTAAGGTGCCGGGATGATCACTTCGTCGCCCGGGTTAATGGTGGCCTGGACCAGGTTGTAGAAGCCCTGCTTGCCGCCGCAGGAGACCAGGATCTGCTTGGCGCTGTAGTCCAGGCCGTTTTCCCGCTTGAACTTGGCGGCGATGGCCTGTTTCAGGCCGGGCGTGCCGCCGACGGCGGTGTATTTGGTGAAGCCCTGGTCGATGGCCGCGATAGCCGCCGCCTTGATGTGCTGCGGGGTATCGAAATCGGGCTCGCCCACGCCCAGGCCGATGATGTCGCGGCCGTCGGCCTTGAGCTTGGCGGCCAGAGCCGACACGGCCAAGGTAGGGGAGGGTTTGATGTTCTTGACGCGGTTGGAGAGTTCCAAGATGGGGCCTTTTGCAAATCGTCGCGCGTGAGCTGGGTTCGACCTGATAACATTGTTCGGTTTTCGCGCGCGAAATTCTACCCGTGATCGTCACCTTCCCCAATAGCCCTTTTGAGTTGCACCAGCCATTCGAGCCCTCTGGCGATCAGCCGGCCGCGATCGAACAGCTGGTGGCCGGCATTGAGCAGGGCATGCGCTGCCAGACCCTGCTCGGGGTGACCGGCTCGGGCAAGACCTACACCATGGCCAACGTCATCGCCCGGCTTGGCCGGGCGGCCTTCGTCATGGCGCCGAACAAGACCCTGGCGGCCCAGCTTTATTCGGAATTTCGCGAGTTTTTCCCGAACAACGCGGTCGAGTATTTCGTTTCCTATTACGACTACTACCAGCCGGAGGCCTATGTTCCGGCCCGCGACCTGTTCATCGAGAAGGACTCCAGCATCAACGAGCACATCGAGCAGATGCGTTTGTCGGCGACCAAGGCCCTGCTGGAGCGGCCGGACTGCGTGATCGTGGCCACCGTGTCGGCCATCTACGGCATCGGCGACCCGTCGGAATACCACCACATGATCCTGCACCTCAGGCAGGGCGATAAGGTGCCCCAGCGCGAGGTGATCCGCCGGCTGTCCGAGATGCAGTACCAGCGCAACGAGCTGGAGTTCAAGCGCGGGGTGTTCCGGGTGCGCGGCGATGTGATCGACATCTTTCCGGCGGAAAACGCCGAGACCGCGGTGCGGCTGTCGCTGTTCGACGACGAGGTGGAGACCATCTCGGTGTTCGACCCGTTGACCGGCCAGGTGCTGCACAAGGTGCCGCGGTTCACGGTCTACCCGTCCAGCCATTACGTGACCCCGCGCGCGACCACGCTGCGGGCGATCGAGGGTATCAAGCTCGAGCTGGCCGAGCGGATCAAGTTCTATGCCGACAACATCAAGCTGGTCGAGGCCCAGCGTATCGAGCAGCGCACCCGGTTCGATCTGGAGATGCTGTCCGAGTTGGGCTTCTGCAAGGGCATCGAGAACTATTCCCGCTATCTGTCCGGCCGCAAGCCGGGCGAGCCGCCGCCGACCCTGATCGATTACCTGCCGGCCGACGCCCTGATGTTCCTCGACGAGTCGCACGTCACCGTGCCCCAGGTCGGCGCGATGTACAAGGGCGACCGGGCGCGTAAGGAGAATCTGGTCAACTACGGCTTCCGCCTGCCATCGGCCATGGACAACCGGCCGCTGCGTTTCGACGAATTCGAAAAAATGATGCGCCAGACCGTGTTCGTTTCGGCCACGCCCGGCCCCTACGAAGCCGAGCATCAGCAGCAAGTGGTGGAGCAGGTGGTGCGGCCGACCGGGCTGATCGACCCCGTGGTGATCGTGCGGCCAGTGACGACCCAGGTCGACGACCTGATGAGCGAGATCAACCTCAGGGTGGCGCAAGGCGAGCGGGTCATGGTCACCACCCTGACCAAGCGCATGGCCGAAGACCTGACCGAGTACTATGCCGACCACGGCATCAAGGTCCGCTACCTGCACTCGGACATCGATACCGTGGAGCGGGTGGAGATCCTACGCGACCTGCGCCTGGGGCTGTTCGACGTGCTGGTCGGCATCAATCTGTTGCGCGAAGGCCTGGACATCCCCGAGGTCTCGCTGGTGGCCATTCTGGACGCGGACAAGGAAGGCTTCCTGCGCTCCGAGCGCTCGTTGATCCAGACTATCGGCCGCGCGGCGCGGCACCTCAACGGCACCGCCATCCTCTATGCCGACGAGATCACCAACTCCATGCGCCGGGCCATGGACGAGACCCGCCGTCGGCGTGAAAAGCAGACGGCGTACAACCAGGCCCACGGCATCGTGCCCAAGGGCGTGCAGAAGCGGATCAAGGACATCATCGACGGCGTCTACGACATCGAAGAGGCCGAAAAGGCCCTGCACGTGGCGCAGGAGCGCGCGCACTACAAGAAGTTGGGCGAGAAAGAGGTCACCCGCGAGATCAAGCGGCTGGAGAAGGAGATGATGGAGGCCGCGCGCAACCTCGAATTCGAGAAAGCGGCCGGCCTACGCGACCAACTGCATGCGCTGAAGAAATTGATGTTCGGCGTGGAGGAACACGACGCCGAAGCGGGGCTTGCCGCCCCGGCCGCGCGACCGGCGAAGCGTTAGCCCGTGCTCCAGGCGCGCGGCCGCTTCATCCCGGCGATCTTGCAGGCCTGCTTCACGTAGCCATAGGGAAACAGCTCGAACAGTTTGTTGCGCGAGCCCGGCCCGAGTTTTTCGCTCAAGTGCTTAATGACGAAGCGGGCGTCGGCGGCGATCTGGTGTTCCTCGTAATACTCCCGCATGAAGCGGATGGCATCCCAGTGATCCTCGGTGAGCTGGATGTTCTCGCGGCGGGCCAGTTCTTCGGCCACGGCCTCGTTCCAGTCTTTCGGCTCCACGAGATAGCCTTCCTCGTCGAGGGGCGGCAGGTCGATTACGACGGCTTGCATATCCATGGTGTCATCTCCTTATCCAGCTAATCAGGTTTTTTACCTAGGTCGTCGACAAGTGCAAACAATAAGTTACAGCTTAATATATCACAGATTGATATTATCAATATTTGATATATATCAATCTGGCTAAAGCGGCTAGCATTGCCTTATGCCAAGCAAGACCATGACCAAAAAGGAATTCGAAACCCTGTCTCATTTCCGCTATCAACTGCGGCGATTCTTGCGTTTTAGCGAGTCGGCGACGCGGAAGAAGGGGGTCACCCACCTGCAATACCTGCTGTTGCTGCATCTCAAGGGCTTTCAAGGGCGCGAATGGGCGACGGTGGGAGAGCTGGCCGAGCGGCTACAGGCCCATCACCACGGGGTGGTCGCCCTGGTCTCGCGTTGCGAGAAGCTGGATCTGGTGCGGCGGGAGCCGGGGCGCCATGACCGGCGCGAGGTGGAGGTGCATCTGACGCCGAAGGGCGAGAAGCTGGTCGAAGGTCTGGCCCGATTGCATCGCGACGAACTGTTGACCCTACAGGGCATCTTCAAGGTGCCAAGCGCGGAGGAGTTGTCGGCGCCGCAAGAGAACGAGCCTTAGTCCTATAATCGCCGGTTTTCGATCGGCGGGTTTTTCGATGAATCAAGACAGCAAGGTCTCGGTGCTCTTCGTCTGCATGGGCAATATTTGTCGTTCGCCTACGGCCGAAGGCGTGTTTCGGCGCCTAGTCGTGGAAGAAGGGCTGGCGCATCGGGTCGAGATCGATTCGGCCGGTACCCACGACTATCACATCGGTAAGCCGCCCGATCGGCGCGCCCAAGCTGCCGCTGCGGGACGCGGTTACGACCTGTCACCGCTGCGTGGCCGGCAAGTTACGCAGCGCGATTTCTCCGAGTTCGATTACGTGCTGGCTATGGACCGCGACAACTTGGCCAATCTGCAACGCCTCTGTCCGAGTGAACAGAGGCACAAGCTGCGGCTGTTCCTCTCGTTTAGCGAACGATTCAAGGATCAAGAGGTGCCCGACCCCTATTACGGCGGGGCGCAAGGCTTCGATCTGGTGCTGGATATGGTGGAAAACGCCGCCCGGGGCCTGTTGCAGGCGATCCGGACGGGCGTTTGAGTTGATACAGCCCTAGCTAGGGGCTGGGTTCAGGCGTTGGCTTGATCCGGCGAGCCGTCGGTCTTGGTTTCCACCATGACCAGCGGTTCGGCAGCAGCGGTTTCCTGGTTGTGTGCCGGACGGGGCCGCCGACGCGGCTGTTCGGCCTGGGTTGTGGACGGCTCGGCAGAATTTCCGCTGGCAGTGGCCTTGGTTTCCACCATCATCAACGGTTCGGCAGGTGCAGCCTCCACTTTCGGACGGGGGCGACGGCGGCGCTGACCATGACCTTCACCGGCCGAGGTGGCCTCGGCCGCAGGGGCGGCGCTACCGCGGGTTTCCACCAATTCCAGGCCGGCTTGGCCGAGGTTTGGGGCCGGTATGTTGAGGGCAGCGGGGGCCGCAGGCTTCGGCTCGGGTTTGACTGTAGCGACAGGCGCCGGGACCGCTGGGGCCAAGGCTTCGGGTGCTGGTTTGGCCTCTACAGCCGGTTCCACCATTACAACGATGGGCGCGGTCGGTGCGCTTGCCTCGGCGATCGCGGCTTCGGTCGGAGCGGCAACGTGTTGCTCACCAGCAGTCTCGGTTTCCGGCCGGCCCTCGCCGCGACGGCCACGGCCGCGACGGCGGCGACCGCGACCTTCGCGTTCCTGGCTGGTCTCGGTGGTGGGTGCTTCTGCGGCTTGTTGCTGCGGAGCGGGGACGGCCTGGGGCTCGCGCGGTGCGCGTTCGGCGCGCTCCTGACGTTCACGCCGTTCGGGGCGCTCGGCGCGTTCGCCACGCTCTTGGCGCTCGCCACGTTCCTGCCGCTCACTCCGGGCCTGGCGCTCGGCGCGCTCAGGACGTTCGCCGCGCTCAGCGCGTTCGCCGCGTTCCTGGCGTTCGCCGCGCTCGCGGCGGCCACGACCTTCGCGACCTTCAGCTTGGCGGCCACGACGGCCTTCACCACGGTCACGCCGGCCTTCGGCCTTCTTGGTTTGGGGCTTCGCTTCGGGCTCGGCTTCCAGACCGCGCAGCCAGCCGAAGATGCGGCCGAATAGGCCGGGCTTGGTCGGCTCGACGGCCTTGGTCGTCGGCATCGGTGCCGGTTGCGACGGGGTAATGCCCTGAACCATGGGCTGCACCCGCTCGGCCTTGGCTTCGCCCAGGCCAGCCGGGGTTTCTTCTTCGGCCGGCTTTTCCATCATCTGGTAGCTGGGCAGCACGGTTTCGGTGAGGTTCAGCTGGTCGTGGCGCAGGCGCTGCAGGACATAGCGTGGCGTTTCGAAGTGGATGTTCGGAATCAGGATGATCTCGACCTTGTGCCGGGCCTCGATGTTGAGGATGTCGGTCCGCTTCTCGTTGAGCAGGAAGGTGGCGACCTCGACCGGGGTCTGCAAGTGGACGGCGCCGGTGTTTTCCTTCATCGCCTCTTCCTGCAGCATGCGCAGCAAGTGCAGGGCGAAGGACTCGGTGCCACGGACATGGCCGGTACCGGCGCAGCGCGGGCAGGTCACATAGCTGGTCTCGCCCAGCGAGGGTTGCAGGCGCTGACGCGACAACTCCAGCAGGCCGAAGCGGGAGATCTTGCCCAACTGGATGCGGGCGCGGTCGTGGCGCAGCGAGTCGCGCAGGCGGTCTTCCACCTCGCGCTGATTCTTTGGGCTTTCCATGTCGATGAAGTCGATCACAATCAAGCCGCCCAGGTCGCGCAGGCGCATCTGGCGGGCGACTTCTTCGGCCGCTTCCAGGTTGGTGTTGAAGGCGGTCTGTTCGATGTCGGCGCCGCGGGTGGCCTGGGCCGAGTTCACGTCGATGGCGACCAACGCCTCGGTGTGGTCGATCACGATGGCGCCGCCGGAGGGCAGGGGCACCGTGCGCGAATAGGCGTTTTCGATCTGGTGTTCGATCTGGAAGCGGGAGAACACCGGCACGCTGTCGGTGTACAACTTCACCCGGTTGACGTTGTTCGGCATCACATGGGCCATGAACTGACGGGCCTGCTCGTAGATGGCCGGGGTGTCGATCAAGATCTCGCCGATGTCCGGCGTGAAGTAATCGCGAATGGCGCGGATCACCAGGCTGGATTCCTGATAGATCAGGAAGGCGCCGCGCTGCGACTTGGCGGCCGAATCGATGGCCTGCCACAGTTGCATCAGGTAGTTGAGGTCCCATTGCAGTTCCTCGACCGAGCGGCCGATGCCGGCCGTGCGGGCGATCAGACTCATGCCGTTGGGCACTTCCAGTTGGGCCATCGCGTCGCGCAGTTCGTTGCGATCTTCACCCTCGATCCGGCGGGAGACCCCGCCGCCGCGCGGGTTGTTCGGCATCAGCACCAGATAGCGGCCGGCCAGGCTGACGAAATTGGTCAGGGCCGCGCCCTTGGTGCCGCGCTCGTCCTTCTCGACCTGGACCACGAGTTCCTGGCCTTCCTTGAGGAAGTCCTGGATGCGGCCGCGACTGAAGTCGCCGCTTTCGGCACCGGCTAGGGCCGAACGAGCGATTTCCTTGAATGGGAGGAAGCCGTGGCGCTCGGCGCCGTAATCGACGAAGCAGGCTTCCAGGCTGGGTTCAACGCGGGTGACGACGCCTTTGTAGATGTTGCCTTTGCGTTGTTCTTTGGTGGCGGATTCAATGTCGAGGTCGATGAGTTTCTGACCTTCGACAATGGCGACGCGCAATTCTTCCGCCTGCGTCGCATTGAATAACATGCGTTTCATTTTTTACCCCTGCGCCGTGCGCCCCGGGGCGATAAACCCGCTGCGCGCATACTCGCGGCAGCGAAGCGAGCAGAGGATCAGCAGACTGGTTGGTTTCGGTCTTGTACTGTCACATGCATGTTCTTGGGTCTATCTTCAACCCGCCGGCCAGGCCGTCGGGTGCAATCCGGGTACGAGTTGCGCTATCAAATACGTTACCATTGGCTCCGGCCGCTCTTTCTGGACGTTCTCCTCGATCTGGTCGAGGGCTACGCGCAGTTGCGCCGAAGCTCCATTTTCACTTTTTTGGGTACCCGACTTAACCGTGCGCTCCGAGCGAACTTCTTTTAATGCGAATCGCGCTCGTAAGACAGCTAGGCACTGCGAGGTCGAGGACCCGAAGCCGGAAAGTGAGCAACCGGCACTTTCCGCTCGGCCTGGGCAGGTTCTTCAACGCCCCTCTGGCTGGCTGTGAAAGCGCAAAAAGTATAACAGTGAAATGAAAGACTTAGGTAACAAAGCTGCAAAAAAACTTGGCAATACGCCGAAAGAGGGAAACCCGCGTCCGCCGGCCCAAGTTGCCAAGGTCAGGATTGGGGCGGAAGAGGCCGGTCAACGCCTAGATAACTTCTTGTTCCGTAAGCTGAAAGGGGTGCCAAAGACCCGCATCTATCGCATGTGCCGCGAGGGCGAGGTCAGGGTGAACGGCAAGCGGATCGAGCCGGCCTATCGTCTGGCCGAGGGTGACGAAGTGCGTATTCCGCCGGTGCGGGTGGCCGAGCGGCCGGACAAGGCGCCGGTGCGGGTGACCAAGTCCCTGCTCGACCGGGTGATCTATCGCGACGATAGCCTACTGGTCATCGACAAGCCGCCTGGCATGGCCGTGCACGGCGGTAGTGGGGTCAGCCAGGGGGTGATCGAGCAGTTACGGGTGGAGTTGCCCGAGGCTCGATTTTTGGAGTTGGCTCATCGTTTGGATCGGGAGACCTCCGGCGTGCTGGTGCTGGCCCTCAAGCGCTCGGCCTTGGTCGAACTGCACCGCATGCTGCGCGAGGGCGAGACCCGCAAGTGTTACCTGACCTTGGCCGTCGGGCATTGGCGCGACCCAGTGCGCAATGTCCGGCTGGCTTTGAAAAAATACGTGACTGGGGACGGCGAGCGCCGGGTCGCCGCCCAGGAGGATGGGCAGGCCGCCCATACCATCTTCCGCCTGGTCGAGCACTATCCCGGCTTCAGCCTGCTTGAGGCCGAGCTGAAGACCGGCCGTACCCACCAAATCCGGGTCCACTTGGCGACGCTCAAACACCCCATCGCCGGCGACGACAAATATGGCGATTTCGACTTGAACAAGCGATTGAAATCCCTGGGGCTCAAACGCATGTTCCTGCACTCGGCTTCGCTGGAGCTCAAGCACCCCTTGACCGGCAAGCCGCTCAAATTGCAGGCGCCGTTGCCGACCGACCTCAAACAATTTCTGGAATCATTGAAGATGGAATCCCAAGTTGGCTAAACGTTTCGACCTGCTCATTTTCGACTGGGATGGCACCCTCATGGACTCGGCCGGCGCCATTGTGGCCAGCATCCAAGCGGCCTGCGCCGACATCGGTTGGCCGGTGCCCAGCCGCGAGGCGGCCAGCCATATCATCGGCCTTGGCCTCAAGGAGGCCATCCTCGCTTTGTTTCCGGATATGCCGGAGGCGGAGCATCTGCGTTTGGCCGAACGTTACCGCTACCATTTTCTGGCCCAGGACCACGCTATCCCGCTATTCGACGGCGCTGAACGGCTCATTGCCGAACTGCACGACCGCGGTTTTTTGCTGGCCGTGGCGACCGGCAAGGCTCGGCGGGGCTTGATTCGAGCCTTCGAGCACAGCGGCTTGGCACGTTATTTCCATGCCTCGCGCACCGCCGACGAGACCTTTTCCAAGCCGAATCCGACCATGTTGATCGAGTTGCTCGACGAATTGATGGTCGAAAAGGATAAGGCCTTGATGATCGGCGATACCAGCCACGATCTGTTGATGGCACAGAACGCCGGCCTGCCTTCACTGGCGGCGGGCTATGGCGCGCATCCGGCCGAAAGCCTGCACGCCTATCAACCGCTCGCTGTTTGCCAGCGCTTCGAGGACTTGGCCGAATGGTTGAAAGCGAACGCCTGATCTGCGCCTCGAACGCGTTGGAAGAGGGCGGCCCCGGCGTGCGCTTCGAAGTGCATTGGGGCGGCCAGATGATGCCTGCCTTTGCGATCCGCTTTCGGGGCGGGGCTTATGGCTATCTCAATCGCTGTGGCCATGTCCCGGTGGAGCTGGATTTCCAGCCCGGCGAGTTTTTCGACACGAGCCGGTTATACTTGATCTGCGCGACGCACGGCGCCTTGTATGACCCGGCGTCGGGTGCCTGTTTGGGCGGGCGCTGTGCCGGGCGAGGCCTGGTCCGGCTCGATGTGACCGAGCACGATGGTGCGGTTTATCTAAAGGAATTAAGCAAGCATGGCAGAAGGGCAGGATAACTGGGAGCGCGACGCGCTCGAACGTTTGCTGTTCGAGCAGCTCAAGGAACAGCGCAAGGCGCGGCGTTGGGCTATTTTCTTTCGCTCGCTTTTCTTCGTCTGGTTGTTTTTGCTGCTCATGATGTTCGTCGCCCATGAGGACGGCGAACTGACAACCGGCCCGCATACGGCCTTGATCAACATTCAAGGCGAGATCGGCGGCAACGATGTGAATGCCGACGATATTTTGGCTGCCCTCAACAATGCCTTCGAAGACAAGCGCAGCAAGGCTGTGGTCTTGCGCATCAATAGCCCGGGCGGCAGTCCGGTCACGGCCGGCATCATTTATGACGAAATCCGCCGCTTGCGTACCAAAAACCCGAATATCCCCATCTATGCCGTCGTGGAAGATATCTGCGCCTCGGGCGGCTATTACATCGCGGCGGCGGCCGACAGGATCTACGTGGATAAGGCCTCGCTGGTCGGTTCTATCGGTGTGCTGATGGATGGCTTTGGTTTTACCGAGGGGATGAAGAAGCTTGGCGTAGAACGACGTCTGTTGACCGCAGGGGAGAACAAGGGTTTCCTCGATCCCTTCTCACCGGAAGACCCTAGACAAGTGGCCCATGCCAAGGCCATGCTGGCCGAGATCCATCAGCAGTTCATCCAGGCTGTGCGCCAAGGCCGTGGCAAGCGCTTGCATGAGACCCCGGACATGTTCAGCGGTTTGGTTTGGAACGGTGCCAAGAGTGTCGAGCTTGGCTTGGCTGACGGCCTGGGCAGTCTCGATTATGTCGCGCGCGAGGTGGTCAAGGCCGAGGACATCCTCGATTTCACCCCGCAGGAAAATCTGGCCGACCGTCTGGCCAGGCGCTTGGGTACCGCCATTGGCGATGCGGTGCGGCCCTGGGTCAAGGAGCCATTGTCACTACATTGATGGCCAGCCTCAGGGCGGTTGGTTTTGGGTCAAATTTGGCTGGTCTTGAAGAATCGTTGATATGGCAAGCTCGCTTTCGGCCGTGTTCTATCGGCACAATCTCCTTGACCTGATTTATACGCGCAACCACTCGCGCGATTTCTGCGCAATCCGTGGTGATTACTTCACGACCCGGATGCGTCTGATGGCCACGGTATTCGCCGTTTTGGCCACCTTATGGCTGGCGATCGACTATCTATTTCTCGATCCGGCCTACCAGCAGCCCATTAGTCTGCTGCGTGCCGCGGTGGCTGGCCTCTATGCTTGGATGGCCATACGGCCGGTTAGGCAGCATGACTTGCGGGCGGCGCATCTCTATCTGGTTGCCTTTGTTTCCTTCGCCTCCGTGTTCTATATCGGGGCGCGTCAAATCATGCCCCACGCCGAAATGGCCGACGCTATGTTGGTCGGTTACTACTTTCTGCCCTTTTTGCTGGTGTCGATGTTGGCCTTGTTCCCGATGACCGTGGTGGAGTCGGTCGGTTATTTGCTGGCGATTGGCGCCCTGTTCTGGGGGCATGAATGGCTGGTGGGGGACATGCATGACATTGTGACCCTTGGCAATGCCTGGCTACTGGGCATGATGGCCTTGATGGCGGTCTGGGCTCAGCTTTCCCAATTGCATATGCTGCTTAGGCTTTATCGAGAGGCGACGCACGATGTGCTGACCGGGTTGACCAATCGTCGTGCGCTCATGAATGGCTTGCAGCATGAGGTTCAGATTGCGCACCAGACACGGCAGCCTTTGAGTGTATTGCTCATGGACCTTGACCACTTCAAGCGGATCAACGATGTTCATGGCCACATTATGGGCGATGCGGTGCTGCGGCAGTTCGGTGCGCTGCTGGCCGAAGTCATTCATGCGCCCAGTGTGGCCGCACGATTCGGCGGCGAGGAATTTTTCGCGGTGCTACCGGATATGCCCAAGCCGGATGCCATGGCGGTGGCTGAAACGATACGCGAGCGCTGTGCAGCGCTCGTCGTCGATAGCCCGATGGGTGAGCGCATTCCGGTCACCGTCAGTATCGGTGTGGCGCAGTTGAACGCCAATGAGGCTACCTCGCAGTTGATCTGCCGGGTCGATGAAGTGCTCTACCGAGCCAAAGAGGGCGGCCGTAATTCGGTCAGTGTGGCTTGAGGCTGGCGTGAGCGACTACATCCCCATACCCTGTGCGTTTCATGAGCAACTCGAGTTCGCCGTCTTGCGCCGGCAACGTTTGCAGCTGCGCTATCTGAGCGACACGGGCGAGATCGAGGCCGTCGTGTTGCCGCTGGATGTGGCTACCCGCGATAGCGCCGAATGGCTGACCTGCCAGTTGGGCGATGGCCACGTCCTGACGCTGCGCCTGGATCGACTGCGCAGCGCTCGACCGGCCTGAGTCTTTCGTTGCCCCCTTGAAATTCCGCTGGGTGCCCCCATTCCCTACGCAGGTTTATTGCGAGGGCGCTTATAAATGCAACAAGAACAGAACACCCCCGAGGCTGCCGCCGAGGGAGAGAACAAGGAAGTCACCCCCAGCCTGGAAGAGATGCTGCGCCTGGCCGAACTCAAGGCCGAGGAGCACCACGACGCCTGGCTGCGGGCCAAGGCCGAGACCGAGAACGTGCGCCGCCGGGGCGTGGAAGAGGCCGACAAAGCACGCAAGTTTGCGGCCGAGAAGTTCGCCGGCGAATTGCTGGCGGTGAAGGACAGCCTGGAGGCCGCATTGGCCACCGGCGACAACGCCACGTTGGAGACGCTGAAGAGCGGCGTGGAACTGACCCTGCGTCAGCTGGTCGCCGCCTTCGAGAAACACAACCTGATTGAAATCAATCCGTTGGGCCAAAAATTCGATCCCAATCTGCATCAGGCCATCGGTATGGTCGAAGGCGAGGGCGAGGCCAATACCGTCGCCGTCGTGTTGCAGAAGGGCTACCAGTTGAACGAGCGCGTGCTGCGTCCGGCCCTGGTCCAGGTTTTCAAGTAAGCCCTCTTGAAGTCCAGGCTTTTAACCGCATATCCGCGACAGTCGAACTAATTTTGTAAGGAATAATCATGGGAAAGATCATCGGCATCGACTTGGGCACCACCAATAGCTGCGTCGCCATCATGGAAGGTGGCAAGCCCAAGGTCATCGAGAACTCCGAGGGGGCCCGCACCACGCCGTCCATCATTGCCTACACCGACGACGGCGAAACCCTGGTCGGCGCGCCGGCCAAGCGCCAGGCGGTGACCAATCCCAAGAACACCCTGTACGCGGTCAAGCGCTTGATCGGTCGCCGCTTCGAAGAGAAAGAGGTGCAGAAGGATATTTCCCTGATGCCCTACAAGATCGTCAAGGCCGACAACGGCGACGCCTGGGTCGAGGTGCGCGACAAAAAGATCGCGCCGCCGCAGATCTCGGCCGACGTGCTGCGCAAGATGAAGAAGACCGCCGAGGATTATCTGGGCGAAGAAGTGACCGAGGCGGTGATCACCGTGCCGGCCTATTTCAACGATTCCCAGCGCCAGGCGACCAAGGACGCCGGCCGCATCGCCGGCCTGGAAGTGAAGCGCATCATCAACGAGCCGACCGCGGCCGCGCTGGCCTTCGGCATGGACAAGAAAGAGGGCGACCGCAAGGTCGCCGTGTTCGACCTGGGCGGCGGCACCTTCGATATCTCGATCATCGAGATCGCGGTGGTCGAGGGCGAGCACCAGTTCGAGGTGCTGTCGACCAACGGCGACACCTTCCTCGGCGGCGAGGACTTCGACCAGCGCCTGATCGACTACATCATCGAGGAATTCAAGAAGGAGCAGGGCGTCGACCTGAAGAAGGACGTGCTCGCCCTGCAACGCCTGAAAGAGGCGGCCGAGAAGGCCAAGATCGAGTTGTCCTCCGCCGCGCAGACCGAGATCAACCTGCCTTACATCACCGCCGACGCCTCGGGCCCGAAGCACCTGGTGCAGAAGATCACCCGCGCCAAGTTCGAAAGCCTGGTCGACGAGCTGGTCGAGCGCACCATCGAGCCGTGCAAGATCGCGATCAAGGACGCCGGCGTGAAGGTTTCCGACATCGACGACGTCATCCTGGTCGGCGGCCAGACCCGCATGCCCAAGGTGCAGGAGAAGGTGAAGGAGTTCTTCGGCAAGGAGGCCCGCCGCGACGTCAATCCGGACGAGGCCGTGGCCATCGGCGCCTCGATCCAGGGCGGCGTGCTGCAGGGCGAGGTCAAGGACGTGCTGTTGCTCGACGTCACCCCGCTCAGTTTGGGTATCGAGACCCTGGGCGGCGTGATGACCAAGCTGATCCCCAAGAACACCACTATCCCGACCCGCGCCTCGCAGACCTTCTCCACCGCCGACGACAACCAGACCGCGGTGACCATCCACGTGCTGCAGGGCGAGCGCGAGATGTCGGCCGGCAACAAGAGCCTGGGCCAGTTCAACCTGTCCGATATCCCGCCGGCGCCGCGCGGCCTGCCGCAGATCGAGGTCACCTTCGACATCGACGCCAACGGCATCCTGCACGTCTCGGCCAAGGACAAGGCCACCTCCAAGGAGGCCAAGATCACCATCAAGGCCAACTCCGGCCTGTCCGAGGACGAGATCAAGAAGATGGTGCAGGACGCCGAGGCCAACGCCGCCGAGGACCACAAGGCCTTCGAGCTGGCCAATGCCCGCAACCAGTGCGACAGCATGATCCACTCGGTGAACAAGGCCTTGAAGGAGCACGGCGACAAGGTCGGCGAGGACGAGAAGGCCAAGATCGAGGCGGCGGTGAAGGAGGCCGAAGAGGCCATCCGCGGCAGCGACAAGGAGGCGATCGAGGCCAAGACCCAGGCCCTGGCCGAGGCCAGCCACAAACTGGCCGAGCAGATGTACGGCCAACAGGGCGGTGCCGAGGCCGGTGCCCAACCGGGGGCCGGTGCGGCCGGCGGCAAGGCCGACGAGGACGTGGTCGACGCCGAGTTCGAGGAAGTGAAAGACAAGTAAGGTTAAACCGGACACCTTCGGTGCCGTTTTAACTGGCCGGGTTCAAGCGGGCGTCGCCCCTTAACCCGGCCTTTTCGATTGGGATGGGCATGGCGAAACGGGATTACTACGAGGTGCTTGGCGTTGCCAAAAGCGCTTCCGAAGACGAACTGAAAAAGGCCTACCGCAAGCTGGCCATGAAGTATCACCCGGACCGCAACCCGGGTAACCACGAGGCCGAGGAGCACTTCAAGGAGGTCAAGGAGGCCTACGAGGTGCTGACCGATCCGCAGAAGCGGGCGGCCTACGACCAGTACGGCCATGCCGGCGTCGACCCCTCGATGGCCGGGGCCGGCGGCGCCGGCTATGGCAATTTCGCCGATGCCTTCTCCGATATCTTCGGCGATATCTTCGGCGGCGGTGGCGGCGGGCGACGCAGCCAGGTCTATCGCGGTGCCGACCTGCGCTACAACCTGGAGATCTCGCTGGAAGAGGCCGCGCGCGGCACCGAGACCAAGATCCGCATCCCGGTGATGAGCGAATGCGAGCATTGCGGCGGCAGCGGCGCGAAGAAGGGCAGCGAGCCGGCCACCTGTCCGACCTGCGGCGGCCATGGCCAGGTGCGTATGCAGCAGGGCTTCTTCTCCATCCAGCAGACCTGCCCGCATTGCAATGGCAGCGGCCGGGTCATCACCGATCCCTGCGGTCATTGCCATGGCAACGGCCGGATCAAGAAGCACAAGACCCTGTCGGTCAACATCCCGGCCGGGGTCAACGAAGGCGACCGGATCAGGTTGTCAGGCGAGGGCGAGGCCGGCATCAACGGCGGCCCGCCGGGGGATCTATATGTGCTGATCCACCTGAAGGCGCATCCCGTTTTCCAGCGCGACCACAACGACTTGCATTGCGAGATGCCGGTTTCTTACGCAACAGCGGCCTTGGGTGGCGAGGTCACCATCCCGACCCTGGATGGCCAGGCCAGTATCAAAATCCCGGCCGAAACCCAGACCGGCAAGATATTCCGCCTACGCGGCAAGGGCATCAAGGGCGTGCGCAGCGATAGCCACGGCGACCTGCTGTGCCACGTGGTGGTGGAGACCCCGGTCAGCCTGACCGAGCGGCAGAAGGAACTGCTGCGCGAGTTCGATGCAATCAGCCGCGAGCATGAAGGCAAGCACAACCCCAAAGCCAAGGGCTTTATGGACAAGGTGAAAGAATTTTTCAGTGCCTGAAAATTCTTTCACCTTGCAATGCGGGTACTTGTGCCCCTTGGGGTGAACTTGTCGTGTCGATAAGTTAAGCCGCGAAGCGCCGGTCGAACCCACAAAGTTTCATCCAGGCGTAAAGAGATTGTTATCCAGGCTTGCGACACTGCGCGCTCCATCCTGTTTCGTGGAGCGGATCATGCAAGTCAAGGTCGTTTTGGGTTCTGTGGAATTGGTCGATCGCAAGCATGCTATCGCCAAGTTGACCAATGGCCGTTATGCGGTCGGCCAACTCAGCCCCGGCATGCGCGTTGCCGAGAATGAACAGTTCGATTGTCTGGACGCCGCTTTCGATCACTGGTGCGAGACATTCCCTGCCGTGGCCTCGCATCAGAAAGCGGCCTGATCGGCCGGGGCGCGAAGGCCCTATCGGCAGCGGAGTGCTGGGATAAACTTACCATTCGACGCGGCCCTATGCAGCATGCGGCCGCTGTGTGGCCGTGCAACAATCCGTGCTCTTGATACGAACACGGAAGAGACTAAGCCATGCCCCCGAGCATCGAGATTGCGCGCCGCGATAAATCGAATACCCGGCAGATCGCCGTCATCGCGACGTTGATCGGAGCGGCGCTGGCCAGTTCGCCGGCTTTGGCCACCAACGGCATCAACCTGATCGGCTTCGGTGCCGAATCGACGCTGATGGCCGGGGCCGATGTCGCTGTGGCCCGGGATACCGGCGCCCTTAACACCAATCCGGCCGGCTTGACCCAGATCCACGGCCAGGCGTTCGACGCCTTCGGCTCGGCCTTGCGGACCTTCGATCTGGTGCATAAAGATGCCCTTGGCAACGAGGTGCATGCCACCAACCGTTACACCTTCCTGGGTGGCGGCGGTTATGCCAAGACGCTGGCCGACCAGCCCTGCGTGGCGGGGGTGGGCCTGTTCGCCCAGGGTGGCGCGGGCGGCATTTTCCAGAACGTCCGTACCGCCTTCGGCAGCCGCGACGAACTGTCCTCGCTGTTCGGTATCGCCAAAGTCATCCCCGGCGTCGGTTGCCGGATCAACGACGCGCTGTCCTTGGGCGCGAGCATCGGCATCGTCTATGCCGGCATCGATCAGAAGATGTTCCCGGCCACATCCAATGCGGTGGCGCCGTTCGCCGGTTTCTACCTCAAGGGCGCGTCGGCGCTGAAGGCAGGGTTTAAGTTGGGTGCCCAGTATCGCGTCAATTCCGCGCTGACGCTGGGTGCGACTTATACCGAGAAGACCGAACTGCCGCTGACGGGGGGCACGCTGGTGGCCAATTATTCGGCCCTGGGTCTGGGTCAGGTGAAATATGCCGACGCCAGCGTGGACGGCTTCGCTTTGCCGCGTGAGATCGCGCTCGGTCTTGCGCTCAGGCCAGCCGATCGCTGGCTATTGTCGTTCAAGCTCGATTGGGTCAACTGGGCGGATGCGATCAAGTCCGCGACCATACGCGCCACCCGGCCCAGTAACGGCGCGGCACCGGCCGTATATGAACTGGCGACGCCGGCGGATTGGAACGACCAATGGGTGATCGCATCGGCGTTGGCCTATGACTGGGATAGGCGCACCACGCTTTATCTAGGCCACAATTACGGCAAGAACCCGATCCCCGCGCAGAACTCCAGCCCGCTGTTGGCGGGCATTTTGGAGCACCACCTCACCCTGGGCATGGCCCGGCAAGTCACGCCGGAGTGGAAGCTGACCGGCGGGCTGGAATACATGCTGCCGGTCAAGGTCGATTATGCCAACCCCTTGTTCGGCAACGCCGAGGTGCGCAACGAGGCCTTGACCTACCACGTCATGCTGAGCCGCCGCTGGTAGGCGGCAGGTCGTCGCGCTGGAGCAGCTTGGTATCGAAGCCGAACACCTGGCCGGCCCAGATGAACATCACCCAGGCCAGTAGGCCGAAGGGCAGGTAGCCGGCATAGCCGAGCAGCGGCATTTCGGCACAGATGTGGATGACATTGACGTAGGGCACGTCATACATCCAGTAGTTCGGATTGGTGATCGGCAGCGTGGGGTGGGCGCTGCCCCAGTTCCACAATTCCCAGAAGAAGCCGTTGAACAGGGCCGACAGCGCCATCAGCACCATCGGGCTCCAGTTGCCGCGCGTCAGTTCGCTGAACGGGGTGGGGATGCCCAAGCGGATCAAACTACCAGAGAATACCGCGAGCGTGCCCATCCACATCACCCAGAACAGCGGGTAGGGGAAGAATACCATCGCGAAGATCAACGCGAGTCCAGCCCACAGCAGCAGGTTGCCGGGCAAGGCGAGTTTGGGACCATTGGCATAACGGGCCGCGAATTTCGGGAAGGTGTTGAGCAGGGCATACCACTCGAAGATCGCCGGCCAGACCGTGGTGTAGGCGAGCAGGAAGATCAGCACGACTGTCGTATGGCTCAACGCCGGGATCTTGTCGCTGTTCGGATAGAACCAGTTGCCCAGCGCGAAGTAATCGAAGTACTCGAAAAAGTACCAACCGATCAGCGAAACGACCACGCTGGCGGCGAAGGTCGTGGGCCGCGACGCCAGCAGGGAATAGCCGCCGCTGCGCCGATAGACGATACCGTCCAGGGCCAGAATGAATCCCCACCACAAGGGCGTGAAGGCATAGTAGACGAGGTCGCCGAACGGCGTAACGCGTGCCCACATCAGCCACCAAAAGAAACCGGTCAATACCGCGCCGAGCCAGAACCAGATCGGCAGGCGGGCTGGCGCGGGCTGGGGCGCGGGGGTGGTTCCCCTAAAGCCGAACCATTGCGGAAACAGCAGCAGCAAGGCGATCGCCGCCTCGGCGAGCAGGACGACGATGAAGACCGCGAGGTTGAAACCGGGGGGGTGCTGGACGAACAGCGGCGGAAACTCGCCGAAGTGCGGCGGCAGATGGGTATCCGGATAGGCGAACCACGAGGCCACTAAAGGCAGTACGCCGAGCAGCACGATCGGCCAGAGCAAATTGCGTTTTGACGTCATGTGGTCTCCTGGGGCACGGTTTGGATTGGTATATCGCGTGGATCAGGCTCCACGAAACGAGCCGGATTGTTTGCGCTTACGCTTCGTGTCGTACATGCGCAGGTCGGCGATACGTTTGAGCTCGGCCAGACCGGTACTTTCCCAGACGTGGGCGGAACCCGCGCTGACTCCGGCGAACTCGAAGCCTGAGGTCTGTATGTGCGCGATCGCATCGACGATGGTTTGTTCGATGTGTTCGATGTTGCCATCGGGGCAGGCGACGGCGAATTCGTCGCCGCCGACGCGGTAGATCTTGGCGCGGCTACCGAGCAAGGCGGCCAGTTTTTGGGCAAAGCTGCGTAACAGGTCGTCGCCGCGTTCGTGGCCGAAATGGTCGTTGTAGTACTTCAGGTTGTCGAGATCGAGGTAGGTCAGGCTGCCGTGCTTCGGCAGGCCGACCAGTTCGAGGTCCAGCGCGAAACGATTGGCCAGGCCGGTCAGCGCGTCGGTCTTGGCGATGCGGTCGGTCCGTTCCAGGTTTTTCAGCGCGAATTCCCGCTCCTGATGCACTTGGCCGAACTGGTAGGCCAGTACCAGGGCCAGCAAGATCACTTCGACCGCCACCGCGAGCAGGCCGACATGCTCGACATACAAGGTATAGATACCGGCCAATTGGCTCAGCGAAATGGCCGCCGTGCCCAGCATGAAGAATATCCCGATGGCCACGAGGTACAGTCGCGCCGGTATGCTGCCCTGGCGCGCACGGAGGATGCCCGAGGTCAGGCCATAAACCAGAAATAGGCCGACGCCATAGCGGGCCAGCTCCAGCGACCAGCTCGGCCAGAGCGCGGCGGCCAAGATGAACAGCCCGAGCACAGAGAATATGGCCAGCGCTGCACGGTAAAGGGCAGGGTGGTTGTCCCGGCGGATCTCCAGCAGGGCCATGACGAATGCGATGTAAGCGCAGTTGGAAAGCAAGATCGGCACGCTGACCAGATAGATCCAGCGCAGACCGAATAAATCGGGGAATACCAACAGGGCGGCGCCGTTGAACAAGAGGTTGCCGAGAATGAACAGGGCATACATGCCCTCGGCCGTGCGCTTTCGCGCCAGCGACAGCGCCGCGTAGTAGATGCCCAGGCCGAGGAAGATGCCGAGTCCGACCAGGGCCAAGGCATTGCCCGGCTTGATGGCCTGGCGGTAATGATCGAGACTGTCCAGGTAGGGTTCGGGCTGCGCCAGGTAGAGGGGAGAGGACAGTTCGCTGATCAGTCGGTACTGCCCGGGGGGAAGTTCAAGTTCGCGGCCATGGCGCAGGAAGAACGGATTTTCCGCAGGGCTCTGGATGCCGCCTTCCATCTGGGCGACCAGACGGCCGTTCCGGTCGAACACGAAGTGGCGGAACTGACCGATGATGCTGGTGTTTTTGAAATCCAGCACGTAGCGACCAGGTTCGGTCACGACGAAGTCGGCCTGGTGCAGGAAATGGCCACCGGTATGGGCAATGCCAGGTACGGCCTCGAGGTGGCTGACGTCCAGCCGGGATTGTCCCGCATAGGACCAACCTTCAGCGGCTCGGTACCACTGGCCCGATATGTCCTGCGTTGCCAGCGCACTGCCGGCGACGAACGCCAAGCACATAAACAGGGAGAGCAGCGTGCTTAAATTCATGCGGAGCGGAAAAGGAAAAGTGAGGAGCAAGCGGTCGAGGCCTTGGTTATGGGATAGCTTGGTTGCGAATTCTGCTTAGAGGCATGAGCGCGTGGTCGTGCCGGTCCAGGGCTGGGAGAAGACCACGGTCGCCACATCCCAGGCGGTCCAGGTGTTGGGGGCGTCGAAATTCACCGTGGTGCTATCGGCGATGATGGCGATGCAAGGCGTGAATTTGGTATTGGTCGGCTGGCTGGTGGCGAGACTTGCGCCTGCGCTGCCTAGGGGCATCGTAATCGCTGTCGTCATCTTGTATGAGTAGGCCGCGGCCGCGCTGTTTGTCCCGATGGCCGCGATCAGGCCAAGCAGGACTGCCACGGCAACTTGTCCGAATTTGCTTTTCCACATATTAGTCTCGCCCATGTATCGCATTTTGATTCCTACCCTTCGTCGGCGGTTTGGTATGGGTGTGCTAGGTCGATGCCGATCAAGCGGCCGGCACTCGTTATTCACCGAGATGCTAGACGACGGATTTTGCATCCACATTTTAACGGCTAAATGGCTGAATTCTTGAGCCAAGAGCCGTAATGAGTTGAGGGTAGTGCAATGTGTGCAATATTGGGCATATCAGAAAATAGTCTTTGAGCCGTAGTCGGCGCATTTGAACGTGGCCTCGTATCGACGCTCTATAATCGGACGCGTTGCCCATTCATCGATAGACGGTGCATGCCCATGCGCATCGAAATCAAGGCTCCCGAATTGTCGGAATCCGTGCAAACCGGCACCTTGCTGGCTTGGCGCAAGCAGGCTGGCGAGCCGGTCAAGCGCGACGAGACCATTGCCGACCTGGAGACCGATAAGGTCATCCTGGAGATCAGCGCGCCGGCCTCGGGGGTGCTGGCCGAATTGCGCGTTGCGGAAGAGGCCGAGGTCCGGGCCGGCCAGGTCTTGGCCATCTTGGAGACCGACGAGGCGGTGGCTGTGCCGGGGACGCCGGCCCCGGAAGCCCCTGCCGCGGTAGCCGAGCCTGGGCCTCAAGCGAAACCGGTAGAACCGATCGAGCCGGCCGCGCAGGCGCCGCGGTCAGCCGAGCCGGTCACTTCGGCCCAGCCCACTGAAGCTCCCCCTTGTGCTACCCAGGCGGGCGAGCGAACCGAGCGCCGGGTGCCCATGACCCGGCTGCGTCAGCGCATCGCCGAGCGGCTGAAAGAGGCCCAGCAGACCGCCGCGTTGCTGACCACCTTCAACGAGATCAATATGCAGCCGGTGCAGGAACTGCGCGGTCGCTACAAAGAGCGGTTCGAACGGGAACACGGCATTAAGCTCGGCCTGATGTCCTTCTTCGTCAAGGCAGTCTGCCAGGCACTCAAGCAGTTTCCGGCGCTCAACGCCTATGTCGAGGGCCACGAGATCGTCCACCACGATTATTACGATATCGGCATTGCGGTCAGTTCGGAGCGCGGCCTGGTCGTGCCAGTGCTCCGCAATGCCGACCGTCTAAGCTTTGCCGAGATCGAACAGGCGATCGTCGATTTCGCTCGCCGGGCCAACAGCCTCGAACTCGGGCTGGAAGAGTTGGAGGGGGGGACCTTTACTCTCTCCAACGGTGGCGTGTTCGGTTCGCTGCTGTCCACCCCCATCGTCAACCCGCCGCAGTCGGGTGTCTTGGGGCTGCACAAGATTCAGGACCGGCCCATCGCCGAGAACGGCCAAGTGGTGATCCGGCCCATGATGTATGTGGCCTTGACCTACGATCACCGCATTGTCGATGGCCGCGAGGCGGTGAGCTTCTTGAAGGCAATCAAGGATGACCTGGAAGACCCTGCTCGCCTGTTGCTGGAGCTTTGAGCTCGTCGATATGGTTAAGGTGATGGGGTTATGGCTTGTCTCGTAATTTTTTAAGCAATTTGGGGTGGAATATGAAGCTCGGTCATTTCGCAATCGGCGCCTTGCTGTGCATTACGACCGCCTACGCCAACGATTTCACGATCGTGAACGGCGCGGCGGCGGATGCCAGAAATTACCCATGGTTTGTCACCGTCAGCGCCGGCAATGGCCAATGCGGCGGTTCGGTTATTCATCCAAACTGGGTACTGACTGCGGCGCATTGTTTCTCGGCCGGTTTGCAGCCGAGCAATGTGGCGGTGACGGCCGGTCGGCAGCGCCTGAGCGAAACGGACACCGGCGAGCAGAGCACGGCAAGGCGCTACATCGTGCATCCGGACTACAACACGCGCCCCAACGACAACGACGTCGCCTTGATCGAACTGGCCACGCCGCTCAGCGCCGCCGTCGTGAAGCTGTCGCCGCCGGCCAATACGGTGGCCGATGGCGTCTCGCTCAGGGCCGTGGGCCGGGGTGGTTTGGCTGCACCCGCAGGCTATTTGCAACGACAGTACAGCCTGACAACGTCATGTTCCGACGACTTGGCCGCTTGCATCAACGAAGCAAGCAAGGCGGGGGTTTCCGACGTCGACATCGCGACGACCATGCTCTTGGCCAACGGCTTGCAGGACCCGGCCAAGGGGGTCGGCTATAGCCTGCTCGTCAGTAATGTGCGCAGCCTTGGGCTGAGCGCAAGCACGGTGCAAGAGATCGTCACCGCCTATAAGTCGAAGGGTCTAGGCATCCTCGATATCGCGAACAGCATCGTCGACGCGGCATCGGGCTCGGACGAATTGCGCGAGGTCGACCTGCCGCTGGCAAATTTCGCGGCTTGCCAGGGGGTCTATGGCAGTCTAACCGACAATATGTTCTGCGCCGGCAGCCCGAGCGCGCCGTTGGATACCTGCCAGGGCGATAGCGGCGGGCCGGTGGTGGTGCACAATGCGCAAAACTCGGATTGGCTGCAAGTCGGTGTGGTCAGCTTCGGTGTCACCTGCGCGACCAGTTACGGCGTCTATGCCAAGGTTTCGAACTACCTGGATTGGGTGAGCCAATACGTACCCAACTACGAGGCGGATCGGGTCTTCATGTGGGGTGAAGCCGTGGCCGCCGCAGCGCTCGGCCCGTCGGGCGCGGAACGCTCGACCGACAGTTATGCCAATTTTCATGCCCGCGTCTATAGCTCCGGTAAGGCCTTGGGCTACGGCATTGGCGATCAGCAGTTGTATTACTACGATGGGGCCAGTGTGAGCCCGCTCGGGGCCTTTTCCGGCTGGCTGGCGCAGGCCAAGGCCGCTGGCTATTGAACGGGCCCGACGCCGTTCATAGCCAGTTCAGATATCCGCCTCGCGCAGCATCTCTTGGGCATCCCGGGTGAACTCGGCGAGTTCGTCCTGGCCGAGCATCAAGTGGGTCAGCGAGGCGGCGCCCAGCTTGCCCCATTCGGCATCGGACGAAATCCGTGAGGTGCCGCTCTCGATGTGCTCGGCCATGTGGGCGATGGCGATGAGGTTGAGCACCTCGTTACTCAGGCCCGAATCGAAGACGCTCAGGTCGTGGTGCATGCGTATGGCATCGCGGATATGGGCCGGCAGTTGCCAGTTGTTGGCCAGCAGGCCGCCGACGACGGCATGGTTGGTGCCGTGGCGCTCGTCTTCGGCCTCGGTGAAGGCCCGGTCCCCGGCGGCGTTGGCCAGCTTCAGGGTGTCCTTGTAGTCGGGAAAGCGCTGCATCAGGATGGGGATGCCGCAGTCGCGGAACAGGCCATAGAGATGGGCATCCTCCTTACTGATGGAACCGAGCTGCTGGGCCAAGTAGGCGGCGACCAGGGCCGTGCGGGCGGCCTCGTCCCAGAACCGGTCCAGGCCGGCCGCCTTGGTGCTGTTGCGCAAGGCCAGGCTGGTGACCAGGGCGGCCACATTGTTCATGCCGAGCAGGTTGACCGACTGCTCGATCGAGGTGATTTTGTTCTTGAGGCCATAGAAGGGGGAGTTGATGGTCTTGATGATGGCGGCCGAGATGCCGACATCGGTGGAGATCAGCTTGGCGATTTTGCGCAGGTCGGGCTCTGCCTTGGCACGCTCTTCCATCAAGCTCATGACGATAGTAGGGCGGGGCGGAATGGTGACGCTGGCGACAACCTTTTCGGCCTCGGTTTGACTCAAAGATGTCACCTCGATGAACTCCTTTTGATCTATTGATGCGGATGTCGGTGGGCGATTCGGACAGTCCCGACTCGTGGCTGTCTGCCAAGTCTGGCTGCCTAGTTTGCAGCCAGACTGTTACAAAGCGGTAAATTTAGATGCCGCGCAACAACTCGTTGATGCCGACCTTGCTCAGGGTCTTGGCATCGACCTTCTTCACGATCACCGCGCAATACAGGCTGTAGCTGCCGTCTTTGGACGGCAGGTTGCCGCTGACCACCACCGAGCCGGCCGGCACCCGGCCGTACATGATCTCGCCGGTTTCGCGGTCGTAGATCTTGGTCGACTGGCCGATGTAGACACCCATGGAGATCACGCAGTTGTCCTCGACGATGACGCCCTCGACCACCTCGGAGCGGGCGCCGATGAAGCAGTTGTCGCCGATGATGGTGGGGTTGGCCTGCACCGGCTCGAGCACGCCGCCGATGCCGACGCCGCCGGACAGGTGCACGTTCTTGCCGATCTGGGCGCAGGAGCCGACGGTGGCCCAGGTGTCGACCATGGCGCCTTCATCGACATAGGCGCCGATGTTGACGTAGGACGGCATCAGCACCACGTTCTTGCCGATGAACGAGCCCTTGCGCACCGCCGCCGGCGGCACCACGCGGAAGCCGCCTTCGCGGAAGTCCTTGGAGTTGAAGTCGGCGAACTTGCTCGGCACCTTGTCGTAGTAGTTGGTGTAGCCGCCCTTGATGAAGCTGTTGTCCTCCAGGCGGAAGGACAGCAGCACGGCCTTCTTCACCCACTGATGGGTCACCCAGTTCTGGCCGTCGGTACGCTCGGCCACACGCAACTGGCCCATGTCCAAGAGGTCGATCACGGAGAGCACGGCATCCTTGACCTTGGGCTCGACATTGCGTGGGGTGATCTCGGCGCGGCGCTCGAAGGCCTCTTCGATGATGGCTTGTAGTTCTTGCATGGCAGTTCCTTGCGTTAACGAAGTCAAAAATTAATTGGGGATTCCGCAGAAGTTTTTCGTGCCACGACCGGCTAGCACGCCGGGGATGGCCGGATGCTTGCGCAGGCGTTCGACGATGCGAATGTAGTCGTTTTCCGCTACGGCGGGACCGAATAGGATTTCGACAAAACCGTCGTCGCGCAGCGTGTAGAAGAAGTTTTCCATGTTCTCGTCGAACAGGATGTTGGTCAGGGCGCTTTCGGCCTCGGCCTGACCGGCCTGGACGGGCAAGGCAAAGAGCAAAATAGCGAGCAGGACGAGCAGCCGGCGCACGATCAACCTTCTTTGACGAAATCGACGATGCGCCGGGCGGCTTCCTGACATGGCTCAAGGCCATCGACCAGGGCAATGCGGACGAAGCCTTGGCCGGGATTGGCACCCTTGGCCTCGCGTGCGAGGTAAGAGCCAGGCAGTACGGTGACATGTTTCTTTTGGAACAGGCCGCGAGCGAAGCCGGTGTCGTCGTCGTCAGGCACTTTGGCCCAGAGGTAGAAGGCCGCGTCCGGCGGGTCGAACTCCAGGCTGCCCTTGAGCATGGGCATGACCGCGGCGAACTTCTCGCGGTATTGCCGGCGGTTGTCGACGACGTGGGCCTCGTCGGCCCAAGCCGCGGTGGAGGCGGCCTGCACCGCCGGGTTCATGGCGCTGCCGTGATAGGTGCGGTAGAGCAGGAACTGCTTGACCACCGCGGCGTCGCCGGCGACGAAACCTGAGCGCAGGCCCGGCACGTTCGAACGCTTGCTCAAGCTGTTGAACACCACCAGGCGAGAGAAATCGCGGCCGAGTTGCTTAGCGGCGGTCAGGGCGCCGAGCGGCGGCTCGCCTTCGTTGAAGTAGATCTCGGAATAGCACTCGTCGGCGGCGATGACGAAGTCGTGCGCTTCGGCCAGGGCGAACAGCTCGCGCCAGTCGGCGAGCGACATCACCTTGCCGGTCGGGTTGCCGGGCGAGCAGACGTAGACCATCTGCACCGTCTCCCACATGTCCTCCGGTACTTGGCTGAAATCCATGCGGTAGCCGTTGTCCGGCGTGGTGTTCAGGAAATAAGGCTTGGCCCCGGCCAGGAGCGCCGCGCCTTCATAGATTTGATAGAAGGGGTTGGGGCTGAGGATGCGCTTGACGTGTTTGGTCTGGTCGATCGCCGCCTGGGCGAAGGCGAACAGGGCCTCGCGGCTGCCGTTGACCGGCAAGACCTGGGTGGCCGGGTCGAGGTCCACGCCATAGCGCATCTGGCACCAATCGGCGATGCTCTCCCGCAGGGCGTCGCTACCTTGGGTTATGGGATAATGCGCCAGCCCGCCCAGGGCATCGGTCAAGGCCTGTTGAATGAAGGCCGGGGTCGGGTGCTTGGGCTCGCCGATGGACAGGTTGATCGCAGTCAGGCCTGCATTCGGTGCCACGCCGGCGAACAACTCGCGCAGTTTCTGGAACGGGTAGGGTTGTAGTTGGGCAAGGCGGGGATTCACGAACACGCTCGATCCATCACGAAACCACGAATTATAAGCCGATGTCGCCAAAAAACTGGCTTGCTCCTCTCGCCTTGCTGACCGCCGCCACGGTTTGGGGCGTGATCTGGTATCCCTACCGCCTGCTGGAAGCGGTTGGCATTTCCGGCAGCTTGGCTTCGCTGTTGACCTACATCATTGCAGCCGTGCCGGTCGCATTTTATTGCGGCCGGGTTTGGCTTCGGCGCAAGCAGGATCGCCGTTTACTGGTGGCGGTCGCGCTGATTTCGGGCTGGACCAACCTGGCCTATGTGCTGGCCGTCATTCATGGCGAGGTCATGCGGGTGCTGCTGTTGTTCTATCTGGCCCCACTGTGGACAGTGTTTTTCGCCCGTTTCATCCTGCACGAGCGTATCAATCGTATCGGTTACCTGGTCATGGGTCTAGCGCTGGCCGGGGCCTACGTGATGCTTGCGCGTGCCGGCGGCTGGCCGCTGCCGACCAATTTCGCCGAATGGATGGGCCTTTCCGCCGGCCTGACCTTCGCGCTGGCCAATGTGCTGTCGCGAAAACTGCGCGAAGTCGATATCGGCGTGCGCAGCCTTTGGGTGTTTATCGGGGTGGTCGCCATCACCGCCTTCCCGGTCGGTATCGAGGGCGGGGCGCTTGGCGCTGTGGCAGCGCTCGATGCGCTGCATTGGCTGATTTTGGCCGGCGTCGGTCTGTTGCTGGTACTGGCGACCTTCGCGGTGCAGTATGGTTTGGCCAACACCCCGGCCAACCAAGCGATCATCATCCTGTTGAGCGAACTGCTGGTCGCCGCGGTCGCCAGCCGCCTGCTGGCTGGCGAGGTCATGGCGGCCCGCGAATGGCTCGGCGGCGTTTTGATCGTGGCGGCCAGTCTGTTTTCCGGACGGATGCATAAGCATGATTAAGGCAAGCCGGTTGCTGCACGTTTCATTGCTGGTGGCCGATCTGGATCGGGCCCGAGCATTCTATGAGGGGGTGTTGGACCTGGAGCCCAGCCCCGCTCGACCGGCGATGAGCTTCGATGGCGTCTGGTATGACATCGGCGATGGCCAAATCCATCTGCTGTGCCTAGCCAGTCCCGGCCCGGTCGAAGGCCGGCCGGCACACGGTGGCCGTGACCGGCATACCGCCCTGGCGGTGGCGGGTTGGGAAGAACTCAGGAACAAGCTCGATGCCGAGGGCATCGGCTATACCCTCAGCCGCTCAGGCCGGCGGGCGCTGTTTGTCCGCGACCCGGACGGTAATGCGCTGGAGTTGATCGAGGATCGCTGATTTAACTGGTAGGCCGCTGCGCATGAATATCTCGGCGGTGCTGGCGGAACACCCATTGTCGCCAGGACTCGTCCAGGTCTTCGCCGAGGTCGGCTAATTGCGCGGTGACTTGGCCATCGGTCGAGGCTGTGATGTGGGCAGGCAACTTGAGCGGTAGGGGGAGACCGGGGCTGAGGTAGAGGCCGAGCACGACGGTATCCCCGACGGTGGGTTGTGCACCCATTTCCTGCCAGCTTACGATCTCCGGCCCGAGCTCGACCGGCATCGCCTGCGGCAAGGGCTGGTTGCCCTGCAGGCTTTGTGCGAGCAGGTGCAGCATCAGGTCGATCTTGGCGTCGAGTTTCTGCAGATGCGCCTGTTCCGGTTCCGTCTCATGCAGCGGGCTCGTATCCATCAGGTTCAAGGCGTGGATCAGCAATTGCGCGTTTTGCCTGAGCGAGGCGAGGACGTGGGGGTCCAGGGCCTGTTTCTCACAGACGATCGGTATGGCGCGGCTGACGCGCAGGGCACTGGTGGTCATGCTTGCGATTGTAGGTGAAATAGCCGCGTGCCATGCAGTGCCAGTCGCGCGCTGCCGAACGCCGCTTCTTGTTGCGGGGCAGCCGTGACCGGCACCTTGAGGCGTCGCTGGCGGATCTGGTTGTATGTGGTATTGCGGGCGCCGCCGCCCGCGGAGACCACGCCGGTCAAGGGTGTGGCACCGAGCTCGGCCAGGCGGGCATAGCCCTGGGCCTCGATGCGGGCCAAGCCTTCGAGCAGGCCATGCAGGAACTGGTGCTGCGATTTTGGCCGTGGCTCCAAGCGGGGCGACAGGGCCGGGTCGTTGACGGGGAAGCGCTCGCCCGGCCGGGGCAGGGGGTAGTAGTCCAGGCCGCTGTCGGCCTGGGGGTCGATCTCGGTCGACAGCGTGGCGAGCTCCGCGTCGTCGAAGAATTGCCGCAGCACAGCGCCGCCGGCATTGGAGGCACCGCCGGCCAGCCAGTAGCGGCCGAACCAGTGGCTGTAGACGCCGTAGCGGGCGGACTCGACCCGTTGTTCCGACAGCAGCTTCAAGACCAGGGTGGTGCCGAGCGAGGTCACCGCCTCGCCGGGTCGGTTCACCCCGGCGGCAAGGAAGGCGGCGATGGAATCGGTGGTGCCGGCGCGGATCAGGCAGTCGTGCGGGATGCCCAGCCGATTGGCCTGGGCGCGGTCGATCGGGCCGATGTCGCTGCCCGGGGCCACCACCTGGGGCAGGCGGTCGAGCCGGGTGAGTTGGCCGAGCCAAGCGGGCCAGCGCCGGGCTTCGACGTCGAAACCCAGCTTCAGCGCATTGTGATAGTCGGACCGGCCGGGTCGGCCGGAGAGTAGGGCGGTCAGCCAATCGGCCTGGTTGAGGAAGAACCGGGGCGCCGGGATGGTCGGCTGGGCCTGCAGCCAGAGCACCTTGGCCAGGCCGGAGCTGGCACTGGCCGCGGTGTGCTCCGGGCCGGCAATCGCGCGGATGCGCTCCGCCTCGACGCTGGCCCGGCTGTCGTTGTAGAGCAGCGGGGCGTGCAGCGGTTCGAGCGCGGCATCGCAGGCCAATACACTGGCCGAGGTGCCGTCGAGGGCGATGCTGGACAAACGCTTGCGTAGGCCTTGCGGTAGCTTGGCGATTACCTCAAAAAGGCTTTCTTTCCAAATTGTTGCCAGATATTCATCATGTACTTGATGAAAATCAATGCGCTCGGCCGCCTCGATCTCTTCGGTCGGGGCCAGGGCCATGGCCCGCACCCCGCCGGTGCCGAAATCGAGGCCAAGGGCGTATTGAGCCAAGCCAATTCAGCGGCTTAGCCGCGGGTGTTGGACTGCGGCGCGAATTCGGCCAGCTCGACCCGCGGCTGCGGCTGCCAGCCGGCCTTGCGGTGCTCGGCCACGACGTTGGTGAAGATGCCGCCGCGCACGTAGAACTTCGAGGTCAGGCGCATGAAGCGGGGGGCGGTCGCGCGCACCAGGTCGTCCAGGATGCGGTTGGTCACCGCCTCGTGGAAGTGGCCCTCGTCGCGGAAGGACCAGATGTAGAGCTTCAGGCTCTTCAGTTCGACGCAGCGCTGATCCGGGATGTAGTCCAGAAACAGGGTGGCGAAGTCCGGCTGGCCGGTCTTGGGGCACAGGCAGGTGAACTCCGGGATCTCGATATGGATGTGAAAATCGCGCGTAGGTGTCGGATTTTCAAAGGTTTCCAGTTCTTTTGTCGGCTGGCTAGGCATGGCGGGTAGAAGTGAAGTTAAAATGTCATGCAATTATAAACGTCGATACTCATAAAACCTTGCGTCTCAAGCACATTCACCTGGCGGGGTTCAAATCGTTCGTCGACCCCGTGACCATCCCGGCCCCGGCCCAGTTGACCGGTATCGTCGGTCCCAACGGCTGCGGCAAGTCCAACGTCATCGACGCCGTGCGCTGGGTGCTCGGTGAATCCAAGGCCCGCGAACTGCGCGGCGAGTCGCTGCAGGATGTGATCTTCAACGGCTCGGCCGACCGCAAGCCGGCCTCGCGCGCCTCGGTCGAGCTGCTGTTCGACAACGGCGATGGCAAGGCCCCGGGCCAGTGGTCGCAATATGCCGAGATCTCGATCAAACGGGTGCTCACCCGCAACGGCGATTCCAGCTATTACATCAACAACGTCCACGTCCGCCGGCGCGACATCGCCGACCTGATGATGGGCACCGGCCTCGGTGGCGACGCCTACGCCATCATCGAGCAGGGCATGATCTCCCGCCTGATCGAGGCCAAGCCGGAGGAGATGCGCGGCTACCTGGAAGAGGCCGCCGGCGTGTCCAAATACAAGGAACGGCGCAAGGAGACCGAGCGCCGCCTGGTCGACACCCGCGAGAATCTGGAACGGGTCGACGACATCCGCCGCGAACTGGGCGCCCAGTTGGAAAAACTGACCGGCCAGGCGGAGGTGGCCAAGCGTTACTTCGCCCTGACCGAGGAAAAAACCCTCAAGGAACAACTCCTCGCGCTGATGCGCCAGCGCCAGGCCCAGGCCCGTCAAGCCAGCCTGAACCAAGACATCGAACGCACCCGGACCGAGATCGAGGCCCAGATCGCCGACCTGCGCCGGCTGGAGAGCGAACTGGAGGCGGCCCGGCTCGGCCAGTTCTCGGCGACCGAGGCGGTCAACCAGGCCCAGGCCGGGTTCTATGCCGAGAGCGGCGAGGTCGGCCGTCTGGAGCAGGCCTTGCAGATGCTGAAAGACCGGCGCGAACGCTTGGAGGGTGACCTGCGCCGTCTGAGCGAGAGCCAGAGCCAGACCGAGGCGGAAAAGCAGCGCGCCCAGGAAGAATCCGAACTCAAGGCGCGGGAGCTGGGCGAGGCCAAGGAGCAGGCCCTGAGCCTGGAAGAGCAGGTACGCGAACTCGCGGTCGAGGTGCCGGCGGCCGAAGCCGCCCTGCGCGAGGCCCAGACCCAGGCGGCCGATGTCCAGCGCGAGCTGTCGAACCTGCAGCAGTCTGCACAACTGGAGCAATCGCACCTGAATCACGCCGATCGCGTGATCGACCAGTTGAAGCAGCGCCATGCCCGCCTGTCGCGTGAGCAGATCGGCCTGGCCGCACCGGCGCCCGAACAGATCGCCCGCCAGCAGGTGGAACTGGAGACGGCGCAGGAGCAGGTCGAGACCTACAAGCAGCAGATCGAGACGGCCAAAGCCAATGTATCCGGGCTCGATCAGGCCCGGCGCGAAGCCGCCCTGGCCCTGGAGCAGGCCGGCCGCGGCGTGCACAAGGTCGAGGCCGAACTGGCCGCCTTGAAGAAACTGCAGGACCAGGCCGCCCAGGCCGAGAGCGAGGGCAAGAACTGGCTGGAGCGCCAGGGCCTGGGTCGTACCCCGCGCCTGTGGCAGGCGGTGAAGGTGACCGCAGGGTGGGAGACCGCCTTCGAAGCGGCCCTGGGCGAGCGCGTCGCCGCGTTGGTGGCCGAGGCCCGGACCGACTGGCTGGGCGCGCCGCCGG
>JAJZTS010000102.1 GCA_021848725.1 Pseudomonadota bacterium
GCTGATTGGCCTGCTTGGCGTTCTCGGCGTTGTTCTTCACCGTGCTGGTCAGCTCGTCCATGCTGGACGCCGTTTCTTCCAGGCTCGAGGCCTGGCTTTCGGTCCGGCTGGACAGGTCGGCGTTGCCCGTGGCGATCTCGCGCGAGGCGGTGTTGATCGCGTCGGTCGCCTCGCGGATCTGGCTGACGATCTCCTTCAGCCGGCTGCTGGTGGTGTTGGCGTTGTCCTTCAGTTGGGCGAACAGGCCCTCGTAGTCGCCGGTCATTTGCTTGGTCAAGTCGCCTTCGGCCAGGGCGCTGAGGACCTCGGCCACATCGGTCATGCCGCGCTCGCTGGTCTCGACCAGTTTGTTGATGCCCTCGGCCAGTTGCAGGAAGAAGCCTTCCTTGCCCTGGGTGGCCAGGCGGCGGGTGAAGTCGCCCGCGGCGGCGGCGCTGACCAGTTCGGCCACATCCCGCTCCACCGCGACCTCGGCAGTGCGGTCGGTCCATTCGGCCACGGCACCTAGGCGCTCGTTACGCTCATTGACCACCGGGCTGGCGCGCACCACCATGTGGCGCGGGCCGATGGTCAGGGCGGCGGTGTGGGTGCCGTTCAGGTTGGACAGCAGTTGGGCCTGGTGGGCCGGGTTCTTGTGGAAGATATCGATATTGGTGCCGACCAGATTGGCGGCGGAGAAGTTGGGCAACTGCTTGCGGATATCGGCCTCGGCCTTGGACAGGATGTCGACCACCGACTTGTTGACATAGATGATCTTGCGCTCGGCGTCGGCGATCATCACTCCGGTGCTGACGTTGTCCAGGCCGATCTTGATGCGCAGGTTTTCGTTGGCTACGCGCTGAGTCTCGGCCACGTCGAAGCCCAGCTTGGTTTGCATCGTGCGCAGGGCGTTGAGCACCTTGCCGATCTCATCCTCGTGCTCGACCGCGATGTGGTTGTCGTACTTGCCGCCGGCGATGTTGTTGAACACATCGACTGCCCGGCCGAGCGGCCGGGTGATGGCGCGGATGATGAGCAGCCCCATCCAGGCGGCCAAGGCGATGCCGAGCACGAGGGCGGCGATGGCCAGGTTGCGGATCGTCGCATAGCGTGCCTGCGCCGCCTCGTATTCCTGTTTGGCCACGTCGAGCTGCAACTGGATCAGGGCGTTGACACCCTTACGGACCGGGATGAACAGCTCGTCGAGCTTTTCATAAAGATGCCGCGCTTCGGCGACCTGGCCGGCCTTCATCGCCTCGGCGATGGGCTTCAGACCCTCTTTGACGAAGCGGGCGCGGTCGACGGCGAACTGGTCGGCCAGTTGTTTTTCCTCCGGCGTCAGGTAGGTGGCCATGTAGTCGCCCCAAAGCTTGCTGATCTCGGCGGCGCGCCGCTCAAAATCCGCGGTGTGGCGCTGGACGCTCTCGGGGCTGGGGTCGAGGATCATCTCGGCCATGTTCATGCGGTTGTTGACGATGTCGCGCACGATCTTGTCCAACTGGCCCATCGGTACAGTGCGGTCCTCATAGACCGAGCGCAGGCCCTCGTTGGCTTGGTTGAGGCCGAGCAGGCCAACGCCACCGATCAACAGAAGCAAGGCGGCGGTTAGGCCGATCATCGCAGTCAGTCGGCCCTTGATGCTGATATTCTTGAACATGTTGAGCTTCCCCCAAAGAGAATTTTTCTCGACCCGGCCATGCACCACGTTCCAGGTCTTCTCGCCCGCCTTGATCGAGGCGTAGATGCGGCTGGCCGCTTCGATCTGTTGCGGCGTGGGCTTGCTGCGCACCGACAGGTAGCCGGTGATCTGGCCGCCTTCCCAGATCGGGGTGGCGTTGGCCAACACCCAGTAGTGGTCGCCGTTCTTGCAGCGGTTTTTCACCAGTGCGGTCCAGGGCATGCCGGCGGCGAGGGTGTCCCACAGGTCCTTGAAGGCCTCCGGCGGCATGTCCGGATGGCGCACGATATTGTGCGGCGCGCCGATCAGTTCTTCTTCGGTGAAGCCGGAAACTTCGAGGAAGTCCTTGTTGATGTAGGTGATGATGCCGCGGGTGTCGGTTTTCGACACGATCATGTGATCGTCGCGCAGGACGTATTCCCTTCCGGTGACGGGCATGTTGACGCGCATAGTGACTCCTTTTCTCCAGAATATTCGTTAGGCCGCGGCGGCTTCTTCGACCAAGGCCATGTCGTGGCTGGTCATGAGTTTTTCGATATCGACGACGATGATCATGCGCTGATCGATGGTGCCCAGGCCGACGATGTAGCGGGTGTCGAGGGTGGAGCTGAAATCGGGGGCGGGGCGCAGGTTGTCCGCGCTCAGTTGGATCACGTCGGAGACGCCGTCGACCACCATGCCGACCACGCGGTCGGCGATGTTGAGGATGATGACCACGGTGAACTGGTCGTAGCTCGGCTCGCCCAGGTTGAATTTGATGCGCATGTCGATGATCGGGACGATGACGCCGCGTAGGTTGATCACGCCCTTGATGAAGGCCGGCGCGTTGGCGATGGTGGTCGGCGCCTCGTAGCCGCGAATCTCTTGCACCTTGAGGATGTCGATGCCGTATTCCTCGCGGCCCAGCACGAAGGTCAGGTATTCGCTGGAGGTGGCGGCGTTAAGTTCGGTCTGTTCCATGGCTGTCCTCTCGTATAACGCTTATCCGGGGCTCCAAGCTGGCGGTTGCGATGGGGGTGAGCGCCGGCTTACTCAAGCGGCTAGCCCGATATGGGCTTGGCCGTATTTGTTGCGGTTGATCTGTAGGCCCATGCGGGCGACGGCGGCGATGTCCAAGATCAGCGCGACGCGGCCGTCGCCCATGATGGTGGCGCCGGACACGCCCTGCACCTTGCGGTAGTTGCTCTCCAGGCTCTTGATGACGACCTGGTGCTGGCCGAGCAATTCATCGACGAACAAGGCGGCCTTGCCGTTCTCGACCTCGACCACCATGACGATGCCTTGGGTCGGGTTATCCAACGCGGTGTCGAGATTGAATACGGCGCCGAGCGGGATCAAGGGCAGGTATTCGCCGCGGATCGACACGACACGGCCTTCACCGGCGATGGTCTTGATGTCCTCGGCATTCGGCTGCAGCGATTCGACCACCAGGGTGAGCGGCACGATATAGGTCTCGCCGCCGACGCCGACCGACATGCCGTCGAGAATGGCCAGGGTGAGCGGCAGGCTGATGACGGTGCGGGTGCCATGGCCGGTGGCGGAGTGCAGCTCGACCCGGCCGCCCATCTCTTCGATATTGCGTTTCACCACATCCATACCGACGCCGCGGCCGGAGACGTCGGTCACCACCTCGGCGGTGGAGAAACCGGGCGCGAAAATCAACTGCCACACGTCCTGGTCGCTCATGCCGTCATGCACGCTGAGACCGCGTTCGCGTGCCTTGTCCAGGATGCGGTCGCGGTTCAGACCGGCGCCGTCGTCGACCACTTCGATGATGATGTTGCCGCCCTGATGCGAGGCCTTGAGGCTGATCGTGCCCTTGGCCGGCTTGCCGGCGGCCAGAC
>JAJZTS010000103.1 GCA_021848725.1 Pseudomonadota bacterium
AGCAGGCCGCTCGCCGCCAGATAGCGGCCCGCCAGCCAGAAATTGATGGCCTTTTCCGGATCGGACGGCGTGACGAAGGCGGGCATGCCCTTGAAGGACAAGATGTGCAGGAAATCGATCAGGCCGACCGCGAAAAAAATGCAAGCGAGGATGACCAGGCTGCTCGCTCGCTCACGGGTGTAGGCATTCCACACCACGCCGAACACCAGGAACGAAATGACCAGGGAAAAGGTTTCCAGTGCGGTATGCAGCGGCAGGTAACTTGCGAGCCCGTGGTAGGTCAGGTGCGGCGGGGCCTGCCAGATTAGGACGAAGACCGCGGTGAGCCCGAGCAGCACTAGGGCGTGGCTGTTGCGCCGTAGCTCGGTGAGCGCGGGTTGGATACGCCCTTTAGTCATAACTGCCTCCGCTGGCAGATTGGTGTTTTTCGAGGTCTAGGCCACCCGTCCTGGAAAACGGGGGATAAGCAATTGTAGTATTTTTATTCCATTTGTTCGCGGAGTTGGCGAAACAGCGCCCGGCTCGACTTGGGCGGTTTGCCTTCTGTGGCTTCCTTGCGGGCATTGCGGATCAGGTTGCGCAGTTGCTGGATGTCGTCGCTGGGGTGCTCGGCCAGCCATTCGGTCAGCGCCGCATCGTCGGCCAACAGTCGCTCGCGCCAACGTTCCAGGGTATGGAAATTGGCCTTGGCGGCGTCGGATTCGCCCTTGATCTCGGCCAATTGCTCGGCAATAGGCTCGGTGTCGAGATCGCGCATGAGCTTGCCGATGAACTGCATCTGCCGGCGCCGGGCCTCATGCTTGCTGAAACGGCGGGCATCCATCACCGCATCGTACAGGGCGTCGGGCAGGTCGAGCTTGTCCAGCCGGTCCTGCGATAGCTTGACCAGTTCCTCGCCCAGGTCTTGCAGGGCATGCATTTCCCGCTTCTTCTGCGATTTGCTGGGGCGGTCGGAGGCGGCGGCGTCCTGCGACTCCGCGTCACTCTCCCCCGCGTGCAGGGGAGAGCTGGGAGAGAGGGAGCGGTCACGGCGTTTGCCGTGACCGTGGGGCTCAAATTCTTCGTATTCGTCTTCCATCGTGTCGGGCTTGCTGGCTTAAGGTTGGTATCATAGCGGCTTTGTTTAAGCCTTAGGCGAACCGTGACGACATCCCGTTTCAGTTATTCCCCCGACACGCTGCGCGAGCTGGCCGGCCAAGTGTTGGACTTGGCCAAGGCCGCCGGCGCGACCGCGGCTGAGACCGAGGTCTCCGAAGGCATGGGGCAATCCGTGTCGGTGCGCAAGGGCGAGGTGGAAACGGTCGAATACAACAAGGACAAGGGCATCGGCGTGACTGTCTACCTCGGCCAATGCCGGGGCCACGCCTCGACCTCCGACTTCTCCCGCGATGCCCTGGCCCGTACGGTGGACAAGGCCCTGGCCATTGCCCGCTATACCGCCGAGGACGATTGCGCCGGCTTGGCCGATGCCGATTTGCTGGCCCAGGCGGTGCCGGAGCTCGATTTGTTCCATCCTTGGGATGTCAGCGTCGACGAGGCGGTGGAAATCGCCCGTGCCAGCGAAGCGGCGGCCTTTGCGGTCGACAAATGCATCACCAATTCCGAAGGGGCCAGCGTCAGCACCCAGGCCTCGCAGTTCGTCTATGCCAATTCGCGCGGCTTCGTCGGCGGTTATCCGGCTAGTCGGCAGAGTGTGTCCTGCGTGGTGATCGCCGAGCAGGACGGCGCCATGCAACGGGACTATTGGTACACCACGGCCCGGGCCGCGGCCGACCTGGATGCGGCCGAGGCGGTGGGTCGCCGCGCCGGCGAACGCACGGCACGCCGCCTGAACGGGCGCAAGCTCGGTACCCGGCAGTGCCCGGTGCTGTTCGAGGCGCCGATCGCGACCGGTTTGATCGCCAGCTATGTTTCCGCCGTATCCGGCGGCCATCTCTATCGCAAGTCCAGCTTTTTGCTCGACAGTTTGGGGCAGCCGGTCTTTCCTGCTTTCGTCCAAATCCAGGAACGGCCATTTATCGCGAAGGGCTTGGCCAGTGCGCCGTTCGATAGCGAGGGGGTCGCCACGCATGACCGCGACGTGGTGAAGGACGGCGTGGTGCAGGGCTATTTCCTGTCCAGCTACAGCGCGCGCAAGCTCGGTATGCGGACCACAGGCAATGCCGGCGGCAACCACAACCTGATCGTGCCGGCCACCGGCGAGGACTTCGCGGCCTTGCTCAAGAAGATGGGCACGGGCCTGTTGGTGACCGAGTTGTTGGGCCATGGCCTCAATATGGTGACCGGCGATTATTCGCGAGGGGCCGCCGGCTTCTGGGTGGAGAACGGCGAGATCGCTTATCCGGTGGAAGAGATCACTGTGGCGGGCAATCTCAAGGAGATGTTCAAGGGGATCGTGGCGATCGGCACCGATGTCGAAACGCGCGGTTCCCGTCAGGTCGGCTCGATCTTGATCGGCAATATGACGGTGGCGGGCGACTGAAGTTAAGTAGGAGAAAGACTATGAATGGTTTGTTGTTGCTCTCGCGCCTAATCGACGCGTTGAACGAGCGCGTCGGGCGCTTTGCCTATTGGCTGGTGCTGGTCGTCGCGCTGGTCTCGGCTGGCAATGCGGTGGTTCGCTACGGCTTCGGCGAGAGTTCGAATGCCTGGCTGGAGATTCAGTGGTATCTGTTCGCCGGCATCTTTCTGCTTGGCGCGGGTTATACGCTCAAGCACAACGGCCACGTGCGCATCGATGTGATCTATGGCCGCTTGTCGCCGAGGGCGCAGGCGGTGATCGACTTGATCGGTGGGGTCTTGTTTCTGCTGCCGGTGACGTTGTTGATCATGTGGCTGTCGTGGACCGGCTTTGCCGACTCGTATGCGATCGGCGAGGGCTCGCCCGACGCCGGCGGCCTGCTGCGCTGGCCGGCGAAACTGATGATCCCGGTCGGTTTCGGTTTGCTGGCCTTGCAAGGGGTGTCCGAGATCATCAAGCGCATCGCCTTTCTGGCCGGTCGCGGCCCGCTGGTCGAAGAGCGCGCAGAGGAGGTGGTGTGATGGGCTTCGAAATCATGGCACCGTTGATGTTCCTGGGCTTGGTCGGCTTCCTGTTGTTGGGCTACCCGGTGGCCTTTTCGCTGGCCGCCAATGGCCTGCTGTTCATGTTCATCGGCATCAATCAGGGCTTCTTCGAGTTTTCCTTGATGCAGGCCTTGCCCGACCGCGTGTTCGGCATCATGTCGAATTCGGTGTTGCTGGCGATCCCGTTCTTCACCTTCATGGGCTTGATCTTGGAGCGCAGCGGCATGGCCGAGGAACTGCTCGACACCTTGGGTCAGTTGTTCGGCCCGGTGCGCGGCGGCCTGGCCTACTCGGTGATCTTCGTCGGCGCCTTGCTCGCGGCGACTACCGGCGTGGTAGCCGCGTCGGTGATCGCGATGGGCTTGATCTCGTTGCCGATCATGCTGCGTTACGGCTATGACACCCGCCTGGCGTCCGGCGTGATCGCCGC
>JAJZTS010000104.1 GCA_021848725.1 Pseudomonadota bacterium
TCGGGCACGGCGAACAGCGGCTTGCCGACGGCGCGGTGCAGGTCGGTGACCAGCATGACGCCCATCTCGCGCTGCGGGAACTGCCGCGCGTATTTCAGGATGTTGGCCAAGGCCTGAGGCTGATTGGCCGACTCCTTCGCCCGCCGCACCAGTGCGGCGGCGACGCCGTATTGCAGGTCGATGCCCTTGGGCACGGCCATCTCGCGGCCATCGAGGATGGCGTCGATGTCGGGCAGGTTTTCCATATTATCGATGAAGGCCTTGAGCTCGACGCCGACGGCATTGCCGACGCAAGCCTGCAACGCATCGGTGATCAAGTCGGGCCGGTTGCTGAATTTGGCCAGGGCACGATGTACGTATTCCCAGGAACGCGGGCTGGGAAAGGCGACCGGGTTGTGCGCCGCGTCGTAATCGAACAAGAGATCGGGGCGGAAGCGGAGAAAACCCATGATGCGGTCGTCGATGCCGTGTTCCAACGCCCAGGAAATCCAATCGTCCAGGTTGGCTTCGACTTCGTAATGGGTAAAGCGGTTGGCCAAGGGCGCCGGCATGGCATAGGTGACGCCGCGGTCGCCTTGTCTATTTCCAGCGGCGAAGATGGCCCAGCCCTCGGGGATGGTGTATTCGCCCAGGCGGCGGTCGAGGATGAGCTGATAGGCCGCGGCCGACACGGTGGGCGGCGCGGCGTTGATCTCATCGAGGAACAGGATGCCCTGCGCGCCGTGGCGCTCGGCGTTGGGCAGCATGTCGGGCACCGACCACTTGACGGTATCACCGCTCTTGAATGGGATGCCGCGCAGGTCGGTCGGCTCCATCTGCGATAGGCGGATGTCGATCAGGGGCACGCCGTGGCGCTGGGCGATGCCGGCAATGATCTGGGATTTGCCGACGCCGGGCGGACCCCAGAGCATGACGGGGGTGTGGATACCTTCGGTGCAGCTTTCGAATTCGCGGTCGAGAATGGTTTCGATGTGTGATGGACGCATGGTTCAGTTCGCAAAAAAATCCGTTTCCCCCTCCGCCGCGGCCACTTGCAGCTTGGCCGCCACCAGGCCGGCATTGAGCCGGTCGGCACTGACCACCTTGGGCAACAACCGGTGCGCCTTGAGTAGCCACCGGGGCCGGGCGATAGCCGCGGCCTCGAGACGCTCGCGCGTCGCATCGCTCAGGCTCGGCAACAAAAGTAAGAGCGGGGCAAGCCACAGATGATAATCGTTAATAACCGACTGCTCCAGTCGGTTATTCCATCTTTCGCTCACGATCAGTTCGGGAAAGGTCTCGACAGTAAGGCGGCGCCCTTGCCAGCCAGGTTCCAACCGCAGGCCCTCGAGGCCCTCGCCACCGCCCTCGACAGTGCGCCGGAACCACTGCGCCGCAGCATAAGGCCGCGCGGCCTGATTGACGAGACGAGCCAAGGTGTCGCGGTGCGGGGTGCCGGCATAGGGGTTGCCTTCATCGCGCGCGGCCAAGGTGCTCGATCTGAAACCGGTGTAGGACAGCACGAAGGGATGCCACTCGGGATCGATCGCTTGCGGTGAATGGCGACTCGGCCGCTCGGCCGCCAGCAAGGCCATGGGCAGGCCGGTTTCCTTATTAAGCAGCCAGAGTTCAAGCTGATCGGCCAAAGGGAAAGGCAAAGCGGGACGCGTTTCCAGCGCCGACAAAATCTCGGCCTGCTCTTGGGCATGCCCGAGCTTGAGCCCCTCGCCGTCCACCCAAACCCCGATCGGCCGGACCCAGCCATAGCCGTCGTCGGCCCGCAAGTGCCAAGTCAGGCCATCGTAGCTGAGCGCCAGGGCCTCGCCGACATCGACCATCTGGATGACACCGCGATACGGATTGAGCCTACGCAGGGCGTAGTAGCGTGGATACATCGTCGCCCCGAACGCCGGCTCAGTGGTTCTGCAGCAGATTGCCGAGCAATTGCTTGATCGTGGCCGGATTGAACGGCTTGTCGCAGATGCCGACGATGCCGAGGTCTTCGATACCGGCCAGGCGCTCGTTGTTGGCCTCGCTGGTTACCATCAGCACCGGCACCGAACGCTGCCAGCTCTGGCCACGGATGTATTCGACCAAGGCGCGGCCGTCCATCTCGGGCATGTTGTAGTCGGTGACGACGAAATCGACCATATTGGCGTTGAGCAACTGCACCGCTTCGACGCCGTTGGCGGCCTCGAGGAAATTCGCGATGCCCATGTTTTCCAATACACGGCGGATATGATTGCGTGCCATCGCACTGTCGTCGACCAACAACACACGCACGCTTTCCAGATCGACGTCGGCCTGTTCCAGGCTTACATCGGGGCTGAGTAATTCCAAAGTTGCATTGAGGGCGGCGGCGAGTTGCTGCTCGGTGAACGGCTTGGGCAAGATGCCGCAGACGCCGGACTGGCGCACCGGCTCCAAAACCTGGGGCCGCGTCTCGCTCGATACCAGAACGAAAGGTAGTGCGGAAAATTCCTCGTCGTTGCGAATGGCATGCAGCAAGTCGATACCGGACATGTCGGGCAAATACAGCGCGCTGATCACCAGCGAGGGCGATTCCTGGCGGATAGCCTGCATGGCCTCCTGCGCGTTGCCGACCGTGTGGACATGGGCTATGCCCTGTTTGAGCATTTGGGCGATCATCGCCTTGGCTTGCATCGCCGAGGGTTCCACCAACAGGACCCCTAATTCTTCTAATGATCGCGCATCCAACATCCGTCTCTCCTAAACCTGGCTTTCCGTGCCCGGCACCTGGTGCAATGACGGGCCACGCACACGCCGCTTTACGCCCTAGGCCCGGTTTGCTACCTTCGGCCAAACTCAACGGCACGCCATTATGAACTATTGCAGCCACTGCGGCGCCCCACTCAACCTAGAGATTCCGGCCGGCGACAATCGTCCGCGCTACGTCTGCCGCCACTGCGACAGCATCCATTACCAGAACCCCAAGATGGTGGTCGGCTGCCTACCGGTCTGGCAAGAACAAGTGCTGCTCTGCCGCCGCGCCATCGAGCCTAAGGTCGGGCTTTGGACCCTGCCCGCCGGTTTCATGGAGAACGGCGAGGCCGCCGACGAGGGTGCCCAGCGTGAGACCTTGGAAGAGGCCGGCGCCCGCGTGGAGATCGTCGATCTCTATAGCCTGATCAGCCTGCCCGATATCGACCAGGTCTATCTGATCTACCTTGCCCAGTTACTTGATCTCGACTTCGCCCCAGGCGAGGAATCGCTTGAGGTCGCCTTGTTCAGCGAGACCGATATCCCGTGGCAAGACCTGGCCTTTCATACCGTGCGCGAAACCCTTGAACGCTATTTCCTCGACCGCAAATCGGGGCGTTTTCCCCTGTATCGCAAAACCCTGCATCGCCCACCTCAGCGCTAGCCCGCCGCCT
>JAJZTS010000008.1 GCA_021848725.1 Pseudomonadota bacterium
GCGGGCTCTTTTGGTGCCGGTTTGGCCGAAAGAGCGTGTTTCCCGGCGTGGTGATGTAGCTCAGCTGGTTAGAGCGACGGATTCATAATCCGTAGGTCGGCGGTTCAAGTCCGCCCATCACCACCACTAGATTCGTTGAGTTGGACCAGCAACTGGTCAACACAATGCTACAGTTTTTGGTTTATAGCATAGCGTTGTGTAATGAAAGCATAAGCTTAAGTATGGTAGTGTGATATACATATCACATGTGTAATAGACATAAGCCATGACTAAACACATTAAGAACCTTATTGAAGGTGCTCGATCCGTACTGGTGATAAAACCAGAAGCGGATTACGTGCGCCCGTCGCGTAAGGACACACAGAGGGACGCTGCTAAGCTATCCGGCGATAGCAAACGGGTAGCTTTAGACGTGCGTCGTGCACTTGGCGATGGGAAACAAGTCAACTACCGCTAGAGCAAATCGCAACACCGGTGACTTGACTGTCCAGCAACATGAGACAGACAGTCCGATCTTGCCTGTGCCACAGCTTGAAGTACTGCATGGGTTTAGACCTGATGCAGTCGATTGGGTGATCAATCAGACCCAAATTGAAGCGGAACACCGCAGAGCCGAGGACAAGCGCATCAACAGCTTCATTTTTATTGAGCGCTTAATCGGGCAAATTTTTGCATTCTTAATCGGTTTAAGCGGAGTAATCGGTGGGGCATATGTGGCTTTGCAGGGGCAACCCTGGGCTGGTGGTGTGATAGCGACAGCCTCCCTAACTGGGCTGGCTGTTGTATTCCTAACCGGTAAGAAGAGTTCCTGAGGTCACCTGTTTTCCTTCGGCAGTTGCCCAGGCGGGCTTGGCAATATTCTTTTCGTTTGGTTTTAAGCCCTTCATTCACCAAATGTTGTTTGATTTTTCCAATTCTTCCCCAAGCTACAATTAGGTCATTACCCAAGTAGCCCCCTCATGTCCCGCAAAGTTTTCATCAAGACCTTCGGCTGCCAAATGAACGAGTACGACTCGGCCAAGATGGCGGACGTGCTCGGCGCCGTCGACGGCTTCGAGACCACCGACAAGCCGGAAGAGGCCGACGTCATCCTGTTCAACACCTGCTCGGTGCGGGAGAAGGCGCAGGAGAAGGTGTTCCACGACCTGGGCCGGGTACGCCACCTGAAGCAGCTCAATCCCAATCTGGTGATCGGGGTCGGCGGTTGCGTGGCCAGCCAGGAAGGCGCGGCCATCGTCGAGCGGGCGCCCTATGTCGACCTGGTGTTCGGCCCGCAGACCCTGCACCGGCTGCCGCAGATGATGGCGAAACGGAGCGAGACCGGCCGCGCCCAGGTCGACATCTCCTTCCCCGAGATCGAGAAGTTCGACCACCTGCCGCCGGCCCGGGTCGAGGGCGCCAGTGCCTTCGTCTCGGTGATGGAGGGTTGCAGCAAGTACTGCACCTTCTGCGTGGTGCCCTATACCCGGGGCGAAGAGGTGTCTCGGCCGCTGGAGGACGTGCTGGCCGAAGTGGCCGGTCTGGCCGCCCAGGGCGTGAAGGAAGTGACCCTGCTGGGCCAGAACGTCAACGCCTATCGCGGCGCGATGCCGGGCGGTGAGGCGGCCGACTTCGCGCTGCTGCTGGAATTCGTGTCGGAAATCCCCGGCATCGAGCGTATCCGCTACACCACCTCGCACCCGCGCGAGTTCACCCCGCGCCTGATCGAGGCCTATGCCAAGCTGCCCAAACTGGTGTCGCACCTGCACCTGCCGGTGCAGTCCGGCTCCGACCGGGTGTTGGTGGCGATGAAGCGCGGCTATTCGGTGCTCGAATTCAAGTCCATCGTGCGCAAGCTGCGCGCCGCGCGGCCCGATCTCAGCTTGGCTTCCGACTTCATCGTCGGCTTCCCGGGCGAGACCGAGGCCGATTTCGAGGCGACGCTGAAGCTGGTCGAGGAGCTCGGCTTCGACGGCTCGTTCAGCTTCGTCTACAGCGCTCGCCCCGGCACGCCGGCCGCCTCGCTGGCCGACAACACCACGCAGGAACAGAAGCTGGAACGGCTGTACCGGCTGCAGGCCTTGATCGAACGGCAGGCCCAGGCCAACAGTGCGGCCATGGTCGGCAGCGTGCAGCGCGTGCTGGTCGAGGGCCCGTCGAGAAAAGACGCCAATGAACTATCCGGCCGCACCGACAACAACCGCATCGTCAATTTCCCCGGCCATGCCCGCTTGATCGGCCAGTTCGTCGAGGTCCGCATCACCCGGGCCTACCCCAACAGCCTGCGCGGCGAGGTGGTGCTGCTGGCCGAGACCGTCTGATGGAAGTCTCCTTCAGCGACGTCGACAATACTCGCCTGGCCAACCTGTGCGGCGTGCTGGACGAGAACCTGCGCCAGATCGAGGTGGCGCTCAACATCCGCATCGCCCGCCGGGGCGAGACTTTCCGCCTGGACGGCGCGGCCGACAAGGTGGCGCAGGCCGCGCGGCTGCTCAAGGATTTCTACCAGCGCGCGCGCAAGCCACTGGACATCGACGACATCCAACTCGCCCTGGTCGAGGCCGGCCACCCGACCGAACCGCGCGACGACCTGCCGGTGCTGATGACCCGGCGCGCCGGCCTGCACGGTCGCACGCCCAGGCAGAACGACTACATCCGGCAGATCCAGGAATTCGACATCACCTTCGGCATCGGCCCGGCCGGCACCGGCAAGACCTATCTGGCGGTGGCCGGTGCGGTCGACGCCTTGGAGCGCGACCTGGTCAAGCGCCTGGTCCTGGTCCGGCCGGCGGTCGAGGCCGGCGAGCGTCTGGGTTTCCTGCCCGGTGACCTGGTGCAGAAGGTCGATCCCTATCTGCGCCCCTTGTACGACGCGCTGTACGACCTGATGGGCTTCGACAAGGCCACTCGCCTGTTCGAGAAAGGCGTGATCGAGGTGGCGCCGCTCGCCTTCATGCGCGGCCGTACGCTGAACCACGCCTTCATCATCCTGGACGAGGCGCAGAACACCACGCCGGAGCAGATGAAGATGTTCTTGACCCGGATCGGTTTCGGTTCCAAGACCGTGGTCACCGGCGACGTGACCCAGATCGACCTGGCCCGCGGTCAGAAGAGCGGCCTGATCGAGGCCCGGCAGATCCTGCGCGAGGTGCGCGGCATCGCCTTCACCGAATTCCAGAACGAGGACGTCGTGCGCCACCCGCTGGTCGCGCGCATCATCGACGCCTACGACGACTACCATGCCCGGCGCGGCGAGTAAGCCCATCAAGCCAAAACTCAGCCTGGCCGTGCAATATGCGGTCGCCAATAAGACCGTGCCGAGCCGGGCCGAGCTGCGCCGCTGGACACGGGCCGGGCAGAGGCAGGACATCCAGGCCACGCTGCGCATCGTGGGCGAGGCCGAGGGCCGGCAACTCAACCACGCATTCCGGGGCAAGGATTACGCGACCAACGTGCTCACCTTCGTCTACGGCGAAGACCCCGAAACGGGCGCATTGACCGGCGACATCGTGCTCTGCGCGCCGGTGGTGGCACGCGAGGCGAAAGAGCAAAAAAAACCGCTGGCGGCGCACTATGCCCATCTCGTGGTGCACGGTTTCCTGCATCTGCAGGGCTACGACCACGAGGTCGAGACCGAGGCCGCTGTCATGGAGGCCCTGGAAAGCTTTATCATTCAGTCATTGGGTTACCCCGATCCCTACCAATGAACGACGACAGTAGTCACCGACCTAGCCTTATCGACCGTCTGACCTCCTGGCTCTTGCGCGAGCCGGAAGACCGCGAGCAGTTGCTGGAAGTCCTGCACAGTGCCTACGACCACAACCTGCTCGACGCCGACGCCCTGACCATGATCGAGGGCGTGCTCCAGGTGTCCGAGCGCCAAGTGCGCGAGATCATGATCCCGCGCGCCCAGATGGACGTGGTCGACATCAGCGACCCGCCGGAAAAACTCCTGCCCTTCGTCATCGAGACCGCCCACTCCCGTTTCCCCGTGGTCGACGGTGAGCGCGACGATGTGGTCGGCATCCTGCTGGCCAAGGATTTGCTGCGGGTCTGCACCGGCGAGGAGATGGACCTGCGCGACTGGCTGCGCCCGGCCATCTTCGTGCCCGAATCGAAGCGGCTCAACGTGCTGCTGCGCGAGTTCCGCGCCTCGCGCAATCACATCGCCATCGTGGTCGACGAATACGGCGGCGTCGCCGGTTTGGTCACCATCGAGGACGTGTTGGAGCAGATCGTCGGCGACATCGAGGACGAATACGACTACGACGAGGCGGAGGACAACATCCTGCGCGACAAGAGCGGCGGCTGGCGGGTCAAGGCCCAGACCGAGATCGCCGACTTCAACGAGACCGTCGGCGCCAAACTGCCGGAAGAAGAATTCGATACCGTCGGCGGCTTGGTCATGAACCGCTTCGGCCGCCTACCCAAACGCGGCGAAACCATCGAGATCGATGGCTTCCGCTTCCAGATCCTGCGCGCCGACAGCCGCCGGCTGTATAGCTTGCTGGTCGAACAGGTGCCACAGGCCTCGCTGCTATAACCCTGCTCGGCGACGGCTTGTCTTTTTGCCGACCTGCCGTTACCTTACGCGGGTTTCCACGTGAGTGAGCACGAACATCATGCAACAGGGCTGGGGCGATTTTCTGAAGGGCCAAGGGGCCGTCATCGACCAAGGCAAGGTCGCCGACTTCGGCGCTTTGCAGGAAGAATTGCACACCGCGCGCGACGGCCTGGTCCTGGCCGACCTGTCCCACTTCGGCCTGATTGCCTTCAGCGGCGAAGAGGCGCAGGACTTCCTGCACAAGCAAGTCACCAACGACATGCGCGCGCTCGCGCCCGAGACCGCGCTGTTCGCCGGCTACTGCACGGCCAAGGGTCGCCTGCTGGCCAACTTCCTGGTGTTCAAGCGCGACGCCGACATTCTGCTGATGCTGCCGGAAGCCATTCGCGAGGCCACGCAAAAACGGCTGGCCATGTTCATCCTGCGCGCCAAGGTCAAGGCGCGCGACGCCGGACCGGAATGGGTGCGCTTGGGCCTGAGCGGCATCGGCGCGCGCGAGACCCTGGTCAACGCCATCGGCGCCGCGCCCGACGGCATGATGGCCGTCATCCACACCGACACCGCCTTTGCCGTGCAACTGGGCGACAACCGCTTCGACCTGTTCGTGCAGCCCGACCATGCGTCGGCCATGTGGCAGGCCCTGGTCACCGAGGCGCGTCCGGTTGGCGCTGCCGTTTGGGATTGGCTGATGGTGCGCGGCGGCGTGCCCATCGTCGAGCCGGCCACGCAAGACCAATTCGTGCCGCAGATGGCCAATATGGACACCCTGCACGGCGTCAGTTTCCAGAAGGGCTGCTACCCTGGCCAGGAGATCGTCGCCCGCACCCAATACCTGGGCAAGGTCAAACGCCGCATGTATCTCGCCCACGTCGACGCCGAGGCCGCGGCCGGCGACGAGCTCTACAGCCCCGACTTGGCCGGTCAGGCCTGCGGCCTGATCGCCAACGCCGCGCCGGCACCGGGCGGCGGCAGCGACGTGCTGGCGGTGATCCTGGTCAGCAGCCACGAGGCCGGCGATGTCCGCCTGAAGGGCCTGGACGGCCCGCGCCTCGCCTTCGAGCCGCTGCCCTACGCCGTGTGAGCGCACACTACTACGTGTGGTACCGGGTACAGGCGGGCACCGAGGCCGAGGCCGAAACCGCCGTGCGCAGCCTACAGGCGCGCCTGGCCTGCCGCAGCGGCGTGAGCGGCCGGCTGCTGAAAAAGCGCGACGCGGCCGAGACCTGGATGGAGGTCTACGAAGGCGTGGCCGAGCCACAAAGTTTCGAGCGGCAACTGCGGGAATTGGCCGAACGCTATGACGTAGAGATGTTTCTCGATGGGGGCCGTCACGTCGAATGTTTTATCGGCGAGACGGATGTGATCCGAAGCTGTGGCAAAGGGGACGAGTGATGGCGAGCAAACCGGGCGAGCGCAAACTGCAAATCCTGCAAGTCTTGGCCGAGATGTTGGAGAACCCGCAGGCGGAAAAGGTCACCACCGCCGGCCTGGCCGCGCGGCTCGACGTATCCGAGGCCGCGCTCTATCGCCACTTCGCCAGCAAGGCCCAGATGTATGAAGGCCTGATCGAGTTCATCGAAGGCACGCTGTTCAGCTTGATCAACAAACTGGCCAGCGACGAGACCCGTGGCGTCGAACAGGCACGCGCCATCCTCGCCTTGCTGCTCGGCTTCGCCGAAAAGAATCCGGGCATGACCCGGGTGCTGACCGGCGAGGCCCTGGTCAACGAGAACGAACGCCTACAAGTGCGGATGAACCAACTGTTCGACCGCTTGGAGGCCAGCCTGCGTCAGGCCCTGCGCATCGCCGCGACCCAGAGCGACTTGGCCGACGGTGTCGATGCCGGCGCCAGCGCCAACCTGATGCTCGGTTTCGTGCAGGGCCGCTGGCAGCAGTTCGTCAAGAGCGGCTTCAAGCAGAAGCCGAGCGCGCAGTGGGAGGCGCAGTGGGGCTTATTGCGGCGGGCGGTGGCGCCGTAAACAGCGTCGTTCGCTGTCATTGCGAGCCCGAAGGGGCGGGGTAATCCCTTGCTCTCCCGTCATTCCCGCGTAGGCGGGAATGACGGGAAGACTCACTTACCACACACACTACACCCACCATCCCGCTTCAATTTGATGGCACGCCACTCCGCATCCAACGCGTTGTACAACAGCAGCCGCCCCTTCAGCGGCTGGCCGATGCCCATCAACACCTTCAACGCCTCGGCCGCTTGCAAGGCGCCGACCACGCCGACCAGCGGCGCGAAGACGCCGAATTCGGCGCAGCGCATTTCGGCTTCTTCACTGTGTTCGGGGAACAGGCAGGCGTAGCAGGGCGCTTCGCTGTCGCGCAGGTCGAACACGCTGACTTGGCCGTCGAAGCGGACGGCGGCGCCGGAGACCAGGGGTTTTTTGTGCGCGACGCAGGCGCGGTTGATGGCGTGGCGGGTGGCGAAGTTGTCTGAGCAATCGAGCACGACGTCGGCCTGGGCGACCAGCCAGTCCAGGCGTTCGCCGAGCAGGCGCTCGGCCAGCGGTTCGACCTGCACGTCGGGGTTCATCGCGCGCATGCGCCGGGCGGCGGAGGCGGCCTTGTTTTCATTCAGGCTGCTCGTGTCGTGCGCGATCTGGCGTTGCAGGTTGGTCAGTTCGACGTGGTCGGCATCGGCCAGGGCGATGCGGCCGACGCCGGCGGCGGCGAGGTAGAGCGCGGCCGGCGAGCCCAGGCCGCCGGCGCCGACGATGAGGGCATGTGCCTTGAGCAGCCGTTCCTGGCCGGCGATGCCGATCTCGTCGAGCAGGAGATGGCGGGAATAGCGCAGGAGTTGGTTGTCGTTCATGCGGGCGCTGGCCGGCGAGCGCGGCGCTCGCCGCTTAAGGTTTTATTTGTACTGCCGCCACTCGGCGGGGGTGTCGTCGTGGTCGCCGTGCGGGCGTTTTTGCCAGGCCTCGATGTGCGGTTTGTATTGCTTGGTCGGCGCGCTCGGGTGGGCGATGTTTTCGCGCTGGGTGCGCTCGCAGTAATAGACCAGGGCCCGGCGGATGCGGATGAGCAGGGTGTTGTGCAGGTGGAAGCCTTGGGCCTCGAGGCCGGTCTCCAGGCCTTCCAAGGTGAAGTCGCCGATGCGGTAGCAGATTTCGATGGTGTGCAGGTCGAGGCTGCGCACGGTGAGGCCGGACAGACCGGACAGGATTTGCACCGCCAGCGTCGCTTGGCCGTGAGGGAAGGGGTCGAACACGATCTCGCGGCGTTTCTGGATGTCCAACGGGGTGTTCATACGCCCTCCTGCCTATGCGGCTAGCGGTTTTGCAACAGGTACAGTCCTTTTAACAATATCAGGGCCTGGTTGAATTGGTAGTCGTTCTTCGACACGATTTCACCCGGCTCCAGTTCCGGCTTGCCGCTCTTGTCTTTCTTCGCGTCCTTCGGCTTGTCGGCCTTGGTCGTGCCATCCTGGTTGTTGATCAGGTGGCGGTCGAGGTCGGCCTCGCGCAACTCCAGTTTCGGGCCATCGCTGGCGCTGACGGTGGCTTCTTCGACCGCGATGTCCGGCGTGATGCCCTTGGCCTGGATCGAGCGGCCGTTCGGCGTGAAGTAGCGCGCGGTGGTGAGCTTGATCGCGGTGCCGTTGTTGAGCGGCAGGATGGTTTGCACCGAGCCCTTGCCGAAGCTTTGGGTGCCGACGACCAAGGCGCGCTTGTGGTCTTGCAACGCGCCGGCCACGATCTCCGAGGCCGAGGCCGAGCCGCCGTTGATCAAGACGACCATCGGCACGCTACGGGTCCAGGCCGGTAGGTTCTTCAGATAGTCGGCCTCGCCGCTATGCAGATAATTCTGGCGGTTGGCGGTCAAGCGCATCTTGGCTTCTTCGGTGCGGCCTTCGGTGTAGACCACCAGTTGGTCGGGCTTGAGGAAGGCGCCGGCGACGCCGACCGCGGTGTTGAGCAGGCCACCCGGGTCGTTGCGCAGGTCGAGCACCAGGCCCTTGAGCGGGCCCTTGTTGGTTTCTTCCAGGTTCTTCAGCGCGGCGGCCAGGTTTTCGCCGGTGTGCTCTTGGAACTGGGTGATGCGGATATAGCCGTAATTGGCCTCGACCAGCTTGTGCTTGACGCTCTTGATCTTGATCACCGCGCGGCTCAGCGTGAAGGTCAGCGGCTTGGCTTCGCCCTTGCGCAGCACGGTCAGCACGATGTCGGTGTTGGGCTTGCCGCGCATGCGTTTGACCGCATCGTTCAGGGTCATGCCTTTCACCGGGGTGTCGTCGAGTTTGATGATCAGATCGCCGCTCTTCAGCCCGGCGCGGTAGGCCGGCGTATCTTCGATCGGCGACACGACCTTGACGAAACCGTCTTCCATGCCGACCTCGATGCCGAGGCCGCCGAACTCGCCCTGGGTGCCGACCTGCAGTTCCTTGAACGCCTCGGCGTCGAGATAGGCCGAGTGCGGGTCGAGGCCGGACAGCATGCCGTTGATCGCTTCGGTGATGAGCTTCTTGTCCTCGACCGGCTCGACATAGTCGCTCTTGATCTTGCCGAAGATCTCGGAGAAGGCGCGGAGGTCTTCGATCGGCAGCGGCTCCGGTTCGCGCTCGGCGATGGCGGAGTAGTTCAGGGTGACCGCTGCGCCGATCAGGGCGCCGAAGGCGAGGAGGCCGAAATGTTTCAGTTTGCCGGACATGCTGCGACTCGTTATCTATTTGACCCAGGAAAGCGGGTCGAACGGTTTGCCCTGGTGTCGAAGTTCAAAATAAAGGCCGGGTTCGGATTGTCCGCCGGTATTGCCGACCGTGGCGATCACGTCGCCCGCGCGGACGCTGTCACCGACTTGTTTATACAGGCTTTCATTATTGCTGTATAGGCTGAGGAAGCCGTCGCCGTGGTCGACGATCAGCAGGTTGCCGAAGCCGCGCAGCCAGTCGGCGAAGGCCACGCGGCCGCTGGCGACGGCATGCACGCCCTGACCTTCGGTGGCGCGGATGAACAAGCCCTTCCACGACGGGCCGCCGCCCTCGCGCGCTTGGCCGAAGCGGGCGCTGATGACGCCGGGCACCGGCAGGGCCAAGCGGCCTTTGAGCTTGGCGAAGCCCAAGCCGGCCAGGCTGGCGTCGGGCACCTGCGTCGTCTTGCGCCCGGGCGCGGTCTCGGCCGGCCGGCTCGGTTTGGGCGCGACGGCCAGCCGGCTCAGGCGCTCGATCAACCGGGTCAGGCGTTTTTCGTCACGCAACAAGCTGGAGACTTCCTTGCGCTGCTTTTGGATTTGGCTGGACAGCTTGCCCAGCACGGCCTGGCGGGCCTTCTTTTCTTTTTCCAGGCTGCTGCGCTGAGCGAGACGGTCGCTTTTGACCTTTTCGATCCGAGTTTTGCGCTCTTTGGCTTGTTGTTGCAAGGTGTCCAGGCGTTGCAGGCTTGCGCGATGGGCGCGGATCAGGTCGGCCCGGGCGCGGCTGATGTAGCCGTAGTATTCGAGATCGCGCGCGGTATCGCCGGGGTTTTCGCCGTTGAGCAACAGCTTGAGGGCGTCGGTGTCGCCTTGGCGTTGGTGCTGGCGCAGCAGCTCGGCCAGCCGGGCCTGTTGGCTGTCGAGCGATTGCCGGGTCTGGCCGATGTCGCCTTGGATGGTTTCGAGTTCTTCGCCCAGAGTCTGTTGGCGCTGATCGAGTTCACGCAGCGAGCGGTTCACGTCGCTGATGCGGCGCTCCGATTGCTTCAGGCCGTCGGCCGCTTCGCTGCGATCTTCCTTGGCCTGTTCGATCTCTTTTTTGAGCTGGTCGATGCGGCCGCGCAGGTCTTTCAGTTCGCGCTGCTTGGTATCGGTGGCGGCCGCGGCCGGCGCGGCGAGGAGGGCGAAGATGAGTAGAGCGAGGCCGAGTCGCACGATCACCTAGGAGTGGGCTGCGGTTGGCGTGGTCGAGGCCTTTGCCCCCTCGCTGTCGAATTCGATCAGCGGGTGGCCGGTCATCTCCATCGGCTGCGGCAGGCCCATCATCTTGAGCAGGGTGGGGGCCACGTCTTCCAGCGCGCCGCTGTCGGCGACCTTGGCCGCCCGGCCGATGTAGAGGAAGGGCACCAGGTTGACGGTGTGCGCGGTGTGGGCCTGGGTGGTGAACACGTCGAGCATGGTCTCGGCGTTGCCGTGGTCGGCGGTGATCAAGACCTCGCCGCCGATGCCGCGCATCGCCTCGACCACGCGGCCGAGGCAGGCGTCGATGACCTCGATCGCCTGCTTGGCCGCGTCGTAGAGGCCGGTGTGGCCGACCATGTCGGCGTTGGCGTAGTTGCAGATGATGGCGTCGAACCTGCGGCTCTCGATGGCGGCGACCAGTTTGTCGGTGACCTCATACGCGCTCATCTCGGGCTTGAGGTCGTAGGTGGCGACGTCGGGCGAATTGATCAGGATGCGTTCTTCGCCTGGATACACCGTTTCTTCGCCGCCGTTGAAGAAATAGGTGACGTGCGGGTACTTCTCGGTCTCGGCGATGCGCAGCTGGTGCAGGCCCAAGCTGGCGATGTATTCGCCGAAGCCGTTCTTGATCCGCTCCGGCGGGAAGGCGAGCGACACGTCGAACTCGCTGCTGTAACTGGTCAGGGTGCAGAAGTCGGCCAGCTGCGGCACGTGCTCGCGGTCGAATTCGTCAAAGCCCGGCTCGATGAAGGTGCGGCACAGTTGGCGCGCGCGGTCGGAGCGGAAATTCATGAACACGATGGCGTCGCCGTCTTCCATGCGCACCGGCTGGGTACCGGCCGGCACGATGGCGGTGGCCTTGACGAATTCGTCGGTCTCGCCGCGGGCGTAGGCCATGGCCAGCGCCTGCTGCGCGGTTTCGGCCTGGTAGGGCGCGCGGCCGAGGGTGAGCAAGTCGTAGGCGGCCTTGACCCGCTGCCAGCGGCGGTCGCGGTCCATCGCGAAGTAGCGGCCGATGACGGACACGATGCGGCCGGTTTGGAGCTGGTCGATCTTGTCCTGCAACCGCTGTAGATAGGCCTCGGCGCTCTTGGGTGGCGTGTCGCGGCCGTCGAGGAAGACGTGCAGGTAGATCTTTTCCAGCTTCGCCCGTGCGGCCATCTCCAGCATGGCGTGGAGGTGCAGCTCATGGCTATGCACGCCGCCATCGGACAGCAAACCCAGGATATGCAAGGCGGTACCGCGTTCTTTGGCTTGCGCGATGCTGTGCTTGAGCGCCGGGTTTTCGAAGAAGCTGCCGGTTTGGATCGAGCGGTCGATCCGGGTGAATTCTTGGTAGACCACGCGGCCGGCGCCGATGTTCAGATGGCCGACCTCGGAATTGCCCATTTGTCCGCGCGGCAGGCCGACGGCGGCTTCGGAGGCCTGGATCAAGGTGTGCGGAAATTGCTGCCAGTATTTGTCCCAGTTGGGCTTGTTCGCGTTGGCGATGGCATTGAACGGGTCGGCGGCTCGGCAACCGAAGCCGTCGAGGATGATCAGAAGAATAGGCTTTACGGCAGGCGACATTAGCTGTTTTTTTAAACTCGATCTGAATTTTTTTCAGGACGTATTTTAGTATATTTGAATACTGTTTGCGATATACTCAACCCAGAAATTATGGCGTTGCCTGCATGCGCAACATGGGAGAACCACGGTATGGAGTCCCAGGAATGACCGAAGCGACCGAACTCATCCAAAAAGACGAACACATCGAACAGGCGTCGCGCGCGCTGAAGGCGATGTCCCATCCCTTGCGCCTGAAAATTCTTTGCGTCCTGGGCGACAAGGAAATCAGCGTGCAGGAGATCGTCGATAGCGTCGGTACGTCGCAGAGCAATATCTCCCAGCACTTGGCCATCCTGCGCGACAAGGGCGTGCTACGCACGCGCAAGGATGCCAATCGCGTCTATTACCGCGTCAGCGACACCCGTACCCTGCAGCTCATCGGCATGATGCGCGATGTGTTCTGCGGTTTCGTCCACTAGGACATTGGCACGTCCACGGTTACGCCGTGACCTCTTAATGCAACGATCTTGATTGCGCCCTGACCCGTCATGTTTCGATGACGCCAACTCGGGGTAATAGATGAAGGCGTAGCGATAGACTGACATGTCGATACCAAGCTTCGATTTTCCCAAGGTACTGCCCCTTTTGGCTGCGCTGTTGCTGCCGGTGCCGCCCGTTCAGGCCGAAACGCTGAGCTTGAGCCAGGCCGTCGCGGCGGCGCTCGAACATAACGCCAGCCTGGCGGCGAGCCAGGCCAGGGTCGGCCAAGCCGAGGCCGCGCTGCGCCAAGCCGAAGCCGGACGCTGGCCGACCCTGGGGCTGGCCTTGACCGCGTCGCGCACCGACGATCCGCTGTCGGCCTTCGGCGCCAAGCTCGGCCAGCGCGGTGTGACCGCCGCGGACTTTAGCCCGGCCACGATCAATCGCCCCGGCGCGACCGACAACTTCAATACCCGCATCGAATTGCAGTGGCCGCTCTATACCGGCGGCCTGACCAGCAGCCGCATCGATCAGGCCCAGGCCCAATCGCAGGCGGCGCGCCTGGGCGATGCCTCGGCCCGGCAACAGTTGATTCAGCAAGTGGCCGTGGCCTACCAGTCGGTGCATGCCGCGCGGGCCTATTTGCAAGTGGCCGAGCGGTCGCAAGCGGCGGCCGAGGAGGCGGTGCGGGTCAGCGAGCGTCTGCAGGCGCAGGGCGTGGCGATCAAGAGCGATGTGCTGGCGGCGCGGGTCAATCTGGACGAGGCCAAGCTCAAGCTGGCCGAGGGTCGCCGGCTCGAGGCGGGTGCCGTCGACCGCTTGAAACGCTTGCTCGGCCGGCCCTTGAGCGATGCGCTCGATGTGGCCGCCGAGGCGCAGCCGCTGCCCTTGCCGGGCGAGGCGGAGGCGCTGCGCCAGCAGGCCATGCACGCTCACCCGCAACTGCAAGCCTTGCGTAGTCAGTTGGATGCCGCGCGGGCACGGGTCGCCGCGGCGCGGGCCGGCCTGCGTCCGCAATTGAACCTGGTCGGACGCCAGGATTGGAACGACAACGCGCTCGGTTTCGATGCCTCGTCCTACACCGTGGCCGGGGTGTTGTCTTGGCGCGCCTTCGATGGCGGTGCGACCTCGGCCGCCGTCGATCAGGCCGAGGCGGCCTATCGCGAGTCGGCCGCTGCGCTGCGCCAGGCCGAGCAAGACGTCGCCTTGCAAGTGGCCGAGGCGCGGCGCTTGGCGCTGGAGAGCGAGCAACGCATCGTCGCCCGTGAGGCGGCGGCGATCCAGGCCGAGGAGGCGCAGCGCCTGGTGCGCAAACGCTATGAAAACGGCATCGTTACCTTGGTTGAATTGTTGGCGGGACAAGCTCAATTGGATCGGGTGCGGGCCGATTTGGTCGCGGCGCGCCGCGACCGGGTCGCGGCATGGATCGAGTTGCGACGCGCAGTCGGCGTGCTGAGCATGGAGCAGGGGTGGCAATGATGAAAACCAAGGTTCGACATGGGATATGGGCGGCCGGCCTGCTGCTGGCGCTGGCCGGGTGCGGCAAAGAGGCCGAGACCAAGGCCGGTGCGCCGGCACGCAGCGTGAACGCACAGACGTTGCTGGTGCAGGCCGGCCAGGTGCCCGAGTATTACGCGGCCCCGGCCAACCTGGTCGCGGTCGAGTCGGTGCCGGTCGCTTCGCGCATCATGGGCTACATCCGCGCGATCGATGTGGTCGAGGGGCAGACGGTCAAGGCCGGTCAGCGCCTGTTCACGGTCGATCCGACCGACGCGAGGAGCCAGGCCGATCAGGCCGCCGCCGCCCTGGCCGACGCCAAGGCCAACTACGAGCGCTATGCCGCCTTGTACAAAGAGGAAGCGGTCAGCCGTCAGCACTATGAAAAAATGAAGCTGGCCTACGACCAGGCCCGCGCCGCGGCCGAAGGCGCCGGCAACCAGTTGCGCTATGCGGTGGTGACCTCGCCGATCGCCGGCGTGGTCACGCAGAAGCTGGGTAATGCCGGCAGCTTGGCCACACCGGGGCAAGCGGTGGTGGTGGTGGAGAACCCGGCTCGGTTGCAAGTGCAGACCCAGGTCGGCGAGGAAGTGCTGCGCCGGATCAAACCGGGCACGGCGGTGCCGGTCGAGGTCGATGGTTTGGCCGATCCGGTCGAGGCGCGCGTCGCGCAGGTGTCGCCGGCGGCCGATCCGGTTTCGCGTACCTTCCTGGTCAAATTGGATATACCGGCCAAGCCGGCTGGTGCGGCCCAGGGCCTGAAGAGCGGCTTGTTCGCCCGTGCCCTATTTCCCCTGGGCGAGCGCGGCGCCCTGTTGCTGCCGAAGTCGGCCGTGCTGGAGCGTGCCGGCATCCAGGGTGCGTTCGTGGTCGATGCCCAGGGCATCGCGCATTTCCGCATGCTGCGGATCGGCGCCGAATACGGCGGCCAGGTCGAGGTGCAGGCTGGCCTGAGCGCGGGCGAGCGGGTCGCGGTATCTGGCCTCGACCAGTTGGAGTCCGGCGACAACGTGGCCGGCATAGGTCATAGCCCGGCGCGATAGCCATGTCCGCCGCGCACGACACGTCCCCGATGAATATTGCCGGCCGCCTGGCGCGGGTCTTCCTCAATTCGAAGATCACGCCCTTGATGATCCTGGCCCTGTTCTTGACCGGGGCCATGGCCCTGCTGCTGACCGCGCGCGAATACAACCCGCAGATCGTGGTGCCGGCGGCCAGCGTGATCGTGGCCAAACCGGGCGCCAGCCCGGAAGAGATTCGCAATCTGGTGGTGCGGCCGTTGGAGGCGGTGATGCATGCGCAGTCCGGGGTCGATCACACCTTCGGCTATGCGACCAACGACTACGGCGTGGTCACCGTGCAGTTCAAGGTCGGCCAGAATCAGGAAGACAGCCTGGTCAAGCTGTACAACCAGATTACCCAGAACTGGGACCGCATCCCGCCCGGCGCGATGGAGCCCATCGTGCGGCCGATCAACGTCGACGACGTGCCGATCCTGACCCTGACCTTGAGCGCGCGCCAATACGACGACCGGCAATTGCGCGAAGTCGCCGCCCGCCTGCTGGAGCAACTGCGCAACGTGCCCGGCGTGTCGTTCAGCGAGATCGTCGGCGGCCATGCCCGTGCGCTGAACGTCTGGATCGACCCGGCGCGCTTGGCCGCCGCGCACCTGAGTCTGGACCAGGTCGATCGCAGCCTGCGCGGCAGCAACGTTGCGGCGCCACTGGGCGGCATCGTCGAGCGAGGCCGGGCGCGGCCTTTGCGTTTGGCGGGCTATTTAGGTTCGGCCGAGGCGGTCGGCGATATCGTGCTCGGCGTTGCGCAAGGCCGGCCGGTGTATCTGAAAGACGTCGCGCGCATCGAGGATGCGGCGGCCGACAGCGAGGAACACTCCTGGATCGGCTTCGGGGTGGCTCGCGCAGCGAATCAGCGTCCCCCTGTCCCGCAAGCGGGAGAGGGAGCCCCGGCCCCGGCGGTGACCCTGGCTATCGCCAAGCGCGCCGGCGAGAACGCGGTGACGGTATCGCGCGCGGTGCTGGCCAAACTCGACGAACTCAAGCGCCAGGCGGTGCCGCAGGGCATCGCCATCACCGTCACCCGCGACGACGGCGCGCGGGCCGATGCGGCGGTCAACCTGCTGGTCGAGCATTTGGGCATCGCCATCGTCAGCGTGGTGCTGCTGATGTGGTGGTTCCTCGGCTGGCGCGAGGCCGGCATCGTCACCATGACCATCCCGCTGATCCTATTCATCGTGCTCGCGGTCGGCCTGCTCACCGGCCAGACCATCAACCGCATCACGCTGTTCGCGTTGATCCTCGCGCTCGGCCTCTTGGTCGACGACTCCATCGTGGTGATCGAGAACATCCACCGCCATTTGCATCACGGCAAGGTCAAGATCGAGCAATTCGGCCAGACCCTGGTCACCGCCGCCAACGAGATCGGCAACCCGACCAACGTCGCCACCGTCGCGGTGATGCTGGCCTTTATCCCGATGGCCTTTGTCACCGGCATGATGGGGCCGTTCATGCGGCCGATCCCGATCAACGTGCCGGTGGCGATGCTGGCCTCGCTATTCATCGCCTATTCGGTCGTGCCTTGGGCCGCGCGGCTGTGGCTCAGGGGCAAGGCGGTCAAGTCGATCGCGGCGGCCGAGCAGGCGACCAAGCCCGAGGACGACCCCTTGCGTCGCGTCTATCTCGCCGTGTTGCGACCGCTGATGCAGGATGCCGGTCGGCGTAATGTCTTCTTCATCGTCGTGCTCGCCCTGCTCGGCGCGGCCATGGTCATGCCGGCCTGGCAGTTCGTGCGGCCGTCCGGCATCAACGGCCCCTTGTCGGCCTTGGGCGTGGAGCTGAAGATGCTGCCCAACGACAACACCAACACCATGTTGGTGCAGGTCGACATGCCGGCCGGTACCGCCTTGGCCGGCACCGATCGCGTCGCGCGCGCGGTCGGCGATGCGATCGCGCGCAATCCGAATGTGGCGGACTATCAGGCCTTCGTCGGCCGCGCCGCGCCGATCGACTTCGCCGCTTTGGTGCGCGGCGATCTGTTGAAACGCGGCGAGAACCTGGCGCAGATTCGGGTCAACCTGATCGACAAGCATGCGCGCGGCACCTCGTCGCATGCGATCGCGGCGCAGTTCGACGCGGCCTTGAACCCGGTGCGCCAAGCCTATCCGCAGGCCAAGCTGAAGATCTACGAGACGCCGCCCGGCCCGCCGGTGCCGGCGCAAGTCCTGGCTGAACTGTACGGCCCCGACTACGACAAGCTGCGGACGGCCGCGGCCGAGGTGAATGCCGCCTTCCACAATGTCTACGGCCTGATCAATGTGGACGATTCGGTGACCGCCAACGTCGATAGCTTCGAGGTGCGGGTCGATGCCGAACGGGCCGCGCTGGCCGGTGTGGCGCCGGCCCAGGTGGCCAAACTGCTGCGCGACTATGTCAGCGGCTTCAGTATCGGTACCCTGCATGCGGTCGAGGCGCGCGAGCCGGTCGAGATTCGGGTACGGTTGCCGCGCGGACTGCGCGCGACGCCGGCCTCGCTGATGGCGCTGCGGGTGGGCAACGCCCAAGGCATACAAATCCCGTTGGCGCAGCTGGCCGAGGTGCATCGCGTGGTCGAGGCCAAGCCGATCCACGACCGCGACCAGCATCCGATGGTGACGGTGAGCGGCGAGATGCTGACCTCCAGCCCGGTCTATGCCGTGTTGGCCCTGGATCGGGTGTTGGATGAAAAGCGCCTGGGCAACGGCGTGGGCTTCACCACCGGCAACCTGGGTTTCACCGAGGCCGAGCCGCGCGACGTCAAGGACTACAGCCTGCTCTGGGGCGGCGAGATGCGGCTGACGCTGGACGTGTTCCGCGACCTCGGTTCGGCCTTCATCGTCGCGCTGGTGCTGATCTATCTGCTGCTGACCGCCTACTACAAGTCGTTCATGCTGCCGGTGATCGTGATGGGCGCGATCCCGCTGACCCTGATCGGGGTGTTCCCCGGCCATTGGGCCACCGGCCAGGCCTTCACCGCGACCTCGATGATCGGCGTCATCGCCTTGGCCGGCGTGGTGGTGCGCAATTCGCTGTTGCTGATCGATTTCATCCTCGATTACCGCGCGCACGGTTATGGCTTGGAAGAAGCGGTGATGGAGGCGGGCGCCGTACGCTTCCGGCCGATCCTGTTGACCGCCTTGGCCATCATCCTCGGTTCCGCGATTATGGTGACCGATCCGGTGTTCGGCGGATTGGCGGTCTCCTTGATCTTTGGTACCTTCGCATCCACCGCCCTGACCTTGGTGGTGATCCCGCTGCTGTATTTGCTGTGGCAGCGGCATTTCGCGGCGGCCGGCTTAAAGGCCGGCGCTTAGCCTATTTAATTTGGGAGATGGTTTATGAGCATCGAACGCATTGTCCGCAGCATGGCCGGTTTCATGGTGTTGTTGTCGCTGGCCCTGGCCCATTTCACCGGCCAGATCGACATGAGCCAAATTTCCTGGCTTTGGCTGACGGCCTTCGTCGGTCTCAATTTGTTCCAGTCCGGCATCACCGGTTTCTGCCCGCCGGCCATCGTGTTGAAGAAACTGGGTCTCAAAGAGTCGGCTGGCTCCTGCTGTTAATTAAGGATTGACGCTTCAAATGGAATTCATTCAACAAAACATCTGGACGGTTTTATTGGCGGCGCTGTCCGGCTTCATGCTGGTCATGCCGAGTTTTCGCGGCCGGCTGTCGGGCGTGAAACAAGTCGGGCCGCAAGAGGCCGTTGTGCTGATCAACCGTCAGGACGCCTTGATTCTCGATGTGCGCGAGCAATCCGAGTTTGTCGACGGCCATATCGCGAAGGCCAAGCATATCCCGGTGGGCGCGCTGGGCAAGCGGCTCGGCGAACTGGAAAAGCACAAAGACAAAGTCATCGTCGCGGTCTGCCGCAGCGGTAACCGTTCCGGCATGGCCTGCGGCATTTTGCGCAAGGCAGGTTTCCAGAATCTGCACAATCTGGCGGGCGGCATGATGGCTTGGGAGCAGGCCGGTCTGCCGAAAGAGAAGTAAGCGATTTTTGTCATCGAGAACAACATGGCTCACGTAAAGATGTATTGCACCGCGGTCTGCCCCTATTGCGTCATGGCCGAGAAATTGCTGAACAAGAAGGGGGTGACCGAGATCGAAAAGGTTCGCGTCGATCTCGATCCCGCGCAACGCGAAACGATGATGCAGATCACCGGCCGTCGCACCGTGCCGCAAATCTTCATCGGCGACCGCCATGTCGGCGGCTTCGACGATCTGTCGGCGTTGGATGCCGAGGGCGGGCTGGAGCCTTTGCTGGCCACTTGAAATCGGCGGGACGGGCACCAACTCCAAGGCATATCGATGTCAGCGGAGTGCACGTATGGAACTTGTTTGTCCCCATTGCCTGGCCGTCAACCGGGTGCCGGCCGAACGTTTGGCCGAGCGGCCCAAGTGCGGCAAATGCGGCGCCGAGGTGCTGCCGGCCAAGCCGATGGACTTGAACGCGGCCAGCTTCGATAAATTCATCGCCCGCAATGAGTTGCCGGTGCTCGTCGATTTCTGGGCGCCGTGGTGCGGGCCGTGCAAGATGATGGCCCCAGCCTTCGCCCAAGCGGCGGCCGAGCATGCCGGCCGGGTGCGCTTCGCCAAGGTCGATACCGAGGCCGAGCAGGGTCTGGCCGCCCGTTTCGGTATCCGCAGCATTCCGACCTTGGCCCTGTTCAAACGCGGTCAGGAGGTCGACCGGGTGGCCGGCGCCATGGCGGCGCCGCAATTGGCGGCTTGGCTGGCCCGACACTGATCTGTCACAGGAGTCACAAGGCAAAGCGGCTATAATGGGCCGTTTTATTCTTCGACTCCCTTTCGACGGACCATCCATGAGCGACAACAATCAGTCCCAAGCCAGCAGCCCCATGTTCAATATCGAGAAGATCTACCTCAAGGATCTCTCGCTCGAAGTGCCCAATGCACCGCAGATCTTTCTGGAGCGCGAGGCGCCGGAGATGGACATGGACATCCAGACCCGGGTCGATCGAGTCGAGTCGGCGATCTACGAGGTGCAGTTGACCATCACGGTGACCGCCAAACGCGGCGACAAGGCCTTCTTCCTGATCGAGATCAAGCAGGCTGGCATCTTCCGTATCGACGGTCTACCGGAAGAGGCGCTGGAGCCGACCCTGGCCGTGGCCTGCCCGAACATCCTGTTCCCCTATGCGCGCGAAGCGGTCAGCGACGTGTCGGTGCGCGCCGGCTTCCCGCCGGTGGTGCTGCAGCCGGTCAACTTCGAAATGCTCTACCTGCAGCAAAAGCAGGTCCAGGCCGCCGGCCAGCCGAACTAAGCCGGCTTAGGCGAGCACGGCGATGCGCATCGCAGTATTGGGGGCGGGGGCATGGGGCAGCGCCCTGGCCGTCCGTCTCTGTGCGCATGCCGAGGTCGTGCTCTGGGCGCGCAACGCCGAGCAGGTGGCCGAGATGGCGGCGAGTCGCACCAATGCCCGCTATCTGCCCGGCATCCAGCTTCCCGCCGCCTTGCAATTGAATGCCGACCTGGCTGCGGCCGTGAGCGGGGCCGACTATCTGGTCGCGGCGGTGCCGACGGCGGGTTTGCGTAGCCTGTGCCACAACCTGCGCGAGTTGGCTTGCCGCGTGCCCATGGTCTGGCTGTGCAAGGGTTTCGAGGCGGACAGCAGAAAGCTGCCGCATCTCGTGTTGCAGGAGGCCGGCCTGGGGCATGACCGGGTCGGCGTGTTGTCCGGCCCGAGTTTTGCGCTGGAGGTGGCCCAAGGCCAGCCGGTCGCGTTGACCCTGGCCGCCGCCGACGAGGCCTTTGCCCGACGTGCGGCGCACGATTTGCACGACCCGGCGATGCGCATCTATTCCAGTACCGACGTGGTCGGCGTCGAGGTCGGCGGCGCGATCAAGAACGTGATCGCGATCGCAGCCGGTGTCTGCGATGGCCTGGGCTTCGGCTACAACGCCCGCGCCGCGCTGATTACCCGCGGCCTGGCCGAGATGACCCGGCTCGGGCTCAAGCTCGGCGGCCGGGCCGAGACCTTCATGGGCCTGTCCGGCCTGGGCGACCTCATCCTCACCTGCACCGGCGACCTATCGCGCAACCGCCAGGTCGGTCTGCGCTTGGCCCAGGGCCAGGGCCTGGAGGCCATCCTACGCGAGCTGGGCCACGTCGCCGAGGGCGTCACCACGGCGCGCGAGGTCTGCCGCCTGGCGCAGGAGGTCGGGGTGGAGATGCCCATCGCCGACGCGGTGCGCCGTCTGCTGCTGCAGGAATTGACCCCGAAACAGGCGGTCGCCTTTCTGCTCAATCGCGATCAGAAGGACGAGGGGATCTAGGCGTCATCCAGATTTTCTTCGCATGTGCCTTCACGTACCGATCGGTAAAACTCAACCCCCACCGGCAAAACCGTGCTGGCGCCAGGCCTCGAACACCGCGACGGCGGCGGCGTTGGACAGATTCAGGCTGCGCTGGCCCGGCCGCATCGGCAGCCGGACCTGACGCTCCGGCGGAATCGCGGCCAATATTTCTTCGGGCAGCCCCCGCGTCTCCGGCCCGAACAGCAAGACATCGTCCGCCTGGAAGGCGATTTCGGTATGCAGCCGGTGTGCACGCTTGGTGAAGGCGTAGATGCGCCGCCCGGCGAAGTAGGCCAGGGCGGCTGGCCAGTCGGCATGGGTCTTGAGTTCGGCGTATTCGTGGTAGTCGAGACCGGCCCGTTTCAATTGCTTGTCGTCGAGTGAAAAGCCCAAGGGTTCGATCAAATGCAGGCGGCAGCCGGTATTGGCGGCGAGGCGAATGATATTGCCGGTATTGGGCGGGATCTCGGGTTGGAACAGCAGAATGTCGAACATGGCTTGAGCTTGGGGCGATGAGCCGATAAGTTACGGGTAGGCTTTGAACGAAGGGGTAATGATGGCACGGCCGGAGAAGGTTCGACTCGGCGATTTGCTGGTGGCGCAAAAGGTGCTGTCCCAGGCGCAGCTGGCCGATGCCCTGGATCGGCAACGCCAGAGCGGGCGCAAGCTCGGCCGCGTGCTGGTCGAGAACGGTTTCGCCACCGAGGATCAGATCTCGATGGCGATCGCCCGCCAGATGAACATTCCCTTTGTCGATTTGTGCCGGGTCCAGGTCAAGCCCGAGGTCGCCCACCTGCTGCCCGAACAGGCGGCGCGACGGTTCCGGGCCGCCGTGCTGGAACAGCGCGATAGCGGCGTGCTGGTGGCCATGGCCGATCCGACCGACATCTTCACCTACGACGAGATTGTCCGCACTGTCAGAAGGAACGTCGATCTGGCGGTGGCGACCGAGAGCGCGGTCGGCAAGTTCATCGACAACGCCTACCACGGTACCGACGAGATCGACGAGCTGGCGCGCAGCCTGTCCGAGGAGCTGGGCCAGGAAGAGGCGATCGACATCAGCCAGCTCGCCACCGGCGAGACCGCAGAGGATGCCCCGGTGGTTCGCCTGCTGCAGAGCATCTTCGAGGATGCCCTGCGCGATGGCGCCTCGGACATCCACATCGAGCCGATCGATAGCCGGCTGCAAATCCGGTTCCGGGTCGATGGCATGCTGCATGTCGCGACCGAGGCCGACAGCCGCATCGGGCCGGCCCTGATCCAGCGCCTGAAACTGATGGGCGAGATGAATATCGCGGAAAAGCGCCTGCCGCAGGACGGCCGGTTCATGGTCCGGGTCGGCCAGCAGCAAGTCGATGTCCGGCTGTCGGTCATCCGCACCCAATACGGCGAATCGGCGGTGATGCGCCTGCTCATCGGCAGCGGCGAGGTCAGCCTCGACCGTCTCGGTATCGCGCCCGAGACCCTGGCCAGCTTCCGGCGCTTGATCCATCAACCCAACGGTCTGGTCCTGGTCACCGGCCCGACCGGCAGCGGCAAGACCACCACCCTGTATGGCGCCTTGTCGGAGCTGAACGACCCGGAGGTGAAGATACTCACCGTCGAGGACCCGGTCGAATATCGCCTGACCGGGGTCAATCAGGTGCAGGTGCAGGACAAGATCGAGCTGACCTTTTCCCGTGCCTTGCGCGCTTTCTTGCGCCAGGACCCGGACATCATCCTGGTCGGCGAGATGCGCGACCAGGAGACGGCGCTGATCGCGTTGCGCGCGGCGCTGACCGGCCATCTGGTGCTGTCCACCCTGCACACCAACGATGCCGCTTCGGCCGCCGCGCGCTTGCTCGACATGGGCGCGCCGTCTTACCTACTGGCCAGTTCGCTGACCGGCATCATGGCGCAACGCCTGGTGCGCAAACTTTGCCCGCTGTGCGCCGAGGTGGCGCCGCTGACGCCGGCCGAGCGGGTCTGGCTCAAGGTGGAACTGGGCAAAGGCCTGGCCGCCGACACCTTCAAACGCGGCCAGGGGTGTCGGCAGTGCAACTTCACCGGCTACAAGGGGCGCCAGGGCGTGTTCGAATTGCTGGAGATCGACGCGGCCTTGGCCGGCCTGCTCAACAGTGGCAATACCGAACTCTTTCATGCGGCGGCCAAACGCAAGCTGGCCGGCCGCAATCTGCACGACGAGGCGGTCCGCCTGGCCAGCGAAGGGGTGACCAGCGTGGCCGAGGCGATGCGCGCGGTGCACCAGGCCGACGAGTAGTCATGCCCTACTTCGCCTATAAGGCCCGTAACAATCGGGGCGAGATGATCACCGGCGGGTTGGAGGGTGCCAGCCCGGAAGCGGTGGCGGACGAGCTGGCCCGATCCGGCCTGACCCCGATCGAGGTGGTCCCCGGCAAGGCGACGGCCACGTTCACCTTGGCCCTGCCCCGGCTGCTCCAGAGCCGGGTCGACGAACTCGATCTGATGTTGTTCGTGCGCCAGATGCACAGCCTGCTCAAGGCCGGTGTGCCCATCTTGCGCGCGCTGACCTCGCTGGCCGAATCCACCGCCAAGCCGGCGTTCCAGAGCGTACTGAACGGCCTGAAGGACGGCCTCAGCACCGGCCGCGAGTTGTCGGTCAGCTTGCATCGTTATCCTGCGGTATTCCCCGATTTTTTCATCAATATGGTGCGGGTGGGCGAGACCACCGGTCGCCTGGAAGAGGTCTTTCTGCGGCTCTTCCATTATTACGAGTCCGGCATCGATCTGCGTGAGCGGGTCAAGGGCGCCTTGCGCTACCCGGCCTTTGTGGTCATTGCCATCATCGGCGCCATCGTCGTGATCAATATCGTCGTTATCCCGGCCTTCGCCAAGGTCTACGCCCAGTCCAAGGTCGAATTGCCCTTGCTTACCCGCGCGCTGATCGGCACATCGGACTTGATGCTGCACTGGTGGCCGGCCTTGTCCTTCGGCCTGGTGCTGGCGGTGGTCGGCCTGCGGGTCTGGCTCGGCACCTCGGTCGGGGCCTATCACTGGAGCCGCATCCTGCTCAAGCTGCCGATCGTCGGCGACATCGTGCACAAGGCCGCCTTGGCCCGCTTCGCCAAGAGCATGGCCATGGGCCATGCCAGCGGCCTGCCGATCACGCAGAACCTGACCGGCGTCAGCCGGGTGGTGGACAACAGCTATATCGCCAGCCGCATCGAGCAGATGCGCGATGGCGTCGAGCGGGGCGAGAGCCTGACTCGAGTGGCCGCCACCACCGGCGTCTTCACGCCGGTGGTGTTGCAAATGCTGTCGGTGGGCGAAGAGACCGGCGACTTGGAACGCCTGCTCGACGAGATCGGCGACATGTACCAGCGCGAGGTGGAATATGAGGTCAAAACCTTGTCTGGGCAGATCGAACCGCTGCTCACCATGGTCATGGGCGTGTTGGTGCTGATCGTCGCGCTTGGTGTGTTCCTGCCGCTGTGGGATTTGGGCAGGACCATGCTTACGCGTTAGGGCTTAAGTAGACTCCCAGCTACTTATCTATAATTAGCTTATAAAATTATAATGTTTGCATAACAAGCGGCTTCACAAAGCCGTCGACTCTGGAAAGGTTGTTTGATGAATTTGCGTATTCAGCAGTCTGGTTTTACTTTGATCGAGTTGATCATGGTCATCGTCATCGTCGGCATCCTGGCCGCCGTCGCCTTGCCCCGTTTCGCCGACCTGCAAGGCGATGCGCGCCATGCCAAGGGCCAGGCCTTGGTCGGTTCCATCCGTTCCGCCAACGCCGTGGCCCACGCCACGGCGTTGGCGCGCAACGCGACCGGCGCGACCGGCACCATCACCATGGAAGGCGTGACCATCAACATGGTGTACGGCTATCCGGCGGCGACCGCCTTGGGCATCATCGCCGCGGCCAACATCGACGCGACGCGGGACAACGTGACCATCACGGCGGGCACCGACCCGGCGACCGATCCGATCACCGTCGACATCAACGGCGCCGGCACCTTGGCCAACTGCCGCATCAGCTACACGGCCGCCGCCAGCGCCAGCACGCAGCCGGTCATCAGTTTCAACGGCAGCGCATCCAACTGTCTGTGATCGCGTCCGAGCGCGGCTATAGCCTGATCGAAGTCGTCGGTGTTCTCGCAATCCTGGGAATACTGGCCGCGCTTGGGCTAGGCCGCTTCGGCGCTGGCGAAACCTTCGCCGCACGCGGCTTTTCCGATCAGGCCGCCGCGCTCGTGCGCTACGGCCAGAAATTGGCCATCGCGAGGCACGGCAATGTCTTCGTCGCCCAGCAGGTCGACCGGCTGCAACTGTGTTTGTCCGCGGGCATTCCCTGTCCGGCGGGCCAGGGTGCGCCCGGCCCCGGCGGGGAAAGACCGTTCGAGGTGGCGGCGCCGGCGGACGTGCTGATCGCCGCCACGACCGCCAACTTTTCCTTCGATGCCAACGGCCGCCCGTCCGCGGCCAGCGTCTTCACCTTCACCGATTCCGGCGGCGCGACCACGCTGACGGTCGAGGCCGAAACCGGCTATGTCCATTAGGCGGCAAGGCGGCCGACCCGGGCGATACCAGCGTGGCATTTCGTTGATCGAGATCATCGTCTTCATCATCGTGGTCGGTATCGCGGTGGCGGCCGTCACCGAGGTCTTCTCCACGGCCACGCGGGCCAATGCCGACCCCTTGCTGCGGCGCCAGGCCCTGGCGGTGGCCCAAGCGCTGATGGAGGAGATCAGTTACAAGGAATTCAGCAATCCGCCGAACGGTTTTACCGGACCTTACACGCCGGTCAATCGCGGTAAGTTCGACGATGTCATGGATTACAACGGTTTCGCCATGGACGGCATCGCCTATCTGGATGGCACGCCGATCCCTGGGCTCGGCCTGTATCGCGTTTTGGTCGCGGTGGCGCCCGCCGCCTTCGGCCCGGTGCCGACGCCGCAGGGCTGGAAGATTACGATCACGGTGACCGATCCCAGCGGTGAGGAGCTTGTGCTCGATGGCTATCGCGCGAACTACTATTAAACGCCCCGGTGGCGGTTTCAGCATGATCGAATTGATCGTGATCATGGCCGTCGTCGGGATTTTGTCCAGCATGGTCGCCGCCTTCATGCTCGCCCCGATGCGGGGTTACCTCGATTCGACCCGGCGTGCGGTGCTGGTCGATATCGCCAATACGGCCCTGCAGCGCATGGCGCGCGATATCCGCTTGGCCTTGCCCAACAGCGTGCGGGTGCGGCAGGTGGCCGGCGTTTATTATCTGGAGTTCCTGATGATCGCCGAGGGCGGGCGCTACCGCGAGGAGACCGATCCGACGATCCCCGGCAGCGACAAGCTGGACTTCGCCAATGGCGCCGACGATACCTTCGATATCCTGGGACCTGCCCTCGACATGGCGGCGGGCGACCAGATCGTGCTCTACAACCTGGGCGTCGACGCCGAGACCGATGCCTATCTCGGCGGCAATCGCCGGGTCTATAGCGGGGCGGCCGGGCCGGTCGGCCAGATCCATTTCACCGCCACCGGCACGCCGTTCCGCTTCGAGCCGCCGGGCCGGCGGTTTTTCGTGGTGCGCACTCCGGTCAGCTACAGTTGCAACCCGGCGACCGGCGAACTGCGCCGCTTCTCCGCCTATGCCATCGGCGGCAGCCAGCCGACCGATCCGGCCAGCCCCCCGTTGAATGGCGGCAACAGCCATTTGCTGGCTACGAGCGTAACGGGCTGCAATTTTGCCTACGACAGCGGGGCCATTACCGGCAATCTCGGCCAAGTGACCTTATGGCTGCAGTTGACCAGCGAGGGGGAGTCGGTCAGCCTTTATCGCGAGATGGTGGTGAACAACAATGCCTAGCCTGGCCGATCGACAATGCGGTTTCGTGCTGCCGTCGGCGATTTTTCTGCTGGTCATCTTGAGCGGCTTGGCGGTGTACCTGGTCAGCGTCAGCCAATCGAATCTGGCGACGAGCGCATTGGAGCTCCAGGGCGAGCGGGCCTATTGGGCGGCCCAGGCCGGGGTGGAGGCGGGCATCTATCAAGCCGCGCATGGCGGCGGTTGTACGGCCAGCCAGAATATCGCGCTGGCTGCGGACTTCACCGTGACGGCGCAATGTGCGGCCACGCCGACCAAGGAGGGCGGCAAGACCGTCACCCTCTATCAACTGACCGGCATCGCCTGCAACGAACCGGTGGCCGGGGCCTGTCCCAATCCGGCGCCGAACCGGGTGGACTATGTCGAGCGCCAAGTCGCAGCGGTGTTCGAGTGATGACGAATAGCATAAGGCGACACCTGAGAAACGCGTTGCTGGCCGCGTCGCTTATGCACGCGGCCTGGGTGCTAGCGGCGTGCTATCCCCTTTACGGCGGGGTCAACCTGATCCTGGCCAATGGCGAGTCGGGCATGCGCATGAACGGCCTGGTGGTGCAAGATGTCGGCGGCCCCAATCGCGCGGTGAGCAGTTCGGCCGTGGTCGATACGGTCTATCCGACGCTGGGTCTGCTGCCGGGTTTCCCTGCCTATTGCGCCTCGGGCTGCCCCGACCGCGACAGCAATTCGGTGCCGCCGGGTGACTACAACACGGTGACCGTGAGCCGGCCCACCACCTTCGACGGCGGCACCTACCGGATCAACAACCTGGTGATCCAGAACAACAAGACGGCGCGGTTCCATGCCGGCGACTACTACATCAAGAATTTCACCATCGGCAACGGCATCACGATCACCCTCCTCAGCAGCCCGGTGATCTTCCATATCGGCACCACGATGAGCAGCGGCAACAACTACACCATCAACCGGGGCGGGACGCCGGACAGCTTGCGCGTATTGGTCTATCCGGGGGCCAGTGCGATCATCGGCGGTCAGGACAGCGCCGACAGCCAGATCGATTTCAGCGGCATTTTCTATACGCCGTACAGCAATACCCAGGTCACCTTCGGCAACAATGTCGATTTCGTCGGCGCCATGATCGGGGCCGGTACCGTTTCGCCCGGCAACGGCCGTTACTGGTCCGACGTCGCCACCGAGGCCGTGCTGCAGGGCCTGGGCGCTTGCATCGGCCAGCCGCCACCCTCGCTGCCCGGTGGCTTCAATGCGGTGGATGCCTGGGACGTGCCCCAGCCCCAGTCGGCCTCGGCCGGCAAGCTCTATAGCAAGATCGCCGGGGTGCCGTTCGACATCGATGTCATCGCCTTCAAAAGCGGCGGCACGGAAATCGACACCCAGTTTAATGGCGACGTGACCGTGGAGTTGCTGGATGCGCACGACAATAGCGGTGCGTTGGACGGCACGACGCGCTGCCGCCCCAGTTGGTCGCCGTTCCAATCGGCCGTGCTGACCATCATCCAGTCCGATAATGGCCGCAAGCAGATGAGCCTGACGCAAAGCAATGCCTGGAAGGAGGTGCGGGTGCGCATGACTTACGTCAAAGGCAGCCAGACCACCATCGCCTGCTCCAGCGACAACTTCGCCATCCGGCCCGCCGCGTTCAGCACGCTGACCGCCAACCTGGGCGGCCCGACGCTGCGGGCCGGCCACGATTTCACTTTGACGGCGACCGCCAGTGTCGGCGCGGGCTACAACGGCACGCCCTATGTGAACCCGAGCCTGGTGCAAGACCACAACAGCGCGACCGTCGCGGCCGGCGCTTTGGCCGGCGCGTTTCCGGTCGGCAACGGCACGACAGCGACCGGCACCTTCCAATACCACGACGTGGGTACGATCAAGTTCCTGGCGAATGCCGTCTACGATGAAAACTTCACCGCGGTCGATCAACTCAGCACGCCCAATCCCTCGCCCTTGCCACCGGACGACTGCGTCCGGGGCAGCAGTTCCAACACCCTGAACAGCACCGGCCAATACGGCTGCAATATCGGCTTGGCCGCGCTGATGGGGCCGTTCGGCCGGTTCTACCCGGACCATTTCGCCTTGGCGGCGACGCTGACGCCGGCCTGCGCGGCCGGTGGCTTCACCTATATGGACGACCCGCATCTGGGCATCGCCCTCAACCTGTCCGCCCAAAGCCTGAGCAATGTGGTCTGCACCCGCTATACCGACGGCTATGGCTATCTCGGCAGTTTCGGCATCGTCGGCGACGACAACGGCGCGCTGGTCACCGTGGCCGGCCGCTTCAATCCCGCCTTGCCGGCCTTTCAATGGAGCCAGGGGGGGTATGCGGTGTCCGGCAGCACCTATCAATTCAAACGCAACACCGTGCCGGATGGGCCTTACGATCTGTTCGCGCTCAAGGCCAGCATCGTCGGCGAGCCGGACGGCGTGACCTTTGTCGGCGGTTCCAGCAGCGCGCTCAGCAACGTCACCAAGCTGCGCTTCGGCCGGCTGCGCATGAGCAATACCAACGGCGCCGCCGTGCTGGCCTTGCCGGTGCCGACGGCGGCCCAGTATTGGGACGGCCTGGGTTTTGTCACCAATACGCTGGACGGTTGCAGCGTGTTGCCGGCGCCGACGCTCACGTTTTACGGCCAAACATCGGATAATCAACTGAGCACGGGCGAGACCTCGGCCAGCTATGCCAACTCGCCCGTGCTCGCGGGCGTGTCGGGGCTGCAGTTGTCGGCGCCGGGCATCGACAACTACGGTTATGTCGATGTCGGCGTCGATCTGGCGACCCTGCCCTGGTTGCGCTACAACTGGGACGGGGTCGACCAGGGCACGGACGGTTATCTGCTTGACGATAATCCGCAAAGCCGCGCGACCTTCGGCCGCCGAACGGCGGCCGAGCGCATCATCATTCGACGGGAGCGATATTGAGTTTCAGCCTGACACAGGCCTTTGGCGGCGCGGCGTGGCATCTCCGGCCGGGCTGGCCGTTCAAGTTCGGCGGCGCCAAGAACGGCGCGCTCGCCGTGCTCAGCGCCTGCCCCGGCGGCATCGCCGCCGTGCGGCTCGAGCGGACGGGCCTCAAATTCCGGGTCGCGACATTCGCCTTGCAGGAGGCGCCGGTGGTCACGGCCGGCATGTTGTCGCACCTGGCCGGCGAGGCGGGGCTGAAAAAAACGCCGCTGATTGCGTTGCTGCCGCCCGAAAGCTATCAGCTGTTGCTGCTGGAGACCCCCGTCGTGCCGGACGACGAATTGGCCAGCGCGGTGCGCTGGAAGATCAAAGACATGATCGACTATCACATCGACGAGGCGGTGTTCGAGCTGCTCAAGCTGCCGGGCGGCGGCGGGCGGCCGTCCTCTCTCTACGCGGTGACGGCGCCGGCCCAGGCGATCCGGGAGTTGCTGGCGCTGTATCGGGAGAGCGGCCTGGCCATCGAGGTGATCGACGTCGAGGAGACCGCCCAGCGCAATATCGCCGCCAAGCTGGAACCGCCGGGCCATGCCGTCGGTCTGTTGCACGTGTTCGGCGAACGCGCTTTGTTGACCTTCACCTATGCCGGCGAGCTGGTCTTGGCCCGACGCATCGACCTGCGCGGCGTTCCGGCCGCCGAGGTAACGGACCGTCTGGCGCTGGAGACGCAGCGCTCGATCGATTATTTCGACCGCCAGTTTCATGTCCTACCCCTGGCCAGGCTGTATCTGGCCCCGATGGCCGATGGCGATGCCTTGTACCGGCAATTGCTCGCACAACTGACGCTGCCGGTCGAACGCCTGGACCTGGGGCTGATTTTCGATTTCGCCGACCATGCCGAACTGCAAGGGCCGGCCACCCAGGCCCGGGTGTTGCATGCCCTCGGCGCGGCCATGCGCGAGCGGAAGGCGGCGGCATGAGTCAGCAAATCAACCTGTACCAAGCGGAGTTCCGCCAGCAGGGGGCCTATTTTCCGACCAAGGGCATCCTGCGCGCGATTCTGCTCTGGCTGACCGGTCTGGCGCTGATCTACGGCCATGGCGCCTGGCAGTTGCGCGGTACGGACGAAGACATGGCCCAGTTGGAACGCCGCATGCAATTGATCGAGAAATGGGCCGAGTTCCATCGTCCGCCGCATGTCAGCGACAAGGCCGCCGACGAATTGGCCCGGCAGGCCGATGCGGTCGAGGCCGAGTTGCGCCTGTTGAACGACGCGATCGCGGCGATCGAGAGCGGCGCCCTCGGCGCGGACCATGGCTATGCCGCCTATTTCCAGGCCCTCGCCGAAACCCGGGTGCCGAACGTCTGGCTGACCGGGTTTCAATTCGGGCCGCGCGGCGAATTCCTCGGCCTGTCCGGCCGCGCCCTTGATAGCGAGGGGCCGGCCCGTTTTGTCCAGAGCCTGCGCGCACAGCCCTTGTTCCAGGGCTTGCAGTTGTCGTACATGCAGATCGCCAAGGACGACCAGGGCCGCTATCTCGAATTTTCCCTGCAGTCGCAGGCCGCGCCAGCGGCCACGCCAGCGCCCGTGTCCACGGGGGCGCGGCCATGAGCGCCTGGACCAAGCTGGCCGCCAAGGTCGACACGCGCTCGATGAGCGAGCGGGTGACCCTGTTCATCGTGCTGCTGGTCGTGCTCTATGGCGCCGCCGACCTGTTCCTGTTCACGCCGCAGGCGCGCGAACTGAAACGGACCGAAATGAAGATGGCGGATTACCGGCGCCGCATCACCTTCAGCGAGAGCCTGCTCAGCCAGGCCATGGTCCGGACCGATCCGGTCGCCCTGGCGCAGGAACGCCTGGCGGCGGCGCAGAAGGGCCTGGCAGAACGCAGCAAGGCGATGGATGGTTTGTCCAATCGGCTGATCCCGCCGCAGCGAATGACTTGGGTGCTGGAGGAGCTGTCGCGGCAGCAGCCGGGCCTGAAATTGGTCAGCCTGAAGACGCTCGATACCGAGGTGGCCGGCGCCCCGAGCACGGTCCAGCTCGGCAGTCTGTACCGGCATGGCGTCGAATTGGTGCTGGAGGGCAGCTATGCCGCCTTCGCCGCCTATCTGGAGCGGATCGAGCGCATGCCCTATCGCGTGTATTGGGGCAGCCTGACGCTCGATGCCATGGCCTATCCCAAGCTGACATTGAAGCTCACCCTCTACACCTTGAGCCAGGACCGGGTATGTCTCGCCATCTGATTGCGGCCTTGGCAGCTGTGGCCTTATCCGGTTACGCTGTGGCCGATGCGTTCGACCCGACGCGGCCGCCGGCCGGCTACTACCAGGCCAGGCCAGGCGATCCGGCGGCACAGCCGCAGTCGGTGGTGACCAGCGTGGTCCTGCATCCAGACCGAGCCTATGCCCTGGTCGGCGGCCGCGTGGTCAAGGTCGGCGATGTATTGGATGAGGGGCGCGTCATCAAGATCGATCAAAATGGCATCTGGCTCAAGACCAGCCACGGTATCGAGCAGATCAAGCTGCTGCCCGGCGTGAGCAAGCGGCCGGCTTCGGCACAGAAGAGCAAACTGAGAGCGCAATGACAACGAGGCCGAACGTCCTATCCGGCAGGCGGCGATGGTTTCTTTTCGGCATGGGCCTGTTGCTGCTGGCCGGCTGTGCCCAGGTGCGGGAGCCGTCCGCGGTCAACGCCATCCAGCAGGAAATGAAAGGCGCGGCGCAAGCGGCCAAGCCCGAACGGTTGCCGGCGGCGGTCGAGACGGCGCTGCTGCCCGATGCCACCCTGACCTTGCCCAAGGAGGCGGCCCAGCCCTTGGAGCCGCGGTTCGACCTGGCGGTGAACAATGCCCCGGCCGCGGAGCTGTTCATGGGCATCGTTTCCGGCACCCGCTACAGCATGATCCTCAACCCCCAGGTCGCCGGCACGATCAGCGTCAATCTCAAGAACGTCACTGTGGCCGAGGCCATGGCGGCGATCCGCGAACAGTATGGCTACGACTACCGGATCGACGGCACGCGCATCTTCGTCCAGCCGTTGACGCTGCAGACCCGGTTCTACGCTATTTCCTATCTGCCCGGCCAGCGCCAGGGAAGCTCCGAGATGCGGGTGAGTTCGTCCGTGTTGACCAGTAGCCCGGGCGCGACCGCAACGGGCGCCGGCAGCGCCAATGTCGGCGGCAGCACCACCAGCATCGATACCAGCCGCCTGAGCACCCAATTGCAGACCAACTTCTGGGGCGAATTGCAATCGTCGATCGGCCTGTTGATCGGTTGTAACGCCAGCGGCAGTGCGGCCACGGCCACGGTGAGCTGTCCGGAAGGGCGCAGCATCGTGAGCAGCCCGGCGACCGGCCTGCTCGCCGTGCGCGCCTTTCCCGCCGAGCACCGCCTGGTGGCCGACTACCTGCGGGCGGCCCAGTTGACGGTCGATCGCCAGGTCATGATCGAGGCCAAGATCATCGAGGTGAGCCTGAACGAAGACGCCCAGGCCGGCATCAACTGGAGCTATGCCGCCGGCAGCTTCAGCCTCAAGAAGGGCGACAAGCTGCCGCCGGCCAATACCCGCTCGCCCAGCGGCAACTTCACGCTGGGCCTGATCAGCGGCGGTTTCGAGGCCGTGATGAGTTTCCTGGAGACCCAGGGCGCCGTGCATGTGCTGTCCAGTCCGCGTATTTCGGCCATCAATAATCAAAAGGCCGTGCTCAAGGTGGGCACCGACGAGTTCTTCGTCACCGGCGTCAGCACCACCACCACGACCGGCACCGCGACCACGACGACGCCGACCGTGATCCTGTCGCCGTTCTTCTCCGGCATCTCGCTCGACATCACGCCGCAGATCGACGACCAGGACAACATCATCCTGCACGTCCACCCGTCGGTGACCTCGGTGTCCGAGGTGACCAAGCAGATCACCTTGTACGGCCAGGCCTCCAGCCTGCCGCTGGCGTCGAGCAACGTGTCGGAGACCGACAGCATCGTGCGCCTGAAGGATGGCCAGATCGCGGCGATCGGCGGCTTGATGAAACGCGAGTCGCACGGCGACAGCGCCAAGACGCCGGGCCTGGGCGACATGCCGGTCGGCAACCTGTTGTTCAAGAACACCAGCGCCAGCCGGCTCAAGAGCGAGCTGGTCATCCTGCTCAAGCCGACCATCATCCGCAACGCCAGCGATTGGGTGGATAATGCACGGGAGGTGGAGGAGCGCATCGATCAGATGGTGGTGAAGCCGAAACCCTAGGAAAGCGCGTTCCCAATGTACCTAGAACACTTCGGACTGCACGAATATCCCTTCGGCCTGACCCCCGATACCAGCTATTTCTTTCCCGGCGTCGGCGCCCAAGCCGCGCTCAACACGGTGCTGGTGGCGTTGGAGAACGGCGAAGGCCTGATCAAGATCGTCGGCGAGCCGGGCTCGGGCAAGACCATCCTGTGCCGTTACCTGCTCAATCAGATGGAAGGCGGCCGTTTCGTCACCGCCTATATCCCCAACCCCAATCTGTCCTCGGCCGCCTTGACCCAGGCCCTGCTCGGCGAATTCGGCGGCGAGTTCCAGCGCAGCGCGGCCTATGGTTTGACCAAGGCGCTGGAGATGCGGTTGTTGGAACTGGCGCACGAGGGCAAGCGCGCCGTGGCCTTTGTCGACGAGGCCCAAGCCACGCCGATCGACAGCCTGGAGGCCCTGCGCCTGATCACCAATCTGGAGACCGAGAAGAGCAAGCTCTTGCAGATCGTGCTGTTCGGCCAGCCCGAACTCGATACCAAGCTGGCCGACCCCGCTGTGCGCCAGATCCGCAGCCGCATCGCCTTCCACGACCACATCACGCCGCTGACCGCGGCCGAGCTGCCGGCCTATATGAGCTATCGCCTGAACCGGGCCGGCGCCGCGCGTTCGCTGTTCACGCCGCGCGCGGTGGGCAAGCTGCACAAGATGGGCCGGGGCCTGCCGCGCTATATCAACATCCTGGCGCACAAGGCCCTGATGCTGGCGTTCGGCGAGGGCCGGCACGAGGCCGATGTCCGCCATGTCCGCTTGGCCGGGAAAGACACCCCCGGCGCGAAGCTGTCGCTGTTCGACCGGTTTTGACAGGCGGCCAATCGACTCATGAGCATTATCAATCGCGTTCTCAAAGACCTGGACCGTAATCGGGCGCTGTCCGGCACGCCCAGCGGCGTGCGTGCCGTGGCGAGCAAACGCAACGCATCGGTTTGGATCTGGGTCGTGCTGGCGGCCTTGCTGCTCGGCTCGGCCGCCGGCTTTGCGCTCAGGCAATATCGAATCCAGCAGGTGCCCGCGGTCTCGGCGCCACCGCCCCAGCCGCATCCGCATCCGGCCGCGCCAAGCGTTGCACCGGCACCGCCGGCCGAGCCGCCGGCCGCGGCTGTCGAGTCGGCGCCGGAGCCGGCGGCCGTGCCCGCACCCGCACCGGAACCGGTTGCCAAGAAGGCGCCGCCGCGTGCCACGGCCAAAGCGGCCGTGCCGCCAGCGATCGAGGCCCTGCCCGCGATCTTGGCGCCGGACAGGCCGCGGGTCGTCAAGGAACCGAGCCTGACCACGCCGCAGGCCTCGGCCAATGCCGCCTTCAACGAGGCCAAGCGTCTGATCGAACAAGGCCGCTCGCGCGAGGCCATCGACAAACTCAATTCGGCCCTGACTCAATATCCGGCCCACTTGGCGGCGCGGCAGACGCTGGTGGCCTTGCTCGCCGAACATGGCGAGATGCAGCGCGCGGAGGCGTTGATCCGCGACGGCGCGGCCTTGCACCCGGACGAGCTTTGGTTTGCCCAGGCGGCGGCTCAGTTGTCGGTGCGCCAAGGCAATTACGCCGCTGCGGCAGTCGCCCTGAAGGAGGGCTTGGCGCGCGGCCATGCCGACGGCGCCTACTGGGCCTTCCTGGCCGGCGTGCAAAACAAGTTGGGCCATATGGACGAAGCGGCCCAGGCCTACCGGCAAGCCGTGCGCCAGTATCCCGACAACGGCACCTGGTGGGTCGGCCTGGCGGTGGCCTTGGAGCGGCAAGGGCAGAAGGACGAGGCGCGCAACGCGTATCAGCAGGCCTATCGCACCAAGCTCACGCCGGAGTTGAAGGATTTCGTGACGCAGAAGCTGGCGGAACTGGCCAGGTAATGGCCCGATGCCGGGGCTGGCGGTAAACTGGCGGCCACAATCACAGAACAACACGAGGTCGCATGGTTCCCCATCTCACCACCGCGCTCACCGGCCCGCTGCTCGATCTGGAAAAACACGTCCTTGCCGCCATGCCGCAGATCGAGCACTGGTTCCGCCGGCAATGGATCGAGCATTCGGCGCCGTTCTATACCTCGGTCGATCTGCGCAACAGCGGCTTCAAGCTGGCGCCGGTCGACACCAACCTGTTTCCCGGCGGCTTCAACAACCTGAACCCGGCCTTTGCGCCGTTGGCGGTGCAGGCGGCGCAGGTGGCGGTGGAGAAGATGTGCGTCACCGCCAAGCGCCTGCTGCTGATCCCCGAGAACCACACGCGCAATCTGTTTTATCTGCAGAACGTCGCCTCGCTCGCTTGCATCCTGCGCCGTTCCGGCCTGGATGTGCGCATCGGCAGTCTGATCCCGGATCTCGCCGAGCCGCTGAAGCTCGATCTGCCGAACGGCGAGCCGTTGTTGCTCGAGCCGATCCGGCGCGAAGGCCGGCGGCTGATGGTGGGCGACTTCGATCCCTGCGCGATCTTGCTCAATAACGACCTCTCGGCCGGGGCGCCGGCCATTCTGCAAGATATCGACCCGGCCCAGACCATGATGCCGCCCTTGCATGCCGGCTGGTCAGTGCGGCGTAAATCCAAGCACTTCGCGGCCTATCGGCGGGTGGCCGAGGAATTGGCCGGCATCGTCGGCATCGATCCGTGGTTGATCGATCCCTATTTCGCGGTGTGCGACGAGGTCGATTTTCAAACCCGCGACGGCGAAGAGTGCCTGGCCGGCCACGTCGACGAAATGTTGCGCCGCGTCCGAGCGAAATATGCCGAGCACGGCATCGACCGCGAGCCCTATGTCATCGTCAAGGCCGACGCCGGCACCTACGGCATGGGCATCATGACCGTGAAGAGCGCCGACGAGATGCGCGAACTGAACCGGCGCCAGCGCAACAAAATGGCGGTGGTGAAAGAAGGCCTGCAAGTCCGGCAAGTCCTGGTGCAAGAGGGTGTCTACACCTTCGAGACCATCAACGAGGCGGTGGCCGAACCGGTGGTCTACATGATGGATCATTTCGTCATCGGCGGTTTCTACCGCGTGCACACCGGGCGCGGGCCGGACGAAAACCTGAATGCGGCCGGCATGCACTTCGTGCCGCTCGCCTTCGACGAGGTCGGCAACTATGGCGATGCCGATGCCTGGCCCGATGCGCCGGTCAATCGCTTCTACACTTACGGCGTACTTGCCCGCCTGGCTGCGCTGGCCGCCGCGGTCGAGTTGGAACAGACCGCGCCCAATCCAGGCCTGCCGAGGTTCTGAGCCATGGATATCCTGTTCGTCGCCGATCCGCTGACCAGCTTCAAGATTTATAAAGACAGCACCTTCGCCATGATGCAGGCCGCCGCCGCGCGCGGCCATGCGCTCTGGGCCTGCGAGCCGCAAGACCTAGCCTGGCGCGACGGCAAGCTGATGGGCCGGGTCTATCCGCTCAAACTGACCGGGCGCGCGCCCGATTGGTTCGAGGCCGGCAACCACGAATGGCAGCGGCTCAAGCAATTCGGCGCGGTGCTGATGCGCAAGGACCCGCCGTTCGACCAGGAATTCCTCTACGCCACCTATCTCTTGGAGCTGGCCGAGCGCGACGGCGCCCGCGTGTTCAACCGACCGCAGTCACTGCGCGACTTCAACGAAAAGCTGGCGATCTTCCGCTTTGCCCAATTCACCGTGCCCACCCTGGTGACCAGCCGGGCTGAGGAGATTCGCGCCTTCCTGGCCGAGCAGGGCGACGTCGTGGTCAAGCCCTTGAACGCCATGGGCGGCACCTCGGTGTTTCGCATCCGGCCGGGCGACGCCAACCTCGGTGTCATCGTCGAAACCCTGACCCAGCACGAAACCACCACGGTGATGGCCCAGCGCTACATCCCCGAGATTAAAGACGGCGACAAGCGCATCCTCATCATCGACGGCGAGGCCGTGCCCTATGCCCTGGCCCGCATCCCTGCGCCGGGCGAGACCCGCGGTAACCTCGCCGCCGGCGGCACCGGCGTCGCCCGGCCGCTGACCGAGCGCGACTGGCAGATCGCGCAGACCCTCGGCCCGCAACTGAAACAAGCCGGCCTGCTGCTGGTCGGCCTCGATGTCATCGGCGACTGGCTGACCGAGGTCAATGTCACCAGCCCCACCTGCTTCCGCGAGATCATGGAGCAGACGGGGTTTGATGTGGCGGGGATGTTGGTGGTGGCGTTGGAGCGGCAGGTATGATTTTCTCCCTCTCCCTCCGGGAGAGGGTAGGGTGAGGGAAAGGATTTTGGCGAAATCGAAAGGCCTCAGTTTCGCGTAGGGCTGTTGGCCGGGGCCGCCCGGCCGTATGCTTCACGCCAATCGACGACTGCACTAATAGACCAACAGCCTTCCCTCACCCCTACCCTCTCCCGGAGGTAGAGGGGGGTTAAAATCCTGCCACCTTCGCAACAACCCACAAAGCCCCATGCGCTCCATCCTTGCCCTCTTCGCCTTGCTCCTCACCCTCACCGGCTGCGGCGAACCGCCGCTGTACAAACAGCAGGCCTACGTCTTCGGCACCCTGGTCGATATCAGCGTCTATGGCGAGGACGAGGCCAAGGCGCAGCGCGCGGTCGGGCAGGTGCTCAAGGACTTTGACCGGCTGCACGAGATGCTGCATGCCTGGAAGCCGGGTGCCTTGTCGCGGGTGAACGGTTTGATCGAGCAAGGCGCGGGCGAGGTGGCCACCTCGCCGGGGCTGGTCACGCTCCTGCAGGGTGCGGCGCGCTATTCGGCGCAGTCGGCCGGGTTGTTCAACCCGGCCATCGGTCACTTGATCCAGGCCTGGGGTTTTCAGGCCGACAGTTTCGACAACAACGTGCCGCCGGCGCCGGCCGAGATCGCCAAGTGGCTGAAGGCGGCGCCGGCGATGAGCGACCTGGCATTGCAGGGTCATACCGTGCGTAGCCGCAATCCGGCGGTGCGGGTCGACCTGGGCGGCTATGCCAAGGGTTATGCGCTGGATGTGGCGGCGGCCTATCTCAAGAGCCAGGGCATCCACAATGCGCTGATCAACATCGGCGGCAACATCATCGCGTTGGGCAAGCACGGCAAGCGGCCGTGGCGGGTGGGCATTCAGCACCCGCGCCAGGCCGGGGCGATTGCGCTGCTGGACTTGCACGATGGCGAGGCGATCGGCACCTCGGGCGACTATCAGCGTTATTTCGAATATCGGGGCCGGCGCTATTGCCACCTGATCGACCCGCGCACCGGACAGCCGGTGCAGGGTGTGCAGGCGGTGACGGTGCTGGCGCGCGGCGCGCAGGCCGGGGTGCTGTCGGATGTCGCGAGCAAGCCGCTGTTCATCAGTGGCGCCGCCGGCTGGCGCGCGATGGCGGACAAGATGGGCGTGCGCGAGGCGATGTTCATCGACGGCAACGGCCGGATCAGCGTAACCGCCGCCTTGGCCCAGCGCTTGCAGTGGTCGCCCGGGGTGCCGGCGGCTACGGTTGTTCCCTAAACATATATCGTCATTCCGGGCGTAGCGAAGCGAAGACCCGGAATCCATGTGTGCTGCGGTAGGTTGTATGGATTCCCGCTTTAGCTTCACTGAAACTTCGTTTTCGCGGGAATGACGGGTAATGCCGTAGGGTGCATTCATGCACCATGACTTGGTGCGCGGAGCGTTTATCCTCGCGCAGCAGGGGCACCCTACAGGGGTTCTTTGAGCAGCGGCAGGATCAAGTCGTCCAAGCGGCCCGCATGCATCTGGCCGCTGACCTTGTGCCGGATATTGCCTTGGCGGTCGATCACGAACGAGGTCGGTACCTTGCTCACGCCGCCGAATTGCTGGGTCGTGCCCGAAATCGCGAGCATGGCCGGGAAGCTGTAGCCCTCTTTGCGCATGAAGGCATCGACCGCGCTCTGGCTTTCGTCCAGGCTCAATGCCAGAATCTCGAACCCTTCGCCCTTGTGCGCTTGATAGAAGGCCTGCATTGCGGGCATTTCGTGGCGGCAATAGGGGCACCAGGTGGCCCAGAAGTTGACCAGCACCACCTGGCCGCGCCAGGCCGAGAGCGGCTTGGGGCCGTTCGGTGTCGAGATGGTGACCTCGGGTGCCGGCAGGTGCAGTTCGTCGACCGAGGCCCAGGGCCGATACCATAGGTAGACGATCAGTGCGATCAGCAGTAGGGTGAGCCAATTCGCTTTGAGTTTTTGCAGGAACCAATTTGTCTTCGTCATCCGATTCATCCAAACGTAAGGTCTTGCGCCTGAAGCGAGACCAGGCCGACGACGCGGCGGCGGCGCCGGCGTCGGTGAAATCGCGCAAACCGGTGCGCGGCAGCCACTTGCCCACGCGCCAGCGGCGGGCGTTGAAGGGTAGCGATTCCCCCGCGCCGATGGAAGAGGCCGGCCCGGCGTCTGCCGACAAAGCGCCGGTGGCGGATGAGCCGCGCCGGCGCCAGCGGCCGAAGGACGGGCCGCAGCAGCACCCGTCCCGGGGTGAACGCGGCGGCCGCGCACCACGTAGCGAGGGCGCCGAGCGCAAGCCGCGCCCGCCACGCGACGAAGGCGGTTTCGAGCGCAAGGCACGCACGGGCCGCGCCGAGGCGCTGCGTCGTTCGGATCGGGGCGAACGCGGTCGCGAGGAAAGGAAGCCGCGCAGCGAGAAGCAACCGCGCCCGGCGGGCAAGCCGGCCGCAGGGCCGCTGCGCCTGTTCGCCGCCAGCCCGCGCGGTCTGGAACACGAGCTGGCCAAGGAGTTGGCCGAACTGGGCGCCGAGTCGGTGCAGCCCGGCTCCGGCGGCGTCGCCTTCGTCGGCGACATCGCCTTGGCCTGGAAGGTCAACCTGTGGTCGCGCCTGGCGATCCGCGTCCTGCAGCAGATCGCGCACGGCCGCTACCAGAGCGAGGACGACCTGTACCAGGCGGCGCGCGGCCTGCCCTGGCCGGAGTGGTTCCCGCTCGGCCGCACCGTCGCCGTGCGCACCGTCGCCCATCGCAGTCCGCTCAAGAGCCTGAACTTCGCCTCGCTCAAGATCAAGGACGCGCTGTGCGACCGGTTCCGCGACGTGACTGGCGCGCGGCCGGACGTCGATGCGCACAACCCGGACGTGCCGATCCTGCTGTTCCTGGGCGAGGACAGCTACACGCTCTACCTCGACCTGACCGGCGAGCCCTTGAACCGGCGCGGCTACCGGGTGCAGGCGGCGCAGGCGCCGCTGAACGAGAACCTCGCCGCCGGCCTGTTGCGCCTGGCCGGCTGGACGCCGGAGATGCCGCTGCTCGACCCGATGATGGGTGGCGGCACCATCCTGCTGGAAGCGGTGCTGATGGCCTTGAACATCGCGCCCGGCCTGCGCCGGCACTTCGCCTTCGAGAACCTGAACAGCTTCGACAAGGTGGAATGGGCCAAGCTGCGTAAGAATGCGCAGGCGGCGCAGTTGGAGAAGCGCAAGCTGCCGATCTACGGCGCCGACCTCGACCCGCGCATGGTCTGGGCGACCGAGACCAACCTAACTGAGGCCGGCCTGCTCGACTGCGTGACCCTGCGCGAGGCCGATGCGTTGGAGGTGCAGGCGCCGGGCAAGGTCGGTCTGATCGTGAGCAACCCGCCGTATGGCGTGCGGTTGAAGCCTGGCCGCGCAGCGACCGCGTCCTCCTCTCCCGCAAGCGGGAGAGGATTAGAGGAGAGGGCGGGTGAAGACTCCGAGGACATGACTGCCTTTTATCGCGGCCTGGGCGACAACCTGAAACAGCACTTCGCCGGCTGGAGTGCCTACTTCTTGTCGGCCGACCCTGAACTGCCGCAGCACATCGGGCTCAAGGCGACCCGGCGTACGCCACTGTTCAACGGGCCGCTGGAGTGCCGGCTGTACGAATACCGGCTGGTGAGCGGGCAGATGCGGCGCAAGAAGGACACCGAATCGTAGGGTGCGTGGAACGCACCCTACGATTCGTTCAGTCGAGCAGGCGCTTCAAGGCCTCGGCGTATTTCTCCGCCGTTTTCTGCACCACCTCGTCCGGCAGCGCCGGGCCGGGGGCCTGTTTGTTCCAGCCCGAGCCGGTCAGCCAGTCGCGCACATACTGCTTGTCGAAGCTGGGCGGGTTGCTGCCGACTTGGTACTCGTCGGCCGGCCAGAAGCGGGAGGAGTCGGGCGTCAGCGCTTCGTCGATCAGGGTCAGCGTGCCGTGCTCGTCCAGGCCGAACTCGAACTTGGTGTCGGCGATGATGATGCCCCGGGTGAGCGCATACTCCGCCGCGGTCTTGTACAGGGCCAGGGCGGCGTCGCGCACTCGGGCCGCCAGGTCCGCCCCCAGCAGTTGCTCGCACTGGGCATAATCGATGTTCTCGTCGTGCTCGCCGACCGCCGCCTTGGTCGACGGCGTGAACAAGGGCTCGGGCAGGCGCTCGGCCTGCTTGAGTCCGGCCGGCAGCGCGATGCCGCAGACCCGGCCGGTCTTCTGGTAATCGGCCCAGCCGGAGCCGACCAGATAGCCGCGGACGATGGCCTCGACCGGCAGCGCCTTCAGCCGCTTGACCACGATGGCGCGGCCCGCGACCTGATCCCGCTCGTCCGGCGCGACCACGTCTTCCGCTTTGTCGCCGGTTAGTTGGTTGGGCAGGATGGGGCTGAGCTTGTCGAACCAGAAGGCGGACACTGCGGTGAGCACCTTGCCCTTGCCCGGGATCGGGGTGGGCATGATCACGTCGAAGGCGGACAGCCGATCGGTAGTGACGATCAGCATGCGCCGGTCGTCGACGGCGTAGATGTCGCGCACCTTGCCCTTGTGGATCAGCGGCAGCGACTTGATCGAGGTTTCGAACAGGGCGTCGGTCATATTGAAAACCCATTCTGTCGTTCCCGCGAAGGCGGGAACCCAGTTCGATTTCTGGATTCCCGCCTTCGCGGGAATGACGGTAAATAAAAAGGGCGGCACGCGGCCGCCCCATGATTCTAACGCAAGGCGTTAGTTGACCTTGGGGTCGAGTTCGCCCTTGTCGTAGCGCTTCTGCATCTCTTCCAGGCTGTAGACCTTGGTGATCTTGCTGGCCATGCCGGCGGCGCCGAAGGCCTCGTAGCGGTCCTTGCAGATGCCGGACATCGCTTTGGTCGCCTCTTTGAAGAACTTGCGCGGGTCGAAGTTCTTCTTGTCCTCGGCCAGGTGCTTGCGGATGGCGCCGGTGGAGGCCATGCGAAGGTCGGTGTCGATGTTGACCTTGCGCACGCCGCTCTTGATGCCTTCGACAATCTCAGACACCGGCACGCCGTAGGTCTGGCCCATGTCGCCGCCGTAGCTGTTGATGATGGCGAGCCAGTCTTCCGGCACCGAGGAGGAGCCGTGCATGACCAGGTGCACGTTGGGGATGCGGGCGTGGATCTCTTTCACGCGGTCGATGCGCAGCACCTTGCCGGTGGGCTTCTGGGTGAACTTGTAGGCGCCGTGGCTGGTGCCGATGGCGATGGCCAGGGCGTCGACGCCGGTCTTCTTGACGAAGTCGGCGGCCTCGTTCGGGTCGGTCAGCATCTGGTCGTGGGACAGGGTGCCCTCGGCGCCGACGCCGTCTTCCTCGCCGGCCTGGCCGGTCTCGAGCGAGCCCAGGCAGCCGAGTTCGCCTTCGACCGAGACGCCGCAGGCGTGGGCCAGCTGGACCACTTTGCGGGTGGTCTCGACGTTGTACTCGTAGGAGGACGGGGTCTTGGCGTCTTCCATCAGCGAGCCGTCCATCATCACCGAGCTGAAGCCGGACTGGATGGAGCGGAAGCAGACGGCCGGGGAGGCGCCGTGGTCCTGGTGCATACAGATCGGGACGTTCGGGTACATCTCGATCGCGGCCAGGATCAGGTGGCGCAGGAAGGGCTCGCCGGCATAGGAGCGGGCGCCGGCGGAGCCTTGCAGGATCACCGGGCTGTCCACGGCGGCGGCGGCTTCCATGATCGCCTTCACCTGTTCCATATTGTTGACGTTGAATGCGGGCAGGCCATAGCCGTTTTCGGCGGCGTGGTCCAACAGCTGACGCAGGGAAATGAGAGCCATCTGATTACTCCTATCTAAGTTAACTACGAATCGGTTTTCCGTTCGCCCACGCGGACGATCTTCAGAGTGTTGGTGCCGCCCGGCCGGCCGATCGGCTCGCCGATGGTGAGCAGGATCAGATCGCCGTTGCGTACCGCGCCGCGCCGCCGGAGCTCGTCTTCCGCCTCGGCCAGCAACTGGTCGCGCTCTTGGCTGGAAGGCCTGAAGTTGATCGGATAGACACCGCGGAAAAGACTGACTTTTCTACGGGTTTCGGTTTCGGGTGTCAAGGCGTAGATCGGCACGTTGGTGCTCATGCGCGACATCCACAGTGTGGTCGAGCCGGACTGGGTCATCGCGGCGATGGCCTTCACGTTCAGGTGCAAGGCGGTGAAGGCGGCGGACATCGCGATCGCCTCGTCGACACGGAGGAAGCCGTGGTCGAGCAGCTTGCCGTCGAAGAACGGCTCCATCTCCTTTTCCGCCTCGACGCAGATGCGGTGCATGGCCTCGACGGTCTCGACTGGATACTGGCCGGCGGCGGTCTCGGCCGACAGCATCACCGCGTCGGTGCCGTCGAGCACGGCGTTGGCCACGTCGGACACCTCGGCCCGGGTCGGGATCGGGCTGGAGATCATCGACTCCATCATCTGGGTCGCGGTGATCACCAGTTTGTTCCGCTCCTGGGCCATGCGGATCATCTTCTTCTGCAGGGCCGGCACCGCGGCGTCACCGACCTCGACGCCGAGGTCGCCGCGGGCGACCATGATGGCATCGGCGGCATGGATGATTTCTTCCAGTGCCTCGATCGCCTCGACCCGCTCGATCTTGGCCACGATCCAGGCCTTGCACTTGGCCGCTTGCAGCAGTTCGCGCGCCTCCTGGATGTCGGCGGCGGATTTCGGGAACGACACCGCGACGTAGTCGGCCTTGAGCTTGGCCGCGGTCTTGATGTCTTCCTTGTCCTTGTCGGTCAGCGCCGCGGCGGACAGGCCGCCGCCCTTGCGGTTGATGCCCTTGTTGTTGGACAACACGCCGCCGCGGGTGACCTTGCAGTGCACCTCGTTGCCCTTGACCGCCTCGACCCACATCTCGATCCGGCCGTCGTCCAGGATCAGGGTCGAGCCGCGCGAGACGTCCTTGACCAGTTCCTTGTAGTCGAGACCGACCCGGCCTTGGTCGCCCAACTCGCAGGTGGCGTCGAGGATGAAGGCGTCGCCGATGTTCAAGCTGATCTTGCCGTCCTTGAACTTGCCGATGCGGATCTTGGGGCCTTGCAGGTCGACCAGCACGCCGATGGCACGGCCGCGGGTCTTGGCGATGGAGCGAATCAGTTCGGCGCGCTGGATATGGTCTTCCGGCTTGCCATGGGAGAAATTCAAGCGCACGACGTCCACGCCGGCTTCCGCCATCTTGTCCAACACCTTGGGGTCGGAACAGGAAGGGCCGAGGGTGGCGACGATTTTTGTTCTACGTAACATATGTACTCGTGAGGTGTGAGGGGCAGGAGTGAGGCGGCTTGGCCGAGGCTCGCGCCCGGGCTCGATCGCCTCACGCCTCGCTATCGGTTTTAGCCGGCCGCGCGTTTTTCCAGGATGTCCACGGCGGGCAGAACCTTGCCTTCCAAGTACTCGAGGAAGGCGCCGCCAGCGGTGGAGATGTAGGACACCTTGTCGTAGATGTCGTACTTCTGGATGGCGGCGATGGTGTCGCCGCCGCCGGCCAGGGTGAAGGCCTTGGTCTTGGCGATGGCCATGGCGATGGCCTTGGTGCCTGCGCCGAACTGGTCGAATTCGAACACGCCGACCGGGCCGTTCCAGACCACGGTGCCGGCCTTCATGATGATGTCGACCAGTTCCTGCGCGCTCTTCGGGCCGATGTCGAAGATCATGTCGTCGTCGGCCACGGCGCCGGCATCCTTGGTCACGGCCGGCTCGTTGGCATCGAACTGCTTGCCGACCACCACGTCGACGGCGACCGGGATGGTCGCGCCGCGTGCGGTCATTTTGGCCATCAGCGCCTGGGCGGTCGGCACCAGGTCGTCCTCGCACAGCGACTTGCCGACGTTCTTGCCGGTGGCCTTCAAGAAGGTGTTGGCGATGCCGCCGCCGACCACCAATTGCTCGCACTTCTCGGACAGGGCCTCGAGCACGGTCAGCTTGGTCGAGACCTTGGAGCCGCCGACGATGGCGACCATCGGCCGGGCCGGGTTGGCCAGGGCCTTGTCCAGCGCCTCCAGCTCTTCGGACACCAGCTTGCCGGCGCAGGCGGTGGGGGCGAACTGGGCGATGCCGTAGGTCGAGGCCTCGGCGCGGTGGGCGGTGCCGAAGGCGTCCATCACGAACACGTCGCACAGGGCGGCGTATTTCTTCGCGGTCTCTTCGACGTTTTTCTTCTCGCCCTTGTTGACCCGGCAGTTCTCCAGCAGCACCACTTCGCCCTCGGCGACGGCGAAACCGCCGTCGACCCAGTCCTTGATCAGGCGCACCGGCTTGCCCAGCTTGGCGGACATCACGTCGGCCACGGGCTTGAGCGAGACCTCTTCGGTCCACTCGCCCTCGGTCGGGCGGCCCAGGTGGGAGGTGACCATCACCTTGGCGCCAGCCTTCAGCGCGTGTTCGATGGTGGGCATGGACGCGGTGATGCGGGCGTCGGACGTGACCTTGCCGTCCTTGACGGGCACGTTCAGGTCGGCGCGGATGAACACGCGCTTGCCCTTGAGGTCGAGATCGGTCATGCGGAGGAACTTGGCCATGTAAATCTCCTGAAAAGTAAGTAGTAAGGGATAGGCGGGCCTATGCCTTACGGCTCACGGTAGAAAAAGCGAGGGGCACAGGCCCCTCGCTTCCGGGCAATGCAGCTTACTTAGCGACGTGCTGGACCAGGCGCAGCATGTTGCAGGTGTAGCCATACTCGTTGTCGTACCAGGACACGACCTTGACGAAGGTGTCGTCCAGGGCGATGCCGGCCTCGGCGTCGAAGGTCGACGGCGCGCTATTGCCGACGAAGTCGGTGGAGACCACTTTCTCGTCGGTGTAGCCCAGCACACCCTTCAGGGCGCCTTCGGAGGCGGCCTTCATGGCCTTGCAGATGTCGTCGTAGGAAGCCGCCTTGTTCAACTCGACGGTCAGGTCGACCACGGAGACGTCGGAGGTCGGCACGCGGAAGGCCATGCCGGTCAGCTTCTTGTTCAGCTCGGGGATCACCTTGCCCACGGCCTTGGCAGCGCCGGTGGACGACGGGATGATGTTCTCCAGGATGCCGCGGCCGCCGCGCCAGTCCTTGGAGGACGGGCCGTCGACGGTCTTCTGGGTGGCGGTGGCAGCGTGCACGGTGGACATCAGGCCGCGCTTGATGCCGAAGTTGTCGTGCAGCACCTTGGCCACGGGGGCCAGGCAGTTGGTGGTGCAGGAAGCGGCGGACACGATGGCCTGGCCGGCGTAGGTGGTGTGGTTCACGCCGTAGACGAACATTGGGGTGTCGTCCTTGGACGGGGCGGACTGGACCACCTTCTTGGCGCCGGCCTTGATGTGGGCCTCGCAGGACTCGGTGGTCAGGAAGAAGCCGGTGCAGTCGATCACGATGTCGGCGCCCACTTCGTTCCATTTCAGGTTGGCCGGATCGCGCTCGGCGGTCAGGCGAATCTTCTTGCCGTTGACGATCATGTTGCCGCCTTCGACCTTGATGTCGCCGTTGAAACGGCCGTGCACGGAGTCGTACTTCAGCATATAAGCCAGGTACTCGGGATCGAGCAGGTCGTTGATGGCGACGATCTCGATGTCCTTGAAGTCCTTGGCGACAGCACGGAAGACCATGCGGCCGATGCGGCCGAAGCCGTTGATGCCAACTTTGATAGCCATAGTAGTTCTCTCCTTCGAGGTTCAATAAAAAACCGAAGGGGCGCTCAGCCGGCGCCCCCTATATTTCTTACAGCACGCCCTTGACGGTCTTCACCACGTTTTCCACGGTGAAGCCGAATTCCTTGAACAGCTGGCCGGCCGGGGCGGATTCGCCGAAGCGGTCGAGGCCGACCACGGCGCCGTCCAGGCCCACGTACTTGTACCAGCCTTCGGTCACGCCGGCCTCGATGGCCACGCGCTTGACGCCGGCCGGCAGCACGCCCGCCTTGTAGGCGGCGTCCTGTTTGTCGAACACGTTGGTGCAGGGCATGGACACCACGCGGGCGGCGATGCCGTCGGCCTTCAGCGCTTCCTGGGCCTTCATGGCCAGCTCGACCTCGGAGCCGGTGGCGATCAGCACGACCTTCGGTGCGCCGTCGCAATCGGACAGGACATAGCCGCCCTTGCGGATGGCCTCGACCTGGGCGTCGGTGCGCTTGACATAGGGCAGGTTCTGGCGCGACAGGATCAGGCTGGTCGGGCCGTCTTTCTTCTCGACGCCGGCGGCCCAGGCGACCATGGTCTCCATGGTGTCGCACGGACGCCAGACGCTCATGTTCGGGATCATGCGCAGGGTGGCGGTCTGCTCCACCGGCTGGTGGGTCGGGCCGTCCTCGCCCAGACCGATGGAGTCGTGGGTGAACACGTAGACCACGCGCTGCTTCATCAGGGCCGACATGCGCAGGGCGTTGCGGGCGTATTCCGAGAACATCAGGAAGGTGCCGCCGAACGGGAACAGGCCGCCGTGCAGCGCCATGCCGTTCATGATGTGGGACATGCCGAACTCGCGCACGCCGTAGGAGATGTAGTTGCCGCCGGCATTGCGGTGCAGGCTGTGGCAGCCGGGCCAGTTGGTCAGGTTGGAGCCGGTCAGGTCAGCGGAGCCGCCGATGCGCTCGGGCAGGCTGGAGACCAGGCGCTCGATCGCCAGTTGGCTGGCCTTGCGGGTGGCCACGGTCTCGCCCTTGTCGGCGGTCAGCTTGATTGCGGCCTTGACCCGCTCGGCCCAGTCGCCCGGCAGGTCGCCGGCCATGCGGCGCTTGAACTCGGCAGCCTCGGCCGGGTACTGCTTGCTGTACTCGGCGAACTTGTTGTCCCACAGCTTCTCCAGGCCTTCGCCCTTGGTCTTGGCGCTCCAACCCTCGTAGATGTCGGACGGGATATGGAACGGGGCATGATTCCAGTTCAGGTGCTTGCGGGTGGCCTCGACCTCGGCATCGCCCAGGGCGGCGCCGTGCACGTCGTGGGTGCCTTCCTTGTTGGGCGAGCCCTTGCCGATCACGGTCTTGCAGCAGATCAGGGTCGGCTTGTCGGTGTGCTTCTTGGCTTCCTGGATGGCGGCCTCGACCGCTTCGAAGCTGTGGCCGTCGACGTTGCGCACCACGTGCCAGCCGTAGGCCTCGAACCGCTTCGGCGTGTCGTCGGTGAACCAGCCCTCGACGTGGCCGTCGATGGAGATGCCGTTGTCGTCCCAGAAGGCGATCAGCTTGCCCAGGTTCCAGGTGCCGGCCAGGGCGCAGGCCTCGTGCGAGATGCCTTCCATCATGCAGCCGTCGCCGAGGAAGACATAGGTGTGGTGGTTGACGATGTCGAAGCCCGGCTTGTTGAACTCGTGGGCGAGCAGCTTCTCGGCCAGGGCCATGCCGACGGCGTTGGTGATGCCCTGACCCAGCGGGCCGGTGGTGGTCTCGACGCCGGCGGTGTAGCCGTACTCGGGGTGGCCCGGGGTCTTGGAGTGCAGCTGACGGAAGCTCTTGATGTCGTCGATGGAGACGTCATAGCCGGTCAGGTGCAGCAGGGAATAGATCAGCATCGAGCCGTGGCCATTGGACAGCACGAAGCGGTCGCGGTCGGCCCACTTGGGGTTGGCCGGGTTGTGGCGCAGGTGGTGGTTCCACAGCGTTTCGGCGATCTCCGCCATGCCCATGGGGGCGCCGGGGTGGCCGGAGTTGGCCTTCTGCACGGCATCCACGGAGAGCATGCGGATGGCATTGGCGAGTTCGGTGCGGGTTGCCATTTTTCGATCTTTCCTCGATTCAATAAAAAAGCTGTCGGTCCAGCCTGACGCGAGGCGGACATAAAGGGGCTGATTATGGCCTAGGGCCGTGGCCTAGGGCAAGCCGAGCAAAGGCCCGGCCAGCGCGGCTTGCGGGCCGATATCTCATGGAAAACCGGATGAAACCGGGCTTTGGGGCGGCTTGGCCCGGCAATAGAAGTTTTTTATTGCTAAGTTGACAAATTTATCCGCTTTGGCGGATCCAATCCCGCCAAGCGGCGAGCAGTGGCGGGGTGAGGGCGGCGACGACCGAGCGTTGCCAGAGATCGCCTTGCCAGAAATCGTCCTCGTCCAAGGTCGAGATGGCGCCGCCGGCCTCGGTCAGGATCAGGGCGCCGGCCGCATAGTCCCAAAGCTTTTGGCCGCCGTGCAGATAGAGATGGATGCGGCCGGCGGCCAAGTAGCACCAGTCCAAGGTGCTCGCGCCGAGGTTGCGTTGGGAACTATACGGGTGGGCGCTAGCCAGGCGCACGGCCAAGTCTTTGGCTAGCCGCTTGAAATCGACCCCGGCGATGCAGGCCTTCAGCGCAGGCAGCGGTTGCTTGATCGGCAGCCGGTCGCCGTCGAGATAGGCGCCGCCGCCGAGTTCGGCATAGAACAGCTCGTCGGCCTGGGGGTCGTAGATCACGCCGAGCTGGGGCCGGCCTTGTTTAATCAGGGCGACCGAGATGGCGAAGAAAGGCAGGCCGGTGACGAAATTGGTGGTGCCGTCGATCGGGTCCACGCACCACAGGCCGTCGTGACCTTGGGCCCAGCTTTGCCGTTGCTCGTCTTCGGTCATCTCCTCGCCCAGCACCGGGTAGGGGGCGATCCGGGTCAGCGCTTCGATCAAGGCGCGCTGGGTGGCGAGGTCGGCCTCGGTCAGCAGGCTGCCATCGGTTTTGCGCTCATGGGCGACCTTCAGATAGCGGGGCATGACCTGTTCGCGGCCGATCTTGCGCACCGCGATGCAGACTTGTTGCAGTAGCTCGTTCATGCCCGCCACTTGATCGAGCAGCCCATACTCGGGATTTGGTCCTTCGGGCCCTGGCCGGTGCGGGCCACTTGGATCATGGCCTCATACAAGTCGCGGCGCGCGCCAGCGGGCGCGGCTTCCTTGCGCGACTCGTCCAGGCGGCCGCGGTATTGCAGTTCCAGCTTGTTGTTGAAGCCGAAGAAGTCGGGGGTGCAGACCGCACCGTAGGCGCGGGCGATGGCCTGGCTCTCGTCGAAGACGTAGGGCATCGGGAACCGGTAGCGTTCGGCGACCCGTCGCATATTGTCGAAGGAGTCCTCGGCGTATTCGGCCGGGTCGTTGGACATGATCGCGATGACGCCGATGCCCTGGGTCTTGAGATCGTTCGCGTCGCGCACGATGCGTTCGATCACCGCCTTGACGTAAGGGCAGTGGTTGCAGATGAACATGACCAGCAGCCCGTTCGGGCCGGCCACATCGTTCAGCGTGTAACGCTTGCCGTCGACGCCGGGCAGGTCGAAATCCGGCGCCGGCCAGCCGAAGTCGCAGATGGGGGTTTCCATTCGTACCATGGGGCTTACCTCGACCGAGTAGGGTTTCGGTCGATGATACCATCCGCAAAAATCAGAACTGGTCGTCGCCATGTCCCTGCCGCGTTTTTATGTCGAAGCCGCCCTTGCCTTGGGTGCCCGTGTTTCCTTGTCCGAAGCGGTATCGCGCCATGCCTTGGGCGCCTTGCGTTTGAAGCAGGGGGCCGATGTCGTGCTATTCAATGGCGATGGCAGCGAGTACGCCGGGGTGTTGGAGGTGCGGGGCAGTACGGCCTGGGTGGAGTGCCGCGGCCGCGACACGCCCGAGCGCGAATCGCCGTTGGAAATCTGGCTGGCGCAGGGCATTTCGGCGGGCGACCGCATGGACTACACCATCCAAAAGGCGGTCGAGCTGGGCGTGGCCGGCATCGTGCCGCTGACCATGCGCCGCAGCGTGGTGCGCCTGGATGGCGAGCGGGCAGAAAAGCGCCGGCGGCATTGGCAAGGCATCGTCATCGCCGCTTGCGAGCAGTGCGGGCGCAATCGAGTGCCCGAGGTCGCGCCGATCGCCCGCTTCGACGATTGGTTGGGTCAGGCCAAGGCCCTGGCCGCCACCAAGTTGTTGCTCGATCCCGAGGGCGGCAACTTGGCCGAATTGGCCAAGCCGGCCGGGCCGGTCTGGCTGCTGGCCGGGCCGGAGGGCGGCATCGATCCCGAGGAGTGGCAGTTGGCCCGTGCGGTGGGTTTTCAGTCTTTGCGGCTTGGGCCGCGTATCCTGCGCACAGAGACGGCTGGGCTGGCGGCCTTGGCCGCCATGCAAGTGACCTGGGGCGATTTTTAGCGGTTGTCTAGACACAGCGTATGTAACTACTAGTTGCGCTTAGGCGGTTCGGGCTCGCCCCAGCCGCCGCCGCTACGTACAATCGAGCGTGCTGCCGCCCAAGCGAGGATTTGCCGAGATGACTCCAAAACCGCCCGAAACCGAGGCCTCTTTCGTCGACTGGTTTCGCTCCGCCGCGCCCTATATCCACGCCTTTCGGGGCAAGACCTTCGTCATCGCCTTCGGCGGCGATGCGATGTTGCGCAGCGACTTCGTCGATCTGATCCATGACGTGAACCTGCTCAATGCCCTGGGCGTGCGCCTGGTGCTGGTGCATGGCGTGCGGCCGCAGGTCGAGGAGCGGCTGAGCGGCGAGGCGCAATATGTGCGTGGCCGGCGGGTCACCGATGGCGAGACCCTGGAGCATGTGAAGGATGCGGTCGGTTCGGTGCGGGTCGATATCGAGAGCCTGCTCTCCATCGGCCTGCCCAACACGCCGATGGCCGGGGCCGAGATTCGGGTCGCCTCGGGCAACTTCGTCACCGCCCGGCCGATGGGCGTGCTCGACGGCGTCGATCTGCAATTCACCGGCGAGGTGCGTAAGGTGGCGGCCGATGCGATCAACGCGCGGTTGGCCGACGGCGAGATCGTGCTGCTGTCGCCGCTCGGCTATTCGCCGACCGGCGAGGTGTTCAATCTGACCCTGGAGGAGGTGGCGACCGAGGCGGCGATCGCGCTGAAGGCGGAGAAACTCTTGTTCCTGCTCGACCACGGCGACACCGTGGACGAAAAGGGGCGGCGCCTGAACCAGCTCACCGTGGCCGAGGCGCAAAAAGTGATCAAGCGCTTGCCCGAGGGCGATATGGCGCTTTATTTGCCGTATGCGGCCAAGGCCTGCAAGGCCGGGGTGCAACGCGCGCACCTGGTCAGCGCCGATGTCGACGGCGCCTTGCTCATGGAGCTGTTCACGCACGAGGGGGTCGGTACCTTGGTCACCGCCCTGCCGGTGGAGACCTTGCGCCCGGCGACCATCGACGACGTCGGCGGCGTGCTGCAACTGATCGAACCGCTGGAAGAGGCCGGCGTCTTGGTGCGGCGCTCGCGCGAATTGCTGGAGCAGGAAATCGAGCAGTTTTTTGTCGATGACCTGGACGGCCGCATCGTCGGCTGTGCCGCCCTGTATCCCTTCGCCGGCGAGCGGGCCGGCGAGATGGCCTGCCTGGCCGTGCACCCGGATTTCCGCGACAGCGGCCGGGGCGAGGCCTTGTTCAAGGCGGTCGAGGCCGCGGCGAAAGCGGCCAAGCTCAAGCGGCTGTTCGTGCTGACCACGCGCACGGCGCACTGGTTCATCGAGCGGGGCTTTTCGCCGGCCACGCCGGACGACCTGCCGGCGGCGCGCAAGGAGCTGTACAACTGGCAGCGGCGGTCGAAAGTGTTCGTGAAGGCGATTTGAGCATGCTGCGAATGGCTGGGCGGGTGTTGTTGCCGCTGCTGTTGTTGGCGAACTGCGGCGGCGCATTTGCGGCGGGGGAGAGGCCCTTGGTGTTCGGTCTCTTCCCTAATTTGAGCCCGCGCACCTTGGTGGCGACCTATCAGCCCATGCGGGATTTTTTGGAAGCCGATCTGGGGCGGCCGGTGGAGCTGGTGACTGCAGCCAACTTCGATGCCTTTACCCGGCGCATGCTGGACAAGGAGTACGACCTGATGGTGGCGGCGCCGCACCTGGCAAGGTTGGGCCAACTCGATGCCGGCTACCATTTGTTGGCGCATTACGAGCAACCGATTCAGGCCTGGGTCGTGGTCGCCGCCGACTCGGGGCTACGCGATACCCGGCAGCTGGCCGGAAAGCGGGTCGCCATACCTGACAGGCTGGCGATTATGTCTTCGCTCGGCGTGGCGATGCTGGCTAAATCCGGCTTGCAGCTTGATCGGGACTATCAAATGTATGAGGCCAAATCGCATAACAATGCGGCCTTCAGTGTATTGAACCGGCAAGCGGATGCCGCGGTGATCGGCTCGATCCCCTTCCAGCAATTGACCAAGGAAGTGCAGGATCAATTGCGCGTCATCGAGCAATCCAGGCCCATTCCCAGTCAGTATTTCGCGGCCAGCAGCCGGCTGTCCAGCCGGGAGCGGCAGCGGATACTGCGGGCATTGCTTCGTTTCGCCGGCACCGCGGGGGGTAAGCATTTTCTCGCTCGGTACGGCATGCTCGATATTGTCGTGGCCAAGTCCGACGAACTCAAAGAGATGGACGTCCATGCCAAACAGGTGCGGCAATGGCTGATGGAGACGGCGGCACCTTGAGGACGAAGGCCCCGTTTTTTTTAGGTCTGCGCGGCCGGCTGGTCGCCGGCATCCTGGTCGTGCAGGCGGTGTTGCTGGCCGGCCTGATCTACGAGCATATTCGGGATATCGGCGAGCATTTGGGCGATCAGGCGCAATTGCGCGCCCAGCAGTTGACGGTGCTGCTCAATGCATCGCTTGCAACTTATTTGATCCAGGCCGACTACGCTGCGGCGCGCGAGGTGCTGGAAGCGACGCGCAGTCAAGCCGGGCTGGCTTATCTACAACTGGTTGGGCCGCGCGGCAATACGATCGCGCAGGCCGGCGAATCGCCGAAGCTGCCATCCTCGGTGGTGCCGAATGTGTTCGACGAGAAGGCGGGCCTGTTCGCGACGGCGGTGCCGATCACCATGGCGGGGCAGAAGTTGGCCACGCTGTATTTCGGCATGCCCTTGGATTTTCTCGCCAATGCCAAACGGCACGCGTTTTGGGATAGCGTGATGATCGGCCTGGCCGCCATGCTGATTTCCGCCGCGCTATTGTCGATGCTGACGGTGTGGATCACGCGCCGGCTCGGCCAGCTGACCCGGGCAGCCGACCAAGTGGCGGCGGGCAACTACGATTTGGATTTACCCTTGGGCCAGCAGGACGAGGTTGGGCGTGCGATCATCGCCTTCAAGCAGATGGCCGAATCGATTCGGGCGCGGGAGGAGGAGCTGCGGGAATCGCGCAATCATTTGCTGTTTTTGGCCGAGCGCGACAGCCTGACCGGGCTTTATAACCGGCACTATTTCCGGCACGAGATGCAACGCCGGCTGGACGAGGCCGCGCGCGGCGGTATGGAAGGCGCGCTGTTGTTGTTCGATATCGACGAATTCAAGCTGATCAACGACAGCTTCGGCCATCAGGCCGGCGACGATATCCTGGTTGCCGTCGCCAATGAGATCGGGCGCATGATTCGCCGTAGCGAGACGTTCTGCCGCCTGGGCGGCGACGAGTTTGTCCTGATCGCCCACTCGGCTACGGAGGCCGAGGTCTCCACGCTGGCCCAGCGTATCGTCATGACCCTGGGCAATATGCGTTTCGAGATGGAAGGTGGCCAGCAAGTGCGTTTATCTTGCAGTATGGGGGTGACGCTCTATCCGGCGCACGCCGCAGACCCGGAGACGTTGTTGGCCTATGCCGATGCGGCGATGTACCAGGCCAAGCGCGCCGGCAAGAATTCATGGCAGCTTTACCGGCCAGAGCGCGACTCGGCTGCAGCCCATCTGGCGATGTTGACGTGGAAAGCGCGCATCGATGCCGCGTTGGAGATGGGTATGTTCCGGCTGGTGTATCAGGGCGTGTATGCCATGCCGGGCCGGCGGCTGTCCCATGTCGAAGCGCTGCTGCGCATGTACGACGAGGAAACCGGCCGTTTGGTCACGCCCAATTATTTCATCCCGCTGGCCGAGCGCAGCGGCCAGATTCTCGATATCGACCGCTGGGTGATCCGCGAGTCTATCCGTCAGCTGAGGCTACACCCGACCATGCCGCCGATTGCGATCAATGTCTCCGGCCGCACTTTCGACGACCCCTCGATCACGGGCTATATCGCCGAGCAACTGCGCGAGCAGGGGGTGGCGCCCACGCGCTTGGTCGTGGAGCTGACCGAGACCTCCGCGCTGTCGGACTTGGTCGATGCCGAGCGCTTTGTCCGCCAGTTGCGCGATCTCGGTTGCCATATTTGCCTGGACGATTTCGGCGCAGGCTTCGCCTCTTTCGCTTATTTGAAACACATCGCCGCCGACACCATCAAGATCGACGGCATGTTCATCCGCGATTTGACCCACGACGAGCAGAGCCAGGTCTTCGTCAAGGCCATGATCGAGGTGGCGCGGGGGCTGGGCGTGACGACCATCGCCGAATGCGTCGAAGACGAGGCGACCTTGGCGATGCTGGTCGAGTTTGGGGTCGACTATGTCCAGGGCTATCATTTGTGCAGGCCGCGCGAGGCGCTGCCGGGCATGGGGGCGAGTTGGGAAGCCGGTCATTAGGGGGCTATATGAACATGCTGCGAGTTTTGTTGCTAGGGCTTGGCTTAAGCTATGGCGGTGCTGCCATGGCGGCCGAAACGGCGCCGCTTAAGCTGGGTTTGTTGCCGACCTTGAGCCCGCGTGCCTTGTTGGCCAACTATCAGCCGGTGCGCTTGTATCTAGAACGGGAGTTGGGGCGGCCGGTGGAGCTGAGCACCGCCGTCGATTTCAGGGCGTTTCATCGCGCCACGATGGCGGGTGATTACGACCTCGTCCTGACCGCGCCGCATCTGGCCCGTTTGGCCCAGCTCGAGGGCAAGTTCGAACCGATGGCCACCTATACGGCAACCAACCGCGCCGTCTTGGTCATGGCGAAGGAGCGGCCGCTGCGTTCGGCCTCGGACGTGCGCGGCCAATGCGTGGCGATCTTCGACGAGCATGCCCTTGTCGTGTTGCAAGGTTTGCGCTGGCTGTCGGAGCGGGGGCTCAAGCCTGATCTCGATTTCAGGGTGCTGGAAACGCATAGCCACAATAGCGTGGCTCATTCGGTGCTGAGCGGTGAATGCGTGTTGGGCATTACCGCGCCATCGGGCATTAAGCAGTGGACAGAGGAAGACAGCCGCAGGCTGGGTGTGTTCGCCGAGCTGGCCGAGCAGCAGGCGGTGACCTGGGTGGCGCATCCGCGCCTGGGCGGCAAATCGATCAAGCGGATTCGAAGCGCCTTGCTCAAGTTGGGCGATTCGCCGGAAGGTAAGCAGTTTTTCGCGAGCACCGGTTATAAAGGGATGCGCACCGTGAGTAATCGAGATATGCGCCAGTTGGATAGCTATGCCAAGGAGGTGGGTACCTTGTTGCGCGGCAGGCCATGACACGATTCAGATTTTCTCTCCGTAGCCGTTTGATCGCGGCGGCCGTCTTGGTCGAAGTGGTGGTGATCGGCCTTCTGATGGCGGCGACCTTGCGCACCGCCGACTCCGGCCTCGTCGCGCAGACCCAGCAGCGGGTCAAGGAGCTCAACGTCTTGCTCAATGCGGCCTTGGCCGCGCCCTTGGCGCAACGCGATTACGCCACCTTGTATGAAATCCTGGGCGAGGTCAGCCAGAGCAAGGGCTTGTCGTATTTGGTCTTGACCGATCAAAGCGGCAAGGTGGTGGCCTCGGTCAACTGGCCGGCCGGCCGGCCGCTGCCCGTTCCTGGCCGGTCGCCGGATGAGCGCGAGCTGGTCGACGGCAAGGCCGATCTGGTGTTGCCGATCGAATTGGCAGGCCAGCACTATGGCAACTTGGCCTTTGGCGTGGCGACGCCGACCCTGTTGGAGACGCGCCGCAATTTGCTGCAGCAGGGGGGGACCGTTACGGTCATCGCGCTGTCTTTGACGGTGATCCTGCTGGCCTTGGTCGGTTACTGGTTGACGCGGCAACTGGTGGTGCTGGCGAAGGCGTCGGAACGCGTGGCCAGAGGCGATTTCGAGATCGATCTGCCGATCAGGAGCGATGATGAGCTGGGGCAATTGACCCGGACCTTCAATGCGATGGCCACGGCGGTGCGCGAGCGTTTGGGCGCGCTGGCCGAGAGCCAGGCGCGATTCCATGCCATCGCCGATTTCACTTATGACATGGAGTGGTGGCTGTCGCCGCAAGGACGCTTGCTCTGGGTCAACCCGTCGGTGATGCGCATGCTCGGTTATACGCCGGAAGAATGCCTGGAGATGCCGAGTTTCCCCTTGCCCTTGGTTGCGCCCGGCGACTGGGACGGCGTGCGGCGCGAGCTGGCCCTGGGTCTGGTCGGCAATTCGATCACCGACCTCGAGTTTCAATTGAACCGGAAGGGCGGCGGCCAAATTCCGGTCGCCGCAAACTGGCAGCCGATCTTCGATGCCTCGGGCAAGAACATGGGCCTGCGCGCCAGCCTACGCGAGACGACTGCGCTCAAGGCCAGCGAGCGCAAGTTGCGCGACGCATTGGCCGATCTGAGTCACTCCGAGCATGAGCAGCGTCGGCAGGCCGAGCGCGCGGAGCAGGAACGTGCGCGTCTGGTCGCGCTGTTGTCGGCGATGAACACCGGCATCTTGTTCGTCGGCAATGACGGCCGCGTGGTCTATCACAACCCGGCGTTCAATCGCATCTGGATGATCGCGGACCGCGGGCAATTGATCGGGATGTCGGCCACCGACGTGTTGGCCAGTTCGACCAGCGTGTTGTCGCGGCCGGACCATTTCTCGCGCCACATGCTGGCGGTGCTGGAAACGCGCGAGGTGTCGGACAGCTTCGAGATCCATATGGCCGACGGCCGCGTGGTGACGCAGTTGAATTACCCGGTGCGCGACAAGGATGGCAAGTTCATCGGCCATTTGTGGATCTACGAGGACGTCACCAACGAGCGGCAGACGGCCGAGCAGTTGGTTTATCTGGCCGAACGCGATTCGCTGACCGGCCTATTCAATCGCCACCGCTTCCAGCAAGAGATGGGGCGCATGGTCGACGAGTGCGAGCGAAGCAATATGGTCAGCGCCTTGTTGTTCTTCGACCTCGACGAGTTCAAGGTCATCAACGACAACTTCGGCCATCGTGCCGGCGATGCGCTGCTGATCCGGGTGGCCGGCGAGGTCGGTGCCTTGATTCGCCGCAACGAAGTGCTGGCCCGGCTGGGTGGCGATGAATTCGCGGTGTTGGTGAACAACACCAACGAAGAGGAGGTGACGCAGTTGGCCGAGCGCATCGTGCGCGCGGTCGGCCAAATACCGTTCCGCTTCGAGGGCCAGAACCTGCGGCTGACCGCGAGCCTGGGCATCGCCTTGTACCCGACCCATGCGACCGAGCTGGATGAACTGATCGCCCATGCCGATGCCGCAATGTATCAGGCCAAGTTGGCCGGCAAGAACACCTGGCGCGTCTATCGTGCCGACCTGGATACGGCGCGCACGATGGCGGCCAGCCTGGGTTGGAACCAGCGTATCGCCAATGCCTTGGAAAACGGTTTGTTGCGCCTGCACTTCCAGGGGGTCTATCGGACCCTGGACGACGGCATCTCCCACTTGGAGGCGCTGGTGCGCATGGTGGATGAAGAGAATTCCGGCGAATTGATCATGCCGGGGCGTTTCATTCCGGTGGCGGAGAAGAGCGGCAAGATCCTCAACATCGACCGTTGGGTGCTGGCCGAGAGCGTGCGCCTGCTCCGGGACAATCCGAACATGCGGCCGCTGGCGGTGAACATCTCCGGCCGTTCGTTCGACGATCCCTCTTTGCCGCAATACATCGGCGACCTGCTGCGCGAGGCGAAGGTGGAGCCGAAGCGCCTGATCGTCGAGCTGACCGAGACCAGTGCGGTGTCCGATCTGGCCGACGCCCAGCGCTTCATCGAGGCCTTGCGCGTAACCGGTTGCGGCATCTGCCTGGACGATTTCGGCAGCGGTTTCGCCTCGTTCGCTTACCTCAAGCACTTGGCGGTAGACACGGTGAAGATCGACGGCCTGTTCATCCGCAACCTGCCGCACGACCACGACAACCAGGTCTTCGTCAGGGCCATCGTCGATGTCGCGCGCGGCATGGGCAAGCAGACGGTGGCGGAATTCGTCGAGGATGCGGCAACGCTGGCCATGCTGCGGGAATTCGGCGTCGATATGGTGCAAGGCTATTTCTTGGACAAGCCGCGGGCCGACCACCCCGCCCTCGGGTAAAATACGCCTTCAATTAGTGTGAAGGTCTTGTTGTGCTTACCGTTTCCAATCTTTCTATCCAGTTCGGGGCCAAGCCCCTGTTCGAAAACGTCTCCGTCAAGTTCGGCGAGGGCAACCGTTACGGCCTGATCGGCGCCAACGGCTGCGGCAAGTCGACCTTCATGAAGATCCTGGCCGGTGTGCTGGACTCCACCGCCGGCAACGTTTCCATCGACCCGGGCGAGCGCATGGCCTTCCTGCGCCAGGACCAGTTCGCCTACGAGGACGTGCGCGTGCTCGACGTGGTGATGATGGGCCATGCCGAGCTGTGGCAGATCCAGGAAGAGAAAAACGCCATCTACATGAACCCGGAGGCGAGCGAGGAGGACTACATGCGCGCCGCCGAGCTGGAGGGAAAGTTCGGCGAGCTGGGCGGCTATGACGCCGAGGCGCGCGCCGGCGAACTGCTGCTCGGTGTCGGCATCCCGACCGAGAAGCACAACGGCCCGATGCGCGAGGTGGCGCCGGGCTGGAAGCTGCGCGTGCTGCTGACCCAGGCCCTGTTCGCCGACCCGGACATCCTGCTGCTCGACGAGCCGACCAACAACCTGGACATCAATACCATCCGCTGGCTGGAGCACGTGCTGAACGAGCGCAACTCCACCATGATCATCATCTCGCACGACCGCCATTTCCTGAACTCGGTCTGTACCCACATGGCCGACCTCGACTACCAGACCTTGCGGGTCTATCCGGGCAACTACGACGACTATATGGAGGCCTCGACCCTGGCCCGCGAGCGTCAAGTGGCGGCGAGCGCCAAGGCCAAGGAGAAGGTGGCCGAACTGGAGGAGTTCGTCCGTCGCTTCCGCGCCAACAAATCCAAGGCGCGCCAGGCCACCAGCCGGATGAAGATGATCGACAAGATCAAGGTCGAGGACGTCAAGCCGTCGTCGCGGCAGAACCCCTATATCCGCTTCGAGCAGGAGAAGCCCTTGTACCGCCGGGTGATCGAGGTGCAGAAGCTACAGGCCGGCTACGACGGGCCGCTGTTCAATAACCTCAACTTCGTGGTCGATGCCGGCGACAAGGTCGCCATCATCGGCGAGAACGGCGTCGGCAAGACCACCCTGCTGCGTACCCTGATCGGCGAGCTGGCGCCGCAAGCGGGCGAGATCAAGTGGGCGGAGAACGCCAAGGTCGGCTATTTCGCCCAGGACCACGCCGCCGATTTCGCCAGCGACATGCCGCTGTTCGACTGGATGAAGGACTGCGGCCAGGCCGGCGACGACGACCAAGTCATCCGCGGCGTTCTCGGCCGCCTGCTGTTCTCCGGCGACGACGTGAAAAAGCCGGTCAAGGTGATCTCCGGCGGCGAGCAGGGCCGCATGCTGTTCGGCCGCTTGATGCTGCACCGAGGCAATGTGCTGGTGTTGGACGAGCCGACCAATCACCTGGACATGGAATCGATCGAATCGCTCAACCTGGGCTTAGAGAAGTTTCCGGGTACGGTGCTGTTCGTGTCGCACGACCGCCAGTTCGTCAGCTCGCTAGCGAACAAGATCATCGAACTCAAAATCGACGGCACGCATATGGTCTACGACGGCAACTACGAAGACTACCTGGCCAGCCAGGGCTTGGAGTAAATTGCAGGCATGGGCAGGCGATGAGGCAAAACACGATGCGGACGATTCGAATCGGTTTGGCGGCGGTGCTGGTGGGGTCTTTGACTGGCTGCCTATTCGATGGCGCACTGTACGAGATCGATGGGCGCAACCATGGCATCGGCGTCAGCCGCGAGCAGAACTGGTTTTGGAAGAGCACGGTCAACCTCTATTTGATTGCCAATCGTAGCCCGGAGTGCGTGGAATCCCTGCGGATCGAGGCGGTGCCGCGGGCGGCGAGCGTGGAGCTCTACCTGCCGCCGCAGGAATATGCCGAGCCGATCTACATTGCCGAGGTCAACCGGGGCTACTACGCCGTGAGCACGGCGAGTTGCCGGTTGCAGCCCTTCGCCAGCCGGCCGGATAGCTTGGGTAAACATCTGGGCAGCTTCAAAGAATTGCCGGATGGCCGGTTCGATTTCGTTGCGGACAAGCCGGCTGCTTGAGTAGTTCAAACTAGCCAACAAAAAAGGCCAGCGATCGCTGGCCTTTTTTGTTGGCGCGAGAAGGGCTAGCCGCGCCGCATCGAGTCGAAGAAATCGGCGTTCGACTTGGTGGCGCGGATCTTGTCGGCGAGGAACTCCATTGCCTCCAGGTCATCCATCGGGTACAGCAGTTTGCGCAGCACCCAGATCTTCTGCAGGTTGTCCGACTTGAGAAGCAGCTCTTCCTTGCGGGTGCCGGAGCGGTTGACATTGATCGCCGGGTAGACCCGCTTCTCGGCCATGCGCCGGTCGAGGTGGATCTCCATATTGCCGGTGCCCTTGAATTCCTCGTAGATCACGTCGTCCATGCGCGAGCCGGTGTCGACCAGGGCGGTGGCCAGGATGGTCAGCGAGCCGCCTTCCTCGATGTTGCGCGCGGCACCGAAGAAGCGCTTGGGCTTTTGCAGAGCGTTGGCATCGACGCCGCCGGTGAGCACCTTGCCCGAGGCCGGCACCACGGTGTTATAGGCGCGGGCCAGGCGGGTGATCGAGTCGAGCAGGATGACCACGTCCTTCTTCGCCTCGATCAGGCGCTTGGCCTTGGCCAGCACCATCTCGGCCACCTGGACGTGCCGGCTGGCCGGTTCGTCGAAGGTCGAGGCGACCACCTCGCCGCGCACGGTGCGCTGCATCTCGGTCACTTCCTCGGGCCGCTCGTCGATCAGCAGCACGATCAGGGTGACCTCGGGGTGGTTGCTGACGATGGCGTGGGCGATGTGCTGCATCATCACCGTCTTGCCCGATTTCGGCGGGGCGACGATCAGGCCGCGCGAACCCTTGCCGATCGGCGAGATGATGTCGATGATGCGGCCGGTCATGTTCTCCTCGGCCTTGATGTCGCGTTCCAGCTTGAACTGCTCGTTCGGGAACAGCGGCGTCAAGTTCTCGAACATGATCTTGTGCTTGAGCGCCTCGGGCGGCTCGCCGTTGACCTTGTCCAGCTTGGTTAGCGCGAAGTAGCGCTCGCCGTCCTTCGGGGTGCGGATCTCGCCCTCGATGGTGTCGCCGGTGTGCAGGTTGAAGCGGCGGATCTGGCTGGGCGAGACGTAGATGTCGTCCGGGCTGGCCAGGTAGGAGGTGTCCGGCGAGCGCAGGAAGCCGTAGCCGTCCGGCAGCACCTCCAGGGCGCCGTCGCCGTGGATGCTTTCGCCTTTCTTGGCCTTGTGCTTGAGCAGGGCGAAGATCAGCTCCTGCTTGCGCATGCGGTTGGCATTGTCGATCTCGCTCGCCTCGGCCATTTCGAGGAGTTGGCTGACGTGCAGTTGTTTCAGTTCGGAAAGATGCATGACGACCCTGGGACGTACGGAAATGCCGGAAACGGCGGGGAAACGGGGTTTTGGTGGGGAATCGTCCGGCTCGGTCGAGCCGGACGGGTGAAGACTAGCGAAACTTAGATGTTGCTGTCAACAAATGCAGTCAACTGGGATTTCGATAGGGCGCCGACCTTGGTCGCCTCGACGCTGCCATTCTTGAACACCATCAAGGTGGGAATGCCGCGGATGCCGTATTTCGGGGGGGTGGCCTGGTTCTCGTCGATATTCAGTTTGCAGACCTTGACGCGGCCGGTGTACTCCTTGGCCACTTCGTCCAGAATCGGGGAGATCATCTTGCACGGCCCGCACCATTCGGCCCAGTAGTCGACCAGGACGGGGAGCGGCGATTGCAGCACTTCCTGCTCGAAGGTTTCGTCGGTTACATAGTGGATATGCTCGCTCATTCGCGCACCTCTTCAATGAATTCGTTTGACAAGCTAGGCAGGGGGTACAATGGTTAGACTGATTTTTGCCGCTATCCTAATCCAAAATACCCTAGCAAGGGAAATGCATCATGACTTACGTTGTTACTGAAAACTGCATAAATTGCAAATATACGGACTGTGTTGACGTCTGCCCGGTCGATTGCTTCCACGAAGGCCCGAATTTCCTGGTCATCGACCCCGAGGAATGCATCGATTGCACCCTGTGCGTGGCCGAGTGCCCGGCCGAGGCGATTTTCGCCGAGGACGACGTGCCGGAAGACCAGCGCAGGTATATCCAGATCAACGCCGACCTGGCCAAGAACTGGCCGACCATCGTCGAGAAAAAAGACGCCCTGCCCGATGCCGATGCTTGGCTGGGCAAGCCCGGCAAGGGCGATTTGCTCCAGCGCTGATTCGGCTCGATATGGCTAAAGCCCGGCCATGGCCGGGCTTTTTCATTTTCAGCCACAGTGGCAGGCGCTGCTTGAGCCGCGGCTTTGCTGAATCGGCGGGCACGGCACGGTGCCATATGAGCAATACACACAGCAGTCGCCCGCCTTGGGCCGCAAGACCTGATGGCACTGCTCGCATTCGTAGAACCACTGGCAGGCATCGGTCGGCATGCGTTCGGTCTTGCTATGCCCGCAGTGGGGGCAGGTGAGGGTCGATTCGAGCACGATTGCGCAGCCCTCGCTCATTGGGCCTCTCCTTTGGCCGGGCCGGTCGGCTTGGACGGATAGCCGGCTTTTTCTGTGGCCCAGGTCAAATCTTCGACCTTGGTCTTGGTGTCGTCAAAGACGACGATGGCTTCTTTTTTGTCGTAATTGACCTCGACCCGAGCGACGCCCTTGACGTGGCTCAGCGCCTTCTTCACGGTGATTGGGCAGACTGCGCAATACATGCCGGGCACCGACAGGGTCACCGTTTTGGGTGCGGCCAGGGCGGTCGAGGCAAAACCGAACAGCAAGGCCGCGATCAGGGTGGGCTTTCTCATGAGGGGCTCCTAATAGAACAAGGGTGCGAGATAAGGCGAGAGCAGCGCGGCCGATAGCAGGGATGCGGCGAGCGCGAAAAGGGTCTTGTAGCGCCGCCGGGTCTTGGGCAGGGCGCAGACCTGGCCGGGGGTGCATTGCGCGGCAGGCCGCCAGATGCGGCGGTAGGCCAGAAATAGCAGTACGACGGCAGCGCCCAGCAGGTAAGGCCGCAACGGCTCGAACACCTGCAGTTCGCTGAGCCAGGCACCGCCCAAACCGATCGAGACCAAGACCAAGGGGCCTAAGCAACAGGCCGAGCCGAGCAGTGCGGTAAGGCCGCCGGCGGCCAGCAGGCCGAGTGGCGTTTTGGGCGTAGTCATTAAATACCTTTCCATCGGGGCTGGGCGATGGCGTAACCTTAGTGCCGTAGTCAAGTACAGGGTCAAGGCCATGACAAGACAAGCAACGCAGATGACCATCGGCAGCTTGGCCAAAGCGGCCGGCGTCAATATCGAAACCGTGCGCTATTACCAACGGCGCGGCCTATTGTCCGAGCCCGATAAGCCCCTCGGCGGCATTCGCCGTTATGACCGCGGCGACCTGTCGCGCTTGGGCTTTATCAAATCGGCGCAGCGCCTAGGGTTCAGCCTGGAAGAGGTCGCCCTATTGCTCAAGCTGGACGACGGCACCGGCTGCGAAGAAGCGCGGACGATTGCAGAGAAGAAGCTGACCGACGTGCGGGGACGGATTGCCGATATGCAGCGGATCGAGGCCGCGCTGGACCATATCGTGCATACGTGCCAGGCGCGCCAAGGCAATGTGTCTTGCCCGATGATCGCGTCGCTATTGATGGGGGAGAGAATAGTTCGTCCTGCGTGAGGTCTGCGGCGCAGAAGAGAGTGGGCACGAGTCTTGTGCCACAAATAAAAAGGGCACCCAGGGGGTGCCCTTTTTATTTATTTGGTGGAGCGGAGGAGGATCGAACTCCCGACCTTCGCATTGCGAACGCGACGCTCTCCCAGCTGAGCTACCGCCCCAAATCGAGCCGCGAATATAGCAAAAAACCACCCCTCGGCATAGCTGCCGAGGGGGTTCGGCCAAAGGTGGCAGGGTGCGATCGTGTCGCGTTTGGAGAGTGGCCGAAAAGCGGGACTAGTCGAATAGGAGGGCGGGGTTGTGCTCGCGTTCGTGGTCGATCGTGGTATGGATGCCATGGCCGGGATAGACGATGGTGTCGCCCGGCAGCTTGAACAGTCGCGTTTTGATCGCGTTGACCAAGACTTCGTGGCCGCCGCCGGAATCCAGGCCCGGCCTATCCGTGCGCCCTATGGTGTGGAAAAACAGGGTGTCGCCGGTGAAGACGGAGGCCTTGTCCTTCAGATGCAGGCAGCAACCGCCGGCGGTGTGGCCTGGGGTGTGCACGATATCGAAGGCGAAATTTTCGATGGTGATCGAGTCGCTATCGTAAGGGACGATCTGCGATGGATTGGTGATGCCGGGTGTCCTTAACACTTCGGCCCAATAGGTGGCGTGGTTCGCCAGTTGGACGTCGTCCGCGTGGACGTAGAGGGGAATGGCGTATTTTTCGTTGAAGTAACGGGCGCCGCCGATATGGTCGAGATGGCCGTGGGTGGCGAGCATCGCGATGGGGGTCAGTCCTGCCGGGATGATGAGTTCCTCGTCGATGCCTGCGGGATCTTCGCCCGGGTCGATCAAGATGCAGCGCTTGTTTTCATCCGACACGACGTAGCAATTGATTTGCCAGGCGCCAACGGTGATTCTGCGTATGTCTAGCATGGTTTCTCCCTGATGCTGTTGTCGTCGAGCTTTAGGCGACGGCATTGTGTAATTGGCAGTCGGCCGGGCATCTTAGATAACGGTTGCTGATGACCGGCAGGCCGGGTAGCGCGGCGGCGGAGTGCGACCATTGCGTGCCGCAATGGCGGCAGCGGAAAAGGACCTGTCCGTCTACGCGCCCTTCGGTAATCACGATGCCGTTTTTGATGACGATTGCCTCGGTCAGAACTGGATGTGCCATCTTGCTGCTCCCTGATGTTTTGCTATTCGGTATTACTTTACGGTTTTGCCGGTAATAGATAAATTCATCATTGTTTATTTTGTGTATAGATATGATCGATGTATGAATATCCAGCAAATTCGTTACTTTCTGGCCATCGTGGACTGCGGAAGTTTTTCCAAAGCGGCGGCACGCGTCTATGTGACCCAGCCGACGCTGTCGGCCGGCATTAAAGCGCTCGAGGAAGAGTTCGGTGCGGCCTTGTTCCTGCGGGACAATCGGCGAGTGGTATTGACCGAGGCCGGGGAGAAAGTGCTGCCGCATGCGCGGGCGGCCTATCAGGCGTTGGAGGCGGCAAGAAAGGCGCTGCTCGTTTCGGATCAAGCGTCGTCGCTGCGGCTGGGCATGTTGAATACCGCACCGATCGAGCCCATTGCGCGCTTGATCCGCGACTATCGCGAGCTCTATCCGATGGTCACGGTGGAACTGACCGAAGGGACCGATCCTTGGCTGCGCGAGCAATTGAAGGCGGGCGCGATCGATGCCCTGATTACCGTTCTGCGACCGGGCGATCGATCGTCGTCATCGGAGGTGCTGTTCGACGAGCGGGTCATGCTGGCCACGTGGATTGGCCATCCCTTGGCCAAGCATAAACACGCGCGGCTGGCCGATCTGCATCAGCAGCCCTTCATCGACCGCGGGGGCTGCGAGTTGTGGGCGGATCTGCAAGCGGCCATGGCACACCAGGGCGTGTCGCCGCGAGTGGTCTATCGGGCCACTTCGGATGAAGTGGTCATGGAGTTGGTGGCAGGCGGCCTGGGCGTTTCCGTCTTGCCGCGCCGTTTACGCACGCATGAAGGCGTGGTGTTTTTGCCGATCGAAGATTATGCCGTGACTCGTAAGATCGGCCTCAAGTGGCGCGCGCGCGACCGCTCGCCCGGCATTGCGCGTTTTCGCTGTTTTGCCCATAGCCATCAATGGCAGGTGGCTTAGGCCGATTGTTTAGGGTGCCGGTGTGACCAGGCCATGAGGCCAATACCGGCCGCGACCATGGGGACGCACAGCCATTGCGCAGTAGAGAGGCCAAGCGTCAGCACGCCGAAGATGCCGGGGTCGGGCGTGCGGAAAAACTCGGCGGTAAAGCGCAGCGCGCCGTAGCCGATCAGGAACACGGCGGAGGTGGCGCCGGCAGTGCGCGGTTTGCGGGCATAGAACCAGAGGACAAGAAACAGCAGCAGGCCTTCGCCTAGGGCTTGATACAGCTGCGAAGGGTGGCGCGGCAGCGCGTCGACATGGGGGAAGACCATGGCCCAGGGCAGGCTGGGATCGGCCGGACGGCCCCAGAGCTCGCCGTTGATGAAGTTGCCGATGCGGCCGGTAGCCAGGCCGGTGGGAACCAGTGGTGCGACGAAGTCGGCGACCTGCCAGAAACCGCGCCCGGTCTTGCGGGCGAACCAGAACAATGCGACGAGCACGCCGAGGAAACCACCGTGGAAGCTCATGCCGCCTTTCCAGATGGCGATGATTTCCGCAGGGTGTTGCAGGTAGTAGCCGGGTTGGTAGAACACCACCTCGCCCAGGCGGCCGCCGAGTACAACGCCGAGGATGCCATAGAACAGCAGGTCGTCCAGGTCCTGCGCGGTCCAGCCGAGATCGGGCCGACGCTTGATTTGGCTGCGACCGAGCAGGATGAACAGGCCGAAGGCCAGCAGGTACATCAGGCCATACCAGCGCACGGCGAGCGGGCCGATCTGCAGGGCGATAGGATCGAATTCGGGATGGATGAGCATGGTGGGCGGCTGGGGTAGAATGAGGCCGAATTATATGCTCCGGCCCCGGCCGGGGTTCGCGCCTTTACCAAATTCGTATTCCGAGGTTCGCATGCCCCAGTATCGTTCCCGCACTACCACCCATGGCCGCAACATGGCCGGCGCGCGCGCACTGTGGCGCGCCACCGGCATGAAGGACGCCGACTTCGACAAGCCGATCATCGCCATCGCCAACTCCTTCACCCAGTTCGTGCCCGGCCACGTCCACCTGAAGGACCTGGGCCAGATGGTGGCGCGCGAGATCGAGGCGGCCGGCGGCGTGGCCAAGGAGTTCAACACCATCGCGGTCGACGACGGCATCGCCATGGGCCACGGCGGCATGCTCTATTCGCTGCCTTCCCGCGACCTGATCGCCGATTCGGTCGAGTATATGGTCAACGCCCACTGTGCCGACGCCCTGGTCTGCATCTCCAACTGCGACAAGATCACCCCCGGCATGCTGATGGCGGCGCTGCGGCTGAACATCCCGACCGTGTTTGTCTCCGGTGGGCCGATGGAGGCGGGCAAGGTGACCTGGGCCGGCAAGACCATCATGCTCGACCTGGTCGACGCCATGATCCAGGCGGCCGACAGCAAGTGCAGCGACGAGGAGGTGGCGGCCACCGAGCGTTCCGCCTGCCCGACCTGCGGTTCCTGTTCCGGTATGTTCACCGCCAACTCGATGAACTGCCTGACCGAGGCCCTGGGCTTGAGCCTACCCGGCAACGGTTCGCTGCTGGCCACCCATGCCGACCGCAAGGCGTTGTTCCTCAAGGCCGGTCGTCTGATCGTCGATCTCGCCAAGCGCTATTACGAAAAAGACGACGCCACCGTGTTGCCGCGCAACATCGCGACCTTCGAGGCGTTCGAGAACGCGATGGCGCTCGACATCGCCATGGGCGGCTCGACCAACACCGTGCTGCATCTGCTGGCCGCCGCGCGCGAGGCCGGGGTCGACTTCACCATGCACGACATCGACCGCATGTCGCGCAAGGTGCCGCACCTGTGCAAGGTCGCGCCTAGCATCCAGACCTACCACATGGAAGATGTGCATCGCGCCGGCGGCGTGATCGGTATCCTGAGCGAACTGGACCGCGCCGGCCTGATCCACCGCGATTGCCACACCGTGCACAGCAAGACCTTGGCCGAGGCCCTGTCGATCTGGGACATCATGCACGCGCACGATGTGTCGGTGTTCGAGTTCTTCAAGGCCGCGCCGGGCGGTGTGCCGAGCCAGGTGGCATTCTCGCAGGATCGCCGTTACCCCGAGCTGGACATGGACCGCAGCAAGGGTTGCATCCGCGATATGGAGAACGCCTATTCCAAGGATGGCGGCCTGGCCGTGCTCTACGGCAATCTGGCCGAGGATGGTTGCATCGTGAAGACCGCCGGCGTCGATGCCAGCATCCTCAAATTCTCCGGCCCGGCCCGGATCTTCGAGAGCCAGGATGCGGCAGTCGAGGCCATTCTCGGCGACAAGATCAAAGCGGGCGACGTGGTGGTCATCCGCTACGAGGGTCCGCGCGGCGGCCCGGGCATGCAGGAGATGCTCTATCCCACTTCGTATTTGAAATCGAAGGGCCTGGGCAAGGCCTGCGCGTTGATCACCGACGGCCGTTTTTCCGGCGGCACCTCGGGCCTGTCCATCGGCCACGTGTCACCCGAGGCGGCCGAGGGTGGCGCCATCGGCCTGGTGCAGGAAGGCGACCTGGTGCAGATCGATATCCCGAATCGGCGCCTCCATCTGGATGTCGGTCCGGAGGAATTGCAGCGCCGGCGCGATGCGATGAATGCGCGAGGCCAGACCGCCTGGCAACCGGTCGGCCGCGATCGCCCGGTCTCCGCCGCCCTGCGCGCCTACGCCGCCATGACCACCTCCGCCGCCTTCGGCGCGGTGCGCGATGTCAGTCAAGTTGAACGCCAATAAAGGAAACCCATGAGCAGCGTCGAGACCCTGAGCAGTCAATTCGCCCTTCCCGGCCATCTGAACTTTCGCGCCAATGCCGAAGGCCTGATCTTCGCCGACATCGACAATGCCCAGGCCCGTGCCGGCATCTGCCTGCAAGGCGGCCATGTCGTGTCCTGGCAGCCCAAGGGGCAGGCGCGGCCGGTGGTCTGGGTGTCGAGTCAGGCGAAATACGCGCCGGGCAAATCCATCCGCGGCGGCGTGCCGGTATGCTGGCCCTGGTTCGGGCCGCATGCGAGCGAGGCCGGCTTTCCCGCGCATGGTTTTGCCCGCACCGTGCCCTGGATGGTGACCGGCACGCGCGCCCTGGGCGACGGCGCGACCGAGGTCGTGCTGACCATGCAGGAAACCGAGCCGATGCGTGCGCAGTGGCCGCATCCGACCCGCCTGGAGATTCGCGTCAGCGTGGGCGCGACGCTTAAGGTGGCGCTGGTTACCCACAATCTCGGCGCGCAGGACTTCGTCATCGGCGAGGCCCTGCATACCTATTTCGAGATCGGCGACATCACCGAGGTCAAGGTGCAGGGCCTGAGCGGTTGCGACTATCTGGACAAGGTGGAAAATTTCGCGCGCAAGCGTCAGGATGGCGCCATCGGCTTCAGCGGCGAGACCGACCGCGTCTATCTGAACACCGAGGCCGAGTGCGTGATCGAAGATGCACGACTCAACCGTCGCATTCGCATCGCCAAGTCGGGCAGCCGCTCCACAGTGGTATGGACGCCATGGACCGAAAAGGCCGAGGCGATGGGCGATTTCGGTCCCGGCGTCGCGGGCCAGGGCGGTTGGCGCGAGATGGTTTGCGTCGAGAGCGCCAATGCCTTCGAGAATCAGGTCGGCGTGCCGGCGGGGCAGAGCCATACCTTGGCGGTGGAATACGCGGTCGAGCCGTTGTCGGCGTGATTTTCGCAAGCAATTCTTCGGAAGGGTTGGCTGTGGTGAAACAAGAGATGCTCGATTACTTGGATCAATTCGTGCCGATGGGCTCGTTGTCGCAGCAGAGCATGGACGAATTGGGCAAGTGCTTGGAGATTTTGGAATTCAAGCCGGGGCAGACGCTGTTTAAGAAAGGCGACAACGACAACTGGTTGTATTACCTGATCGCCGGGCGGGTCAACCTGGTCGACGAGGGGCGTGCGCCGATGTTGATCGAGGCGGGCAGCGAAGACGGCCGCTATGCCTTGGCCAGGCTGAAGCCGCGCCACTATACCGGCGTGGCCGACGGTCCGGCGAAAGTGTTGCGGGTGGAAGAGGCGGTGCTGGATCGCTTTGTGACCATGGACCAGGCCACTGGCTTCGAGGTCACCGAATTCGAGGGCGACGATCCCGAATGGATGTTCACGGTGTTGACCCTGCCGGCCTTCCAAAAGCTGCCGCCGGTCAACACCAATGCGATGTTCGGCCGGTTCAAGCGAATCGAGGTCAAGGCCGGCGACGTGGTGATCCAGCAGGGCGGGCCGGGCGACAACTATTACCTGATCCGCGAGGGGGCGGCCGAGGTCAGCCGGGTGGGTGCCGGCGGCAAGATCGAGATGCTGGCCACCTTGGGCAAGGGCGATGGTTTCGGCGAAGAGGCGCTGATTTCCGGCATGCCGCGCAATGCTACCGTGACCATGCGTAGCGACGGCGTACTGATGCGCATGGCGCAGCAGGACTTCAACGAGCTGCTCAAGGCGCCGATGGTCAAATGGGTCACGGTGGAACAAGTGAAGCACATGGCGGCCGAGGGTGCCGGCTTGATCGACGTGCGCCTGGAGGACGAATTCAAGACCGGTACCTTGCGCGGTGCGATCAATATCCCCTTGGCGCAGCTACGCGGCAAGACGCAAGATTTGGATACCAAGCGAAAATACGTCGCGTTCTGCCAGTCCGGCCAACGCAGCGCGACCGCGGCCTTCCTGTTGGAGCAGCGCGGCTTCGAGGTCTATGTGTTGAAGGGCGGCCTCGACGGCGTCAAACGTTAGGCTGGCCAAAACAAATCAATAAAGGCTCGGCGCGACCGGGCCAAGACCGGTGGCATGATTCATGCGCGCGTTTGGGCATGCCGGAAAAATAATCAGGGGGTGTTGCGATGAAATCGAATAGGACGCTGGCGGCCGGTCTATGGCTCGCCGCGGTGTTGGCGATGCCATGGGCATCGGCCGCGCAGTTTGTTGTCAAGGATGTGTCGAAGACCATCATCACTTGCGATAGCCCGTTGTTGCAGGCCCTTCCGGCTGGTGCTTGTATCGGCTATGGTCCCAAGAGCCTATTGGTGACGATTACCACGGCGCCGGGGGAATTCGAGCTACGCTGCTTCGGGCAATATTGCGCACCGGCCTACGACACCGATGTCGTCGCCTTCCATCGTGGGCGGTTTTATCGCTATGCCGAAAACGGCTGGCCAAAGTGGCAACGCTTGCCGGCCGATGTCGAGAATGCACCGCCGACGCTGTCTTGGCATGCGCTGTTTCCCAATCTGGGTTCCGACGGTAAGGTGATCTATGCCGATACCTTTCCGCTTTACCTCGACGACTCCTACGACGGCTATCTGCCCGCCGGCTTGCCTCTGGCTGAACTGGAAATCTATGTCGTGCTCAGCCCCGTCGGCAAGAAGCTATTTACGGCCGAGCACGTGAAGAAGATCTGGCCGCTGCCTGAGTGAAGCCGCGGCCCGCGGTCTTCAGTGCATCGGCCGCTTCATGAAGTTGATCACGTTCTGATCGCTCGGGCCCTTGCGCCCGGTGGAGCAGGCGCCTTCGGTTTCCGGCACGAAGCCGGTCGCCTCGTGCAAGAGGTTGATCACGTCGACCCAATGGCGTTCCTTGGCCATCTGTAGCGCGGTGCGGCCGGCTTCGTTGCTGGCAAAGGCATCGGCGCCGGCATTGAGCAGCACCTCGCACACCGCGCCCTCGCCGCCGCCGGCGGCCAGCATCAGCGGGGTGAGGCCGAAGCCGATCCGCGCGTTGACGTCGGCGCCGGCGTCGATCAGGGCCTTGGCCACCGGCGCGAAGCCGGTGTCCTGTTCGTGGTTGTAGGCGGCCTTGAAGAGCGGGGTCCACTGCATGGCGTCGCGGGCGTTGACGTCGGCGCCGGCGTCGATCAGGGCCTGCACCGCGCCGAGGTGACCCTCGACGGCGGCGATATGCAACGGGGTCTGGCCTTCATCGTTGGTGGCGTTGGGGTTGGCGCCGGCCGCGATCAGGCGGCGCAAGGCCTCGACATCGCCGGTTTTGGCGGCAGCAAAGAGTTCGGCAGACATGGCTATGCTCCAGGAATAATGTCCGACAATTATACTCAACTATTGGCGGCTGGCTAGAGGCCCAGTTGGTCCCACAGGGCGTCGACTCGGGCCTTGACCGCGGCGTCCATCGCGATCGGCCGGCCCCATTCGCGCTGGGTCTCGCCCGGCCACTTGTGGGTGGCGTCGATGCCCATCTTTGACCCAAGCCCGGAGACCGGGCTGGCGAAGTCGAGGTAGTCGATCGGGGTGTTCTCCACGATCAGGATGTCGCGCGCCGGGTCGACCCGGGTGGTCAGCGCCCAGATCACCTCTTTCCAGTCGCGCACGTCGACGTCGTCGTCGGTGACCAGGATGAACTTGGTGTACATGAACTGGCGCAGGAAGGACCAGAC